>JAUIAG010000179.1 GCA_030425355.1 Verrucomicrobiia bacterium
CATGAGCTTTGAATATTGTCGATGTTGTCGAGGTAGATACGGCTCAGTGCCTGCATGCGGAGATATTCGTGGGCTCCGACCGGTTCGGCTTTGAGCTTTGTGTTGTCCGCCTGGAATGTCCAGCAGATGAACGCGGTGAACCCGCCCGATTTGTCCTGCTGACGGCGGACCCTTTCGAGATGCTCGAGGCGGTCATCCAGAGTTTCAACATGACCGAACATCATGGTGACTGAGCTGTTGAGGCCGAGCCCGTGGGCTATATCCATCACTTCCAGCCAGTCGTCGGTCATGGCCTTGAGGGGTGCAATCCGTTTGCGGACGCGATCGACAAGGATTTCTCCACCGCCACCGGGGATGGATCCGAGTCCGGCATCACGGAATTTCACCAGCAGTTCCTCGAGAGACATGCCGAAAATATCCCGGAAGTGGATGAACTCGCTGGGACTGAAGGCGTGGATATTGATGGTGGGGAAAGTGTCGCGAATGTGGGAAAGTGTCTCGAGATACCAGTCAAGTGTGAGTGACGGGTGATGACCGCCCTGCATGAGAATCTGGTTACCTCCGAGGTCCAGGGTTTCCCTGATCTTCTGATCCAGCTCATCCCGGGTGATGACATAGGCGTCGGCGTTTTTTTCGGTGCGGTAGAAGGCGCAGAATTTGCAGTAGACGTTGCAGATATTCGTGTAGTTGATGTTGCGGTCGATGTTGAAAGTGACGATCTGATTGCCGCGACCTTCATAGGCGTCACGTTTGGCGATCTGCCGTCTGCGGTCAGCCAGAATTGCGAGTTCTCCAAGGGGGAGGTGATAAAGAGCCTTCGCCTCGTCCGCGTCAATGCGATGGCCATCCCACACTTTCTGCAGTAATTCGTCGTTGTATGGTTGCGCTGCCATTTCATGAACAGCTTACTCAAGCTGTGGCCAGTCTCAAGGTCCTATCAGTTCCCGCGACAATATTTTTATTGCGGTTGAAATACACCGGTCACATTGTCCCCGCTGTTTTATGAAGGCCCCTGAAGTTCCGCCAGACAGGATGACATGGCCACCCGTGCCGGAAATTTACTGGGACGGGCGGCCATTTCTTTATTTCTGCGGAACAGGCTACCTTGGCCTTCAGACTCACGGTGAAGTCATCGAAGCCGGAAGGAGGGCAATGGCCTGCGGCCTTCATACCGCCACTTCCCGTTCCGGATGGGGCTCCACCAGCGATCATGAGGGCATTGAGAAAAGGCTGATGGACTTCACCGGCTACAGGGAATGCCTGTATCTCCCGACAGGATTTCTGTCGGTCAAAACTGCGCTCGAAATTCTGCGGCCCGATGTAACGGACCCGTGCGGGGTTCTCATGACCGCCAACCTCCATCCAGCCGGACGCGAGGCCGTGCGGTCGACCGGGTTGCCAGTGCAGGAAATTGATCCGGACTTCAGTCAGCTTGAAGGCAAACTCTTCAGAGACGGGGACGACAGGCCCGTGATTGTGGTTGCGGATGGGGTGTTTCCGATTTCCGGTGCCGGGCCGATGTGGGACCGCCTTGAGCCTATCCTTGAATCAGGGCGGCCGGTGATTCTGATTGTGGACGACGCGCATGGATTCGGGGTGCTGGGCACTCACGGCCTTGGCTCATTGAACCACTGCGGGTGGATCCCCGGTGGACCATTTGAACCGGCACAGTGCCGGTTTTCCAATCTGAGGGTTTTTCACTGCGGGACCCTCAGCAAAGCCATAGGCGGTTATGGCGGGTTCGTCCTCACCAATGATCAGGTGAATCGCCGGGATTCATGCGTATACACCGGCACCACGCCATCTCCGGCACCCGTAGCCGCCGCCACCCGGATGGCACTGGAGATTTTCACTGCAAGCCCCGAAATCCACCAGTCCCTGCAGAACAATATCAGCTATTTCAAAAAGCGGATGAGTGAGTGCGGAATTGCCACTGGAGCCCTCCCGGTGCCCATCTGGTCCAGATCATTTGACGATGCGGCCAAGGCACTGCAATTCTGGAGAGCCATGGCCGGAAAAGGAATCCTCTGTCAGTATTTCCCGTCCTATTCCGATGCGTCGCAGCCGAGTATCCGGATGGCACTTTTCGCCACGCACAAAAGATCTCACATCGACCGACTGGTGGCGGCCATTCAGTATGCTTCCGCACACACCGCCTGAATCAGTCACCCCTGCGCTGCATCAGTGTTTCCTGGATGACTGGGCTTCAAACCCGGCAATCACATCGAACAATTCGGCATCAATGGACATCTGGCGCTGGTGGTGAAACTCTCGCTGCAGATTTTCCAGCATCTCATCGATATTTTTCTCAGCGCGCTGCATGGCCGCCAGACGGCTGGCATTTTCACTGGCCATGGACTCCGCACAGGCACGGAAAAGCATGATGAAAAGCCATGACCGGACCAGTGCCCGCAGGGTCGGGGATGGACGACCGGCTATTTCCGGCAGGCTTGGACCGGGCCACGGCCGCGAGGAGATTTCCTGCTGCCATTGTTCATCCAGAGGCAGCAGTCTGAGCCGGTGCGGTTGAAAAGTTGTCGATCCGGAGGGGATGTTGAAGAAAACGTGAAGCTCCTCCACCTCACCTTCAACACGAAGACTTTCGGCCTTCATCTGGATCTCGCTGACCAGTGGCGTGATTCCGTGAACATCATTCGGCACCGGGAAGCAGGAATTGGGACTCAATCCATATTCCCTGAGGCGGTTATGCACCCGCTCGCCGATCGCCACAAGTGTCCATTCTGCGGGGTGGGTCTCCATGAATCCGGTGGTGAACTCGCGGATCCGGTCATTGAACTGTCCAACAAGTCCCTGATCGGAACCGAAAACTATCGCGGTGGCACGATTCGGGTGCCGGATGGAAGGCCCATCGGACCGCGGATTGGGAATGACTCCATGATCTGCTTTTGACCGGAACCATGCATTCAGTCCGAGCTCAATGCACGCCGAATAACCACCCAGCGCATCGACAGCCCTCTCGAACATGGTGACATTCGACGCCGCCATTGTCTTCATGGTCCGCACAACCGAAAGCAGGTCGGTTGCGCTGCGCATCTTCCGGCGGATCTGTTCGCTCTTCTCACTCATCAATCAGCTTCCGCTTTGAACATCCAGGGACTCGATGGTCCGGCGACACAGGTCAAGAATGATGTTGCGGTCTTCATCAGTCAGATTTTCCGAATTGTAAAACCGCTGGACCAGACCGGCCGGAATGTCCTTCGCTGCGGCAATCAGTGAATCCTCGCAGTCCGGGATATTTTCAACCGGGACGCTGTCAAGAAGTCCATGTGACAAAGCCAGAAGCACGGTCAACTGTGACAGCGCCGGGAGAGGGCGATTTTCGGACTGTTTCAGGCAGCTGCGGATTCGTTTGCCATGTTCGATGACTGCCAGGGTTTCCTGGTCGAGTCTGGCTCCGAACCGTGCGAATGATTCCAGCTCTTCAAACTGTGCATAGGCGAGTTTGAGACTTCCGGTGACGCTCCGATAGCCATTGAGCTGGGCTTTGCCTCCGACACGGGAGACTGACCTGCCGACATCGACCGCGGGAAGCACGCCAAGCTCAAAGAGGTTCGGCGAGAGGAAAATCTGCCCGTCGGTGATCGAGATCAGGTTGGTTGGAATGAATGCGGAGATGTTCTGGGCCTCCGTTTCGATGATGGGCAGAGCGGTGAGTGATCCGCCACCACGGGCATCGGAGAGGTGCGTCGAGCGTTCCAGCAGCCTTGAATGCAGATAGAAAATGTCTCCTGGGTAGGCTTCCCTCCCGGGAGGTCTCCTCAGCAGAAGTGAGAGTTCCCGGTAGGCGCGCGCGTGATGGGTCAGGTCGTCATAGACGATCAGAACATCGCGGCCATTTTCCATGAAGTGCTCAGCTATGGAGGTGGCTGCGTAGGGAGCGATGTAGGAGAGCCCCGGCGGGTCATTGCCTTCCGCAACAACCACCACAGAGTAATCCATCGCCCCCTTTTCCCTGAGAACGGCGATGGCCCTGGCCACCGCGGAGGACCGCTGGCCGACCGCACAGTAAACGCAAATGACCCCTGAATCCGCCTGATTGAGGATGGCATCAAGAGCAATGGCCGTCTTCCCGGTTTGACGGTCTCCGAGAATAAGTTCGCGCTGGCCCCGCCCGACAGGAATCAGGGCATCGATGACTTTCAGTCCGGTCTGCAATGGCTGGGAGACAGGTGCCCGGTCCATGATCGGTGGAGCCGGCCTTTCAACAGGCAGCCGCTTTCCCGATCCGATATGCCCCCGGTGGTCCAGTGGCCTGCCTGTCGGGTCAATCACTCTGCCGATAAGTTCGTTCCCGACCGGGATGTCCATGACACGTCCGGTTCTCCATACCTGGGTTCCGGCGCGGAGATTTTCGTATCCTGAGAGCAGCACCACTCCGATTTCATTCCGGTCGACATTGAAGGCGATGCCCTGCATGCCGCCATCAAACTCAACCAGTTCCTCAAACCTGACACCTGGAAGTCCCTCGACCATGGCGATGCCGGTCGAGACACTGCGGACGACACCGTATTCCCTCACCCCCATGCGGGCCTGATGGGATTCCCGTGCCTTTCCGATATGATCGAAGGACTCAGAAATTAAATCCTTTAGGGAATTGTTCATGCCGCCGGTGGGATGCAAACTTATTTGGTGTCCGGATTGCCGGAACCGGTTTCATGGGCCATCCACTGGTCGACGCGCTGGCGCAACGAGTGAAGGTAATCATCCACATTCCAGCCGATGCGCCGTCCGCCGCTTCTGACCTCAAGACCGCATACGAGTGATTCGTCCACCTCAAATGTGACGGACAGCCCCTCGTTGAAAACGTCTTCAAGAGCCTGGAGGATTTTCTGGCGGTCCGGTTCACTGAGGGGCATGGCACTGCGAACCTCGACGGGGTCGCCATTGTGGCTGATTCGGGACATTATTTCCCCGCGGGCAACGGCATCGAGTTTGTGCAGGTTGTCCAGAAATACTGCAACGACAAGCTCGTGGAGCGTGGCGCCGGAAAGGTCACTGATTATCTGCCGGGCTGTGGCAAGGGCCTCCTGTCCGGCTCTGCTGGTGAAGGATTCAGCAAGCGCCTCCTTTTCCTCCTCAAGCGACTGTCTCCAGCGCTGCCGTATCGATTCGGATTCCTCACGGATTTCAGTGACCGTCTTTGAACGGCGTTCAGCGATTTCCTCCTCCATGGCTGCGATCATCGCTGCCCTGCGCGATTCAAGGTCTTTGTTTTTTGCTTCAAAATCCTCGCGCTCCTGCAGGGCTTTCGCCTTTTCTTCCTCTGCATCCCTGATCTGCCGGGCAATTCGCTGTTCACGTTTGTCGATGGCCTCGATGACAGGTCCGTAAAGGAACTTTTTCATGAGCCAGACAAGGATCAGGAAATTGACTGCCTGAGCAATAACTGTAAACCAGTCGATAAGCATTGTATCTCTGCTCAGTTAAGGAGCCCTACTGCCGTGCAACGCTGTCAGCGATGAAGTGATTCCAGAAGGGATTGGCGAACAGAAGTATCATCGAGAGAACAAAACAGTAGATGGCGGTGGACTCAATCATGGCGAGGCCGACAAAAAGTGTCCGGGTGATTGTTGATGATGAATCTGGCTGACGGGCGAGGGACTGTAAGGCTGTGCCCACGGCGTAGCCTTCTCCAATTGCCGGGAACATGCACCCGAATCCGGTGGTGAATCCCGCCATCACGATGGATGCCACTGCTATGATTGTTGAATTGTCCATGGTCTGGTCTGTTTGATGTCAGTTTCTTGTATGTTTTGAATCCGGGTGGAGCTATGTGCTCCTGACGGCGGCCGCGATGTAGACAGTGGCCAGAACCGTGAAGATGTATGCCTGGACCATGCCTGTAAGCAGCCCGAGAAGAGTCATTACTATGGGAAACAGGAACGGTGTGATTGTAATCAGAATGCCGATGATCATGGCGCCGCTCATCATGTTCCCGAAGAGCCTGACGGAGAGCGCAAGTGTTCGAGAGGCTTCGCTGATGATGTTGAAGGGAAGCATGACGATCGACGGACGGACATATCCCTTGAGGTATTCTGCCAGTCCCTGCCGGCTGATACCGTAGAACGGAACGGCAACAAGCACGCAGAGGGCGAGGGCGGCGGTGGTGGAAAGCGATCCGGTTGGAGCGTGATAGCCCGGAAGGATCGTGCCGAGGCTGCTGGCTGCGATGAAGAGAAAGAGCGTCCCGAGAAATGGAAGATACTGGCGCGGCTGTTTCAGGCCAACCTCCCGAATCTGGCCAAGGATTCCGGTGACGAGGATTTCCATGAGATTCTGCCATCGGGAACGACGGTGTTCCGAAGTCAGATTTCTTGTGGCCATGCGGGCAAGGATAACCAGAGTCGCCATGATCGCCCAGGTGAAAACAATGGTGGCATTGAGCTTCACAAATCCGAAGTCATGGAAAACAATCTGATCCGGGCTGAGATTCATGAGTCTCCTGTCTGGCGTGCAGGGTGGGATATACGGAACTGGACCAGATACCGGCCGGCTATGAACCCGGCAAGACATGCTGTAAAATTCCTCCAGTCTCCGGCTCCGGCGAAATAAAATCCCGCCATGGCAAGCCCGGCACGGACAACAAAACTGGCTAGAAACACCATGGCCGGCCGGGTGGACTGAAGTCCCCGCTGGACCGTCCACCACAAACCGCCAAAGAAAATCACTCCGGTAACAAGACCGGTGATGATCGCCATCAATAACTCCAGAGAAATATTCATGATTCAGTCGCCTTACATATCGTCCGTGTGAATTGTTTGATCCTGATCATCATCATCCAGATTCCGTATTTCACGATGTATCCAGTTCCATGCATTAAAGCAGCCGATGCAGATTCCCGCTACAATCAGTGACAGGGTCCACGAGTGTTTTTCCGAGTTGAAATTCTGATCCAGATAAACGCCAAGGAGGGCTCCAGTCAGTGTCGGCACGGCAACCGACCAGCCAACCACCCCCATCATCCCGAGTCCGAACCATAGACCGGGTGCCCGGTGGCGGTGAGCCCGGATTTTCCTGTCGGCCTTCACCCCGACTTCTCTGACAAGATGCGACCCGCCTCTGATGGCGGATGTCGGTTTTTTCCTGTCTCCTGACTCGGGCATCAGCGGTATGTCCTATCGCTCAAGGTCGGCAAAACGACGTATGAATGCTGTTTCAAGTTTTTCCATGGCGGCGCGCGCCTGGACCTCAAGCTCATCCGCCTGCATGAACTCCCGGTAGACGGATTCCCGAAGCCCGGTGAGATCATTCCCGCCGTGGGCATTTCTCACCGAAACAGTGACTTCACCACCGGTCTTCACCAGAATTCCCTCATCCACGGCCACATAGAGTTCATCGCCCGCCTCTCCCTGGTAGACGAGGATACCGGGGACGAGTGCAGCAACACAGTCGCGCCGATGCGGCAATATCCCGAAGGATCCCGAGTCAGCTTCCGCTACAATTCTCTCAACTTTTGAGTCTTCCAGATGAATGCCTGTCGGTGTGAGTATTTTCAGTTTCATGATGGCCGTGAGTTGTTTCCGGGACTTGACCGGGTGCAGTCGGTGAGGACTGTGCCATCGAGAAAGGTTTCTCCGCGATCCCCCCGGATCAGATTGGTGACGGTCACGCGGGCGATCTCCTGAAGCGCCTCGTGGGTGAGAAATGCCTGGTGAGAGGTAATCAGCACATTCGGAAAATTGATGAGCAGCGACAGTTCGTCATCCATGAGGACCTTGCCGGAAAGATCCTCGAAAAAGACCCCTTCCTCCTCTTCGTAAACATCAAGTGCCACTCCGCCAATATGTCCGGATTTGAGTTCAGTGATCAACGCGGTGGTGTCAATCAGCCTTCCCCGGCTTGTATTGATGATATAGGCACCTTTCTTCAATTTCTTTATGGTTGTATTATTGATGAGATGAAAGGTTTCGTTCATCAGCGGAATGTGCAGGGAGAGGATATCGCTTTGGGACAGGATGCTGTCGAAGTCGACGTATTCAATTCCTGCGCTGTTGGCCCATTCATGGTCGGGGTAGACGTCATAGGCCAGGACTCGGGATCCGAAACCGCGGAAGATTTGCGCTGCAATCCGTCCGATCTTGCCTGTGCCGATCACGCCAATGGTTCTTGAGACCACGTCGAAGCCGACGAGGCCGTTGAGGGAGAAGTTGAGTTCCCGCACCCTGTTGAATGACCGGTGGATCTTACGGTTCAGAGTGAGCAGCAGAGCCACCGCGTGCTCCGCCACGGCATGAGGAGAGTAGGCCGGGACCCTGACGACACTCAGTCCCAGTTCCGCCGCCGCATCGAGATCGACATTGTTGAATCCGGCACAGCGGAGCGCCACCATCCGGACACCGCATTCCTTGAGAATTTCGAGGCATTCACGGTCGCCCTTGTCATTGACAAACAGGCAGACGGCCGTCGAACCGGCAACTGTCGGAGCGGTATCCGCACTGAGACGGAAATCATGGAATTTCCAGTCAATTTCCCTGCTGTCCGGATTTCCCGAAAGGTATTCACGGTCATAAACCTTGGTGTCGAAGACGGATACTTGAAGCTTTGTTTCTGGGTGCGATGACATTTGTCTGAATGGATTATTCTAATCGGTACCCGTTCCCGGGTCTTTTGAAGGGGACGATGATTCAAGTTTTCGTTCGGTTTCCAGCACGGCCACCCTGGTCTTGAGCAGCGTGTCCGGAATGAGGGAGATGCTGTTGATGCCCTGTTCCACGAGAAAGCGTGTGAATTCCGGGTAGTCACTGGGTGCCTGTCCGCAGATGCCGATTTTCCGGCCCCGGGCACGGCAGGTGGCAATCACCTGGGCGATGACTTTGAGCACGGCCGGGTTCCTTTCATCAAACTCGGCGGCCACAATTTCGCTGTCCCGGTCAACGCCAAGGACGAGCTGGGTGAGATCATTCGATCCGATGCTGAAACCGTCGAAGATTTCGGCGAACTCTTCAGCGAGGACAACATTGCTCGGTATTTCGCACATGACGTAGAGTTCGAGATCATCCTGTCCACGCTTCAGCCCGTGACGGGCCATTTCCTCCTGGACTCTCACGCCTTCCTCGACGGTGCGGCAGAACGGAATCATCACCTTGAGGTTGGTCAGGCCCATCTCTGTGCGAACCTTTTTCACGGCCCGGCACTCAAGAGCAAATCCGTCGCGGTAATCCGGGTGGTAGTAACGGCAGGCACCGCGAAAGCCGAGCATAGGGTTCTGTTCAACCGGCTCGAAAGGCCGGCCGCCAATCAGATTGGCATACTCATTGGACTTGAAATCGCTGAGGCGAAGAATCACATCCCTCGGGTAGAAAGCAGCTGCGATGGTGGCAATACCCTGTGCCAGCCGGTCGACAAAAAACTGTGGTTTATCCGCATAACCTGCCGTCAGATCTTCAATCGTCCTCCGTGCCTCCACGTCTTCAAGACTGTCAAACTGCACCAGCGCCATGGGATGGATCCGGATGTGGTTGGTGACGATAAATTCCATCCGGGCCAGCCCCACGCCGTCGTTGGGGATCATGGACAGGGCAAAGGCCTTCTCCGGATTGGCAATATTCATCATCATCCGGGTCCTTGGCTGGCCGAGCGACCGGAGATTGATGGTATCCACCTCAAAGGGCAGTTCGCCGTCGTAGATATACCCTGTTTCGCCCTCGGCGCAGCTGACGGTTGCCAACTGGCCATCCTTGAGCAGCTCCGTGGCATTCCCTGTGCCGACAATGGCGGGAACGCCAAGCTCCCGACTGACAATGGCGGCGTGGCATGTCCTGCCCCCGCGGTTGGTGACTATGGCAGCGGCCTTCTTCATGATAGGCTGCCAGTCCGGGTCGGTCCGGTCGGTGACGAGTATCTCTCCGGCTTCAAAAAGTCCGATATCCCCGACATCCTCGATGACACGAACCCTTCCCGAAGCAATCGTATTGCCAACACTGCGCCCCTCGACCAGAACCGTGCCTCTTTTCTGAAGCCGGAAGGTTTCAAGAACATCCTGGTTGCGCGTGGACTGGACTGTTTCAGGCCTCGCCTGGAGGATGAAAAGCTCTCCGGAAAGACCGTCCCTGGCCCATTCAAGGTCCATGGGAGCGGGAGTGCCCTTGCGGCGTGAATAGTGCTCCTCAATCAGGCACGCCCACCTTGCAAGCTTCAGCACTTCGCTGTCCTCCAGTGCAAACCTCTGTCGGTCCTCGATGGAAACAGGCTCGTTGACGACCGTGTCATCACTGTTAGGGTCAGTCTGATAGACCATCCTCAATTCTTTGGATCCCAGAGACTTTTTGAGCAGCGCATTGAATCCCTGGCGGAGAGTGGGCTTGAACACGACGTATTCATCGGGCGTAACCACGCCCTGAACGACATTTTCCCCCAGTCCCCAGGCAGCACTGACCATGACCGCTTCGGTGAAGCCGCTTTCGGTATCAATGGTGAACATCACACCGGAACAGGCGAGGTCCGCACGCACCATTTGCTGGACACCAATACTGAGAGCGACATCGAAGTGGTCGAAGCCCTTGTCGACCCTGTAGCTGATGGCTCTGTCAGTAAAAAGTGATGCGAAACATTTGACGCAGGTGGTAAGCAGGGACTCTGCACTGGTGATATGCAGGAATGTTTCCTGCTGGCCGGCAAAGCTAGCATCGGGGAGGTCCTCGGCCGTTGCGGATGAACGCACGGCAACACCCGCTTCGGGCGGTCTCCTATTGACCAGTTTTTCAAACGCCGTGGTTATTTCCCGAGCCAGAGTCTCAGGGATGCTGGCTGCCAGAATGGCTTCGCGCACAGCCCTGCCTCGCTTCTGAAGATTGGCGACGTCGCCGGTATCAAGTCCCTCCAGATGGTCCCGGATAACCTGACCCAGACCGCTCTCTCCAATGAAATATCGGT
>JAUIAG010000180.1 GCA_030425355.1 Verrucomicrobiia bacterium
AATGTAGTCTAAAAGACTCCAAAGATACTTGGTGCAAAAATTTTACTTGAAAGACCAATCCTTTTTCGTAATAACAAAGGCGCCCAAAGGAAAGTATGAATTCATTCATTCAGAAAAAATCCTTCCACGCCATCCGTCACACTCAGCCGGAGAACTCCGGAATTTCCCGATAACTGCTGAAAACTGCATAATAGAACTGTTCTCGGTGAAAAATGAATTTTGTTGTATTCGGTAACTCAGGATCGGGGAAGTCGACTCTTTCAGCGCATTTAGCGGAAAAGTATGGGCTGGCGCATTTGGATTTGGATTCTGTGGCATGGAAGAATGAAAAACCTACAGAACGAGAGGATCCTCTAATTGCTGCCGAAAAGGTGAAAAGATTTTGTACGGATAATAAACAGTGGGTTGTAGAAGGTTGCTACAGCAGTCTGATCAAGGTGGCGGCTTTGCATGCGAGTAGGATGATCTTCTTAAATCCTGGAGTAGAAGAGTGCCAGGAAAATTGCCGGAAACGTCCCTGGGAGTCTCACAAGTATAGAACAAAAGAAGAGCAGGACAAGAATCTTGAGATGCTTCTTGATTGGGTTGCCGGTTATGAGGATAGAAAGGATGAATTTTCTTTGTCTGCTCATAGAGAACTTTTCGATTGCTTTGATGGGGAGAAGCATGAGCTTAAAAGTAATCAAGAAACACACAACAAGTTATGGTAGTCGACCGCGATAACGTCTCTAGTTCGCTTCGCTCTGGCCGTCCCGGGCGCGGTCGCCTGCAATGTTAACGTCAGCTCAGGCAAAAGAATGCTTCACACACTGAAAGCGTTGACCGCATATGCCGCGTCCTTCGCGAAGAAAGACTGGTCGTTCAGTTATTACCCAATACGCGTTCGCCAGCAGAAGGATGTGGATCATCAAAATTATCGATATTGTGCACAGATAATCAACTGGTGGACGGCGACTGGTCCTGGGAAGACGAGAGAAGATGCGATGGCCGATCTAGCGAAGAATTTTCAAGCAGTCCGAAAGCACAGAACAGAAATGCCTCGTCCAGGAACACATGCGCCTGTCGAGTTTGGATCCTCAAATGAGATTGATTCGGTGCCAGCCGACCTATTTGAAGATTTTCTCACACATATTATTGGTTACGATGATGAAGATCAGCAGCTGGTATTTGTTTCAGACGAATCTTCACTATGGGATTTCTCCGACGGCTTGGACTTGAGCTCTGAATTTGCATTGATCAAGGATAGATACGGAGTGGATGTTAGTGACTGTGAGGGCGCGAAGTTACACGAGATTCTCACCCGCATACAAAACAAGAGCTATCAAGGCGGTGCTGGACAACCGGCTACCCGCTCCAAGTCGAAATGATTTCCGAAACTACAACCCTTAACCTGCAGTCGGAGGCGCGCCGCAGGTAGCCATCACCTGCGCTTTGACGTTCTACCAAATAATATATGAGCAATCAGAATAGGTCAGATAATAATTTGAATTGAGTGGCGCGATCTCGTTGATACCTGTGGCGGGAATCTGTTGATTATCGGCATGCCGGATGAATCCATTCACTACATCGTGTCCTCAGTGTCCATCGTGGTAAGGAGAAACATGAGGCATGGGTGATGTCTGCCATACGGCAGGCACCACGAACCTGAAAGCGGGAGCCCTAAGTCAGCCAAGGCGGTGGAGCCGTCCGGGCTCCGCCGTCATTCGTGGTGCCAGGTACCGTGTAGTCGATGGTTATGCGGTGACGGCAGCGGACGAGTCGTGACTGACGAGCGGTCCGCCGACAGGGAGGTCGTCAGGCAGTGAGGCGAATTCTGAAATTGCGTTGAAGAGGTCCGTGTAGTCCTTGTTGACATCCCCGCTGAGGCAGTCGGTGACCTGGCCTGCCAGTTCCGGGTATTTGCGGGTGATGCGTGCGAAGCTGAAGTTTTTATCGTAGAAGGCGTAGACCAGTTTGCGCATGTTCTCTATGCCTTCGCGGAGGACGCGTCCGTATTCTTCAAACTGGACCGGGCTGAAATCATTTTCAGTGATGCATTTGTGGACTGCGTCACCGGCCATGACACCGCTCTTGAGTGCGAGCATGAGGCCGGATGAGAAAACCGGATCGAGGAAACAGTAGGCATCCCCGACGAGCAGGAGTCCTTCACAGGCGCAGTGCCTGGAGTGGAAAGTGTATTCATTGGTGATGCGGTATGCCCCCACCTGCCGGCCATGCGAGAGGTATTCCTTGATCCAGACATTATTTTCAACCTCGCGGTCGAAGATCTGCTTGAGATCCCGGACGCCGTCCCTTGTGAGATATTTCCCCTCTGCGACAACCCCGACACTCACCATGTCGTTGTGCTGTGGGATGTACCAGAACCAGCCTTTTTCGGGGATGTAGGCAACGGTGGTTGCGCCTTCGTCGATTCCCTCATCACGCTTTGCGCCTTTATAGTAAGTCCAGACCGCCACCTTGTTGAGCATAGGGTCGGGGATCCGCCATTTGAGCTGGGAGGAGGCGAATGATTCCTTGCCTGTGCAGTCGAGGGTGATGGGAGCGGAGTATTCAACTTCTCTTCCGTCGGAATGTCTGGCGAGAACACCTGTGATGCGGTCTCCATCCCGGAGGAGTTTCAACACCTTTGTTTCCTCGATGACCATGGCTCCCTTTTCACGGGCGTGATTGAGGAGCATTTCATCAAACTCGGAGCGGAGGATCTGCCAGGTCTGGGCGACGTCCTCGGGATAGCGGTCTGCGAAATAGAATGGCTGGGACCCCTTGCCGTTGGTGCCGATGAACTGCACGGAGTGCTTTCTGACAAAGGCAGTCCCCTGCATCTTCTCACGCAGCCCCAGGCGCTGCAAAGGCAGGGATGTGAAGGGGATGAGCGACTCACCGACGTGATAACGCGGAAATTTCTCCCTCTCAATAATCAGAACGCGGTGCCCATACTCGGCAAGGATAGTGGCGGCACTCGCTCCGGATGGGCCACCACCGATAATTACTACATCAAACTGTGTTTCCATGATCAGTGGTCGTTACTGTTGCTTCGTTGATTCCTTCGGAACTTTTGGTCCTGGAGATTCATTTCTGTTTCCAGGCCGATGAATGGGAGTGCGTGGGAAGAAAAAATATCAATTGAATAAAGTCGGTTAATCAGCGGACGGGAGTATTTCGACTATTTCAGCGAGGGTCTTTCCATCCGGAGTCTGCAGCGCGTTTCGGCGTCCGTAGAGCAGTGTGGATTCCGGTACGCCGAGCCTTCGCGAGATGAGGCCGTCTGAGAGGATACGGAAGTAGCCCTGTGGGTGACTGGAATGAGGGATTGAATACTCGCTCATGAGTGTCCCGAGGGGTTTGCGCGCTTCGAGTATCGAATCGCGGGCATCCTCGGGACAATGCTCCAAGTGGATGACGATGGCGCCGTATTCGACCGGCTTGCGGTTCGATTCAAGGTACAGGACAACCTCCCGAAAATAGAAATTGTCCTCCAGATAACGCGCCTCGGGGCGGATCCAGATCTTGTCCTGATGAAATGACTCCAGGGTCGGGGTCATATCATTGAGATGAACCAGAAGGTCTCTGTAGGGCTGGGGAATCTTATCGCCGGGAAGCTTCTCAAAACGCGGTTCCTGATAACCGTAGTATCGGTAGAGACCATCCAGCGGATAGATGAAGGAATTCTGACCGTCCCTTTCTATGCCGGCAAGGAGCGAACTGTCCGGTTTTGAGGATGTTTCCATGCGGTGGTTCAATGGATTAAGGTCTGTTTGGAAGAAGCGGATCAGGCGTATCGGACGTTGCGATGCTGCGGGAGGAAGAATTCATGCAGCAGCCTGTCCACCTGGAGCAGCCCGTCACGATTCAGGATCAGTTCATTCCCTTCAATTTTCGCATAGCCCCACGATGAGATGGTGGCAATCGGCTCGGCGAACTTCTCACGGCTGTTGACGCCGAATTTCTCATCGAAGTAGGAGAAGGAGAGCCGTCCGAGCTTCATCTGGAGGATGAACTCGCGGACAAGCTTCTCCTCGTCCGTGGGCTTGAGGGCCCGATAAACCGGGCTCTGACTGGCGTTGATCTTGTGGACATAGGGCTCGAAATCGTGCTGGTTCTGGTAGTGAACGCCGCCGATGTGGCCGAAGCTGGCCACGCCGAGGGAGAGGAGGTCCGCACCGGCCCAGAGTTTGTCGCGATACACGAAGGTGGTTTGGGACTTGTTTCTGACCGCGGTATAGGCGCTGGAGACGTCATAGCCGCCTTCCTTCTCGAGGCGTTCATAGGCTTCAGCCACCCACCGGCGCTTGGTTTCCCAGTCCGCCACGGGAGCAACCAGCTTGCCCTGAGCCTTCATTTCCTTGTAAATGGTCGTGTTGTAAGGCACTTCCATTTGATAAATGGTCACACAATCGGGCTTCAGTTCGAGGACCTTGTCGATATTGGCCTGCCAGTTTTCCTCAGTCTCCTCGAGCATGCCGGCGATGAGATCGATATTGATCTGGGGGAATCCGACATCGCGCGCAGCCTTGTATGCCTTCTCAATCTCTTTGGACCGGTGGGCCCGGCCATTGAGCGAGAGGATATGGTCATTGAAATTTTCCACGCCGAGGCTCAGGCGGGTGACGCCTATCTCTCGGATGGCCTCCAGTTTTTTCTCATTGAGGGTGCCGGGTTCGCATTCGAAGGACACCTCCTCGGCATCATCCCACGGCAGCCGCTCCTTGAGGCCATTTGTCAGTTCCCTCAGCTGATTGGGAGAAAGATAGGAAGGTGTGCCGCCTCCGAAATAGACGAAGGACAGCTTTCTATCCCCAAGGAACTTTTTGGGCATGTAGTAATCGAGTTCCTTGATGGCGGCGTTGAGGTATCCGCGGATCGCCGTGGCGTCCTTATCGGTGTAGACCCGGAAATAGCAGAAATGGCAGCGCTTCCGGCAAAACGGGATGTGGACATAGAGGCCCAGCGGTTTATCCGGATCGGGGGGCGTGTCCAGTGCCTTTTCCAGGTCAGTAACACCTTCGGGTGTCCAGAATGAAAATGGCGGGTAATTTGAGACGAAATAATTCCCCACAGTCGTGTCATTCTGAACGGCGGGTTTATTCCTGGCTTCGGGAATGGTTGTTGTCGTTTCGCTCATAAAAAGTCTATCGGTTGGTTATTTCCCTGGTTGAAAGGCGTAAATCCGGCCATCGTCACAGCCAATTATGACCCGCCCATCGACAACCGCGGCCGAACTTTCGACGCCATCGCCGATTTCATAGGACCATAACTCCTCTCCGGATTCCAGATCTATCAGGTAAATTCGCCCGTCGTTTGATCCGCAAATCACGCGATTCCCACCACACACAACCGGACAACTCAGAACTCTTCCACGTGTCCGGAGCTTCCAGACCGGCTCTCCAGTCTTTCGGTCCACGCAGTGAATACGCTTGTCCCCGCCGCCAAAAATGACGTGCTTTTCGGTAATTGCCGGAGACCCCTCGAATGGAAAACTTCGCCCCGAGTATTCCCAGAGTTTCTCACCTGACTTCAGATCCACCGCCACAAAGGCATTTTCCTGGTGGCCGTAGTAGGCGATGCCGTCCCGAATACCCACACTGGCCACGACGATGGATCCGGCGTCAAACTGGCGCACCTGCTTTCCGTTGCTGGGATCCACCACGTGGAGTATGGCATCGCATCCCCCGAACGCCGTGTTGGTGCCGGATATGGCCGGAGTGCCGTTGATGTAACTCTCGCTCTCGTAGGCCCACAGCCTGGACCCATCGACCGGATTCAGCCCGTAGAGAAAAAAGTCGTGACTCCCGAAAACAATCTGGGGGGTCTTTCCGTCCTCCCCGAAGGTCCAGTTGATCGATCCGACGATCTTGTCCTGTGTTTCGAACTTCCAAAGTTCTTTTCCGGTATCCGCATCAAGACAGTGAAGAAAGCCATAGGATGTCCCGACATAAACCCGTCCCTGAAGCACAAGTGCCGAGCCTGTAATCGAGGATTCCGTATCAAAAACCCACTTCCGGGCACCGCTCATCACATCAGCGGCAATAAACTTGCCGGCGGAATTCCCAACATACACCACCCCGTCAGCTATCACCGGAGCCGCCTTCACGGCACTTCCCGTGTCCAGATCCCAGACCCGCTCAAGACTGTCACCCACCTGCACCGGACTCACACCATTCAGGTCGACCGTCCCCTGAAACACCGGCCAGCTGGTTGAGGAAGGTTTTAACCCCGTCTCGATCGCGATCGCAGTTTCCCCGGCCTTTTCCGTCTTTCCCTTTCCCTCATCACTCCCCTCCGTAACAGCCCGTGCCCCCGGGCCGGCGGCCAACACCACCACCATCAGCAGGCGCATCACCCGCCCAGGCCACATCCCGCGTATCCCGGTCTTCCAGTCCCAGTCCAAGTCCATACCAAAATAATACTTACACGTATAATTTGTGCAACCGCGAAATTCCCACCGGGTGCCAGGCTCCTTTTTCCTGGGATTTGGGGGTGTTTTTCGGGGGATTGAGGCGATTGTCTGCGGGTCAGGAGGAAGAAGTGACGGAAGGGATGGTGAATGAGAAGGTGGTGCCCTGATCGAAGGAGGAATTGACCTGGACTTTTCCGCCATGGAGCTGGACGAGGTGTTTGACGATGGCGAGGCCAAGGCCTGTGCCGCCCTGTTCGCGGCTTCTGGCGGCATCGATGCGGAAGAACCTTTCGAAGATCCTTTCCTTCACGTCCGTCTGGATCACCGGGCCGCGGTTATTGATATCGAAGCGGACAAATTCCGGATCCTCATCGACGGCGGCGGAAATTCTGATACTGGAGGATGGTTGGCCGTATTTGATGGCATTATCGACCAGATTGACGAGTATTTGATGGAGACGTCCGTTATCGGCCTCCACGACGATGGACGAGTCGATAGAGACATCGAAGGACATTTTTCTCTGGGAGGCTTTTTCTGTGAGTTCCTCGATGACCGTTTCGACGGCGGCGGCGGCCTGGCGCTTATCGATCCTGAGAGTGATGCCGCCGGACTCAAGCGAAGAAATCGTGAGGAGATCCTCGATGAGCCAAGTGAGGCGGTTGGTGTGTTTTTCGATGATTGCGAGGAATTTTTCGAGCGTTTCGGGGTTGTCCTTGGCACCTCCGAGGAGTGTCTCGATGTATCCTGAGATCATGGACAGGGGGGTCCTGAGTTCGTGGGAGACATTGGCGACAAAATCCTGCCGCTGCCTTTCGTACTGACGCGTGAGAGTGAGATCGTGGAAGACGAGGGTGATGGTTGGCTGGAGAGGGCGAGACTCCTCACCCATGGACCCGTTGATACGGAAGAATTTGTCCTGCAGTCCGGCGACTTCATATTCGTATCCGACCACGGAGCCTCCGGAGCGGATTGTATCAGTGAGTTTCACCAGTTCTTCCGAGCGGAACGCCTCGAGAAGCGAAAGACCGATGTAGGAATCATCCACATCAAGCATCTTCTTCATCGAGTTATTGACGAAGGCAATGCGGTTCTGTCCATCGAGGAGGATCACCCCGTCGATGAGACTGTTGAGGAGCTTCTTGCGGTACTGGATTTCATTGCCGTTTGCCGAATCGGGAGCGGACCTGGTGGAGTCGTCTTTGGCTTGCGGCTGCACCGGTCTGCCGGGCGATTGGGAACGCAGGGATTTCAGCTCTCTTTTGAGAAAAAGGAGCTTGAGAACCAGGGCGGCGCAGAATGCACTGAGCGCGACCATGGCCGTGATTGCGAGAGGGCCATCCATGGAAGACAGTGGTGAGGGAACCCGTCCACGGGAGCCGCACCAACCCGGTGAGGAGATAAGTCCGGGGATGGGAGGCGGTCAGATGAGACGGCTCATTCCTCGACGAACCGGTAGCCCACCCCGCGAACAGTGTCAAGGTACTTGGAGGCTTCTCCCAGCTTTTCGCGCAGCCGCCGGATGTGTGTGTCCACCGTGCGGGTATCAACTGAGGAGTCGTAGTCCCACACATCCTGCAGGAGCCGGTCACGGGTCTGCACCCGGCCACGGCGCTGCATGAGGACGGTGAGGAGATTGAATTCGGTTGCGGTAAGTTCCACCCTGTTTTCACCCACCTTGACGAGGTGACGCGGAATGTCCACCACCAGGTCCCCGCAGCGGAGAGTCTCTTTTTCTTCCTCGGTTGTCCCCTTTCGCTTGAGAAGATTTTTGATACGCAGACCCAGCTCACGGGGACTGAAGGGCTTGGTCAGGTAGTCATCGGCCCCGAGTTCAAGGCCGAGCACCCGATCAATTTCGGCGGCCTTGGCGGTGAGCATGATGACCGGCAGGTCCGCGGTTTCCACATTTCTCCGGATGATTTTGCAGACTTCGAGACCGTCCACCTCCGGCAGCATGAGGTCGAGGACCACCAGATCAGGGTTCTCGCGCCTGAGGACTTCGAGTGCTCTACGCCCGTCCGAGGCAGTGACCACCTGATATCCGAATTCCTTGAGGTTGAATTTGATTAACTCGAGCGCATCCGGTTCGTCATCAACTACCAGAACCTTTGGTTTCTGTGTACTCATGAAATTGTGTGAGAATCAATACTCAGGATGTGGCCTGCACCCGGTGAAGGCAACCGGAGTCCTCCGGTCACCCGGGCTCCTGAATCAGTCGTCGAGAAACACGTGGTCCAGAGCTACGGCTTCATTAAGCTTCTGATCAACAATCATTTCAAGTTTTTGATCATCAAGGGTGGAAGCAGTAGAGGAGGCAGACTTGAAATCACCGTGGAACCGGAAATGGAGGGCCCGTCCCAGCAGTCCGCAGAGCGCGGAATGAAGGATGGATCGGGCCTGCCGCCTGAGGCGCATCAGGTCATATTCGGAGAAATTAGTGGTATCACAGAGGGGCGCAAGAGTGGGATCAAGCGGAGCACTGGATGTGATCTCACTGCTGGAAAGAATGCCGCAGGCATAGCTGTAAACCATGACCGCCAGAATGGCTCTGGCTTCGGGTTCCTGTTCAACCCTTGGCTGCCCCGGTCTGGTTGCGCGGTATGACAGAGGAGCCGTCATGGAGCGGGAAACCGCGGCAGTCCTGTTGGATGACACTGTCGGGCCGTCACCGGCGGTTACCGCCGAGATACTTTCGAGCGTCCAGGCAAGGATCTGGTCACCCCGGTACCATTCTTTCAGGGAATGGGGCAGGAGCGATCTGGGGTCCCAGTCCAGACTGATTGTGCCTGAATAATAGTTCATAAACATACCCTCTCCCTCATGTATCCACGTGAAGTGTTACATGCAGATGACAACAGGGTGAAGTTGAGCCAAACTATTGACCGGTTCAAAGAACGGCATGGGCACAGAAAAGCCCCGGTTTTTGCATAAAAAAGCAGGAACCGGGGCTTTTTCCCGAAGATTAATCCTTATCCGGGGTCAATGGGATCAGGACCGCTTTTCTGAACTGCACAGGGCCGTGATCACCCTGAATGAGGAGTGGTCCGGGTTCATTCTCCTCACTGTCGAGGGCACCGCCGGTGATTCCGGGAATCACCTGGCGGTCTATGACAACCTGATCATTCAGGACAACGGTCACCACGCGTCCGATGAGGGTGATGTCGAGAGTCTGCCATTCGCCCGCGGGCCGCGCCGCGTTGGTCCATGGCGTGAGATAACCGTAGACTCCGCCAATTCGATGGCTGCTCGGGGACTGGCGGTAGTTGTCCTCTATCTGAACTTCATACCTTCCGCGAAGATAGATGCCACTGTTGCTTCCCCCGGGGTAGCGGAATTCAAGCTGAACTCTGAAATCGGAGAAGCGTTCGCGGGTCAGAATATCGTTCCCGGGTTTTTCATTCACCAGAAGACCATCGCGAACCACCCACCCATTGGGAACATCCGCATGCCGGGCCTTCCAGCCGGTGAGATCAGAGCCGTTGAACAGCAGCACAGGCTCACCGGAAGAATATTCAAGGCTTTTGGGGAGAAGCGATGGAGCCCGAACGCCTTTCCAATGAATGGTGCGCCCTGCATCATCGGTTGTCGTGCCATGTATCACATCATCCTCGAGACGCCCCTCAAACCGGATGTCCTCAGTGCGCCGCTCCCATTGAGGCGGAATGGAAAAATGAAACGTGCCTCTGCGGCTTTCAAAGTGGACCTTCGCGACAGGCCGGGCACTGCCGAACTGGCCGACATAACGCCCGGTGAGTGTCCGGTAGCCCGAGCGTTCGACCTCGAGCCATGAGGGGTAGGTCGAGCCATCATCGGCCGTGACCGTCAAATCCCAGCGTCCGGCGAGCGCCGGTGCCGCCTGCAGGACGTATGGATCCTCCTCATCCGCAGCTGTTGATGCCGGCAGGGAGGAAAAATAAAGGCAGGCCAGTACGGCTAAGATTCGGGCAACCGACTGCCGCGGAAGACACGGCATCCATTCAGATCTGGTGGTCCATTTCATAGAAAACGCGGTCATCATGATGAATGGCCGCATTCCCGTCAAAGTATATCGGGCGGAGCCTCACAGCTTTGCGGACCATTTCTTGTTGCGCAGGGCGGACAGCTCGGAACGGGTGGCCTCACTCACTGAACGGAGACTCGACTGAAGACGGTCCAGGACCCGGCCTGTCTCCTCATAACACTTTTCGCGGGTTTCGGATTCGCTCTCCAGGGAATCGATCACAGACTCCAGGGCGTCCAGATAATGCTTCTTCCTGTCGGACTGACACCTTTTCTGAAAGTCTTCCCGAAGTGCTTCCCGCCACTGGTTGAGTTTGTTGACGACCTGATCAATCAGTGCACCGAAAAGCTGGTAGATTACATAGTCCTCGAATTTGGAATATGTATAAGACTGTGGCCATGGGATAAACCCCATGATCCTTTTGATTTTCCGCATGGGCCTCCAGATGAACGTGAGACTCTGGATTGGCGGCAGACTGGCGGGCTCCCATGC
>JAUIAG010000181.1 GCA_030425355.1 Verrucomicrobiia bacterium
ACGAGGTTACCGGAAAACTCGATTGTCACCTCCGCACCTGGGCTTCCGGAGAGGGTCACCACGGCGTTGTTGTCCTGGTCAAGGGCGATGCCGGTGATGGTTGTGGGAACGGCCTGGGGATCGAATTCGCCAAGATCAAAAGCCACCAGCCCGTTGTTGGTGTTGAGGGCATAAAGGCGTCGGGGATCATTTCCGAAGGCCACGGATCCAACACCATTGGCGTTGGTATTTGAGGTGGCGAATGGTTTCTCAAGGAGCAGCAGTGGATCGCTTTCGGGCGACTGGTAGGAGAAGAGCTTCAACAGCCCGCCGGCTCCCAGATCAATGCCTGCCAGAAATCCGCCTTGTGGAAATGCATCGATGGGAGAGATGCCGCTGGGAAATACCGTTCCGTCAAAGCTGGCGACAAGGGTGGCGGTGGCTGACTCAAGGTCGAATTCATAAAGGTCGAGGGACTGTCCCTGTGAGGTGGTCCAGAAGGTATTGCCTTCGCCGAAGGTGACCCCAAGGCCGCCGGAGACACCGCTGATGAGTGTGGAGTCGAAGTTCAGGCCGTCAGTGGTGGTGAAAATGGCAACGCTGTTTCCGGATCTGGCGCTGGCGATGATCTGCGTGTCCGTTCCGGCTCCGCGTGCATCCAGGGTGTCCCCCCATCGTTCGACGGCGCCAAATCCCGGGTCTCCAAAGTAGCTGTTGTAAGGCACTGAATCAGGGGAATCATTCTCCCACGAGTAGATGATGAAGGACGATGTTGTGCCGTCCAGGGTGAGGTTGGCGGCATAGATGGCCCCGTCATCGCCTGCAGCGACCATGCTGACCGGGAATGTCCCGCCGAAAACCAGTCCCGGGTCACTGTTCATTTCATGGAGATGATCCCCTGTATCGGCATCGAGCACATTAACCGAGACACCGCCGTTCCTGGAGATGAGAATGATGTGGTTCTCAGCGGGGTTGTATGCCATGCCCCTTTCGGTGTTGGCGGTCCCGAGATACGTTCTTTCATTGGGGGCGAGTGACCATAATTCCTGCAGCAGATTCGGGTCGACCGGCTGCCGGATTGTGACGGTAACCGGGTCAGTGGATGCCTCTCCGGCCACATTGCTGACTGTTACCGAATAATCGCCGCTCATGGCTGCCGTGGTGTCCGACAGCACAAGGGTTGAGGACGTTCCGCCTTCGACGGGTTCACCGTTCTTGAACCACTGATAGGCAAGGGGAGTCGTGCCGGTGGCAACCACTGAAAGCCTGATTTCGGATCCTTCAAACACTGAAACGCCTGTCGGGCCGGAGACTATCTCCGGAGCGATGGCTTCCGTCGGTTCGACGATTTCAAAAAGTGCCACGCCGTTATTGGTCTCGAGAGCCATCAGCACCCCGTCGCCGAAATCCAGTGCCCCGGTTCCGTTGATGTTGGTATTGGAGGTTGGCAGGCTTGCTGCCGACTGGAAGACCGGTGCCGCCAGTGGATCCGAAATGTCATACAGACTGACGGTATGGGCATTGAGGTCGGTGACTGCCATGTACTGGCCGTCAGGACTGATGGCTATGTTGGTGAATCCTGCCGGAATTCCGTCTCCCTCGATGGAACGGATGACTGTTCCGGTGCCGGATTCGAGGTCGAATTCAATCTGATAAATCGGCCGTCCAGCGGCGGTTCCCCAGAAGGTGTTTTCGGTTCCGAAGGCGACCCCGAGACCAATATCGCCTGCATTGATACCGGAGATCTGGATTTCTGTTGCCGAGAAGCTGAACCCGTCGTCCCCGGTGGTGAGGATGGCGGCGACAGTGCCTGCCCTCGATCCTATGAGGATCTGGGTGTCGTTGCCGCTTCCCCGGACGGCCATGGTGTCCCCCCATCGCTGTCCTGAAGTGCCGCCATCCGCGGTGGCGCCGGGGTCGCCGTCAAAAACGGTGTCCGGGGGTACGAACTCCTCATCAGTGGAATAGCGGTAGACTTTGTATTGGGGAAATTCAGCACTGGTTGACAGGTTGCCGACGTAGATGATGCCGTCGTCGGAGACTCCGGCCATGTTGACCTGGAAAGTGCCTCCAAAAAGGCTGGATGCATCGAGGCTCCTGAGCAGGGATCCGTCCGTTCCGTCGAGGATGAAAACGCCTGCACCGGTGGCCCGGCTGACCACGACGACGGTGTTGTTGGCGGCATTGTATGCGCCACCCCGGTGAGTGTTGTCGCTGCGTAGAAAGTCGAGCTGGTCATCCGGAGCCTGTGTCCAGATAGTTTCGAGGGTTGCAGCGCCGGCCATACCCGTTGTGATCAGCGCGGCCAGTATCCATACCGCAATCTGCTTAATTGATATTTTCATAAATCTTATATCTTCCGTTCGAATATCTTCTCTGTTGCCGGAATCGCAATACCGGATTTTTGCGGGATATCAGCCTGAAGCGGGGGCTTCCCGATGCGGGCATGAACAGATTCCGGGTTGCGCTGTGCGGTGTTCTGTGGCTTAAAGAGTGCATGAAATTCCTGACAGTCCTATTTGCCGTCACCTTTGGCTTCATGGCCGGCGGATGGAGCAGCGAGCGCCCGAATTTTGTGTTCATCCTCGTCGATGACCTCGGTAAGATGGACCTCAGCTGTGAGGGCAGTGAATTCTACGAAACCCCCAACATCGACTCGATAGCCGCGAATGCCATGCGGTTCGATCACGGCTACTCCGCCTGCCAGGTGTGCAGTCCGTCACGAGCCTCGATCCAGACCGGAAAATACCCCGCCCGACTCCGCATCACCGACTACATTTCCATTTCGGGAGGCAATCAGCCGGAGAAATGGGGGCGCAACACCCGCCTTCTCCCGGCGTCATACCGTCCGGAACTTCCTTTGCACGAAACGACCATCGCCGAGGCCCTGAAGGCCGGAGGCTATCACACCTTTTTCGCCGGGAAATGGCACCTCGGACATACCGGTCACAGTCCGCTCGAACAGGGTTATGATATCAACGTGGGCGGTCACCATGCCGGCACCCCGCCCGGTGGATATTTTTCACCATACAGAAATCCAGCCATGGATGACGGGCCGGTTGGGGAGGAACTGCCAGTGCGGCTCGGGACTGACACCGCACGCTTTATCCGCGATCAGGCCGGAGCCTCAACCCCGTTTTTTGCCATGCTCTCATTCTATTCCGTCCATGGCCCCATTCAGACCACCGAACAGCGATGGAAGAAATACCGGGCCAAGGCCGATGAAATGGGCCTTACCAACCGCCAGGAGCCCCGATTCATTCTCGATCGCACTCAGGAAGTACGTCAGGTCCAGGACCATCCCGTGTACGCAGGGATGATGGAAGCCATGGATGAAGCGGTGGGACTCGTGCTAAAAGCCATTCAAGACGCTGGTCTGGCCGGGAACACGGTGGTGATTTTCACGTCGGATAATGGCGGTGTTTCATCCGGAGATGGATACAGCACCAGCTGCCTTCCCATGAGAGGCGGCAAGGGAAGGCAGTGGGAAGGAGGCATCCGGCAGCCATTCTACATCCACTGGCCGGGTGTCACCAACGGGCAGACTTGCGGCGTACCTGTCACAGGAACCGACTTTTTTCCCACCATCCTCGAGATCGCCGGGCTTCCGCTCATGCCTAATCACCACCTCGATGGCATGAGTCTCGTGCCCCTTCTGAAAGGGGGTTCAATTGAGCCCCGTTCGTTATTCTGGCACTACCCGCATTACGGAAACCAGGGCGGCGAACCATCGTCGATCATCAGAAACAGGGAATGGAAGCTGATTCATTACTTCGAGGATGGCCGGAATGAACTTTACAATCTCACCAATGATCCAGGGGAGAAGCATGACATCGCCGCCCTTTACCCTGATATCACCGCCAAGCTCTATGCACTGCTCGTGGACTGGCAGCTTTCCATCGATGCCGCCAAACCGACTTCCAATCCCGAATGGGACCCGGAAAAATACGATGAATTTATCAGGAACAAGATCACCACGACCATGCCGGCCCGCGAAAGTCAGCATGCGGAATTCCTTGAGCCTGACTTCAAGCCATCCCGTGGATGGTGGCAGTCTGCCGGATCACGCTGACAGAACTGCTTCCGCGCACCTGCATCCATTTCCAATCAGCTGAAGATGTCACCTTCCGCGGACACGCATCAGACCGGATTTGTCGTTGTCATCACCACGACCGACAAGGAACAGGAATCTGAGTCCCTCACCGAAGTCATCATCCGGGAGAAACTGGCTGCCTGTGCCCAGATTCTTCCGATACGGTCCCGCTACTGGTGGAAAGGCAGTGTTGAAACCGCCGATGAATGGCAGATCCAGTTCAAGACCACCGCGGCGCTCAGGGAACCACTCGTGTGCCGGATTGTGCAGCTTCATTCATATGAGACTCCGGAAGTGGTCTGTCTCCCGATCACAGCGGGCAATGAAGCGTACCTCCAGTGGGTGCATGATTCCACACAGGACCCGGCTCCCACGGACCCAGGTTGATCCTCCGATCCGGAAAAAAATAAAAATTTTCATCCCTGCGCAAGCCTCTGAATTTCAGGGGCTTTTGTCTTTTGGGGTCCCTGAGGGAATGGTGCCGCATCCGCCTGCAACCGCCTTGTTAGCAGCACCTTACGCTGTTTTCACCGGCGCTGGCAGCCGGGGATCGCCCAGAGTTAAGCCACGGCCGGGTTTTCCGCTTGGGATGGTGATGTTGATGATTGATGGAACAGACACAACCCGCGCGGGGTTGAGAGCTGTGAGCAGAATGCGGCTGGATCATCGGGATGCGAAGGCATGCCGGGAATCGGACCGCCTGCAGCCATCAGTTGAAACCGGAAGAAGTTTTTGCGGCGGCCGGTCGGCATGGAGTCCAGCAGACCGTCACGCCAGCAATTTGAGGCTCCCTGCTCTGAATCAGGGACCTCAGCTGTTACCACACGGGACAATGTGGTACACAACGGGACAGAGGGACACAGACGGTTCCAGTGAGTCCGGAGATGGTGCGAAAGTCAGCCGTGTTGTGAATACATGGGTGGAGCAAAGAAGGAGTCAATGGATCAGTGCTGACATGACTCGCGGGAACCGGGATGAATGGGAGAATGAGGCAGCCGGGTGCTACAGTGAGCCAGGTGGGATACTGGATGATCAAAACCGAATACCAGGAAGGATCAGATGATGAAGTCCACCGCCGCATGATTGGGGTGCGGCAGTGAGACAAAAAGTGGGCACAGCATCCAGTCTGTGCCGGGCCCGGTCTGCCCATTCCCCGTTCCTCTCCTCATTATTAACTCAGCGGGGGTGGGGGAGTACGATACGATGGATGAGTGGGCGTCCACCGATTCGCGGCTGGCAAAGGCGCATGGCCGATGCCATCATGTTTCCCCGTGAATTATCAGGATGAATTCTTCGATGTTGTGAATGACCGCGATGAGATCATCGGCCGGGAAAGAAGGCCGGAAGTCCACCGTCTCAATCTCCTGCACCGGGCCGTGCACGGATTCGTCTTCGATTCCAATGGCCGACTATTTCTCCAGAAGCGTTCCATGCTCAAGGACTGTTTTCCGGGCACATGGGATTCCTCATTCAGCGGTCATGTTGATGCCGGGGAGGACTACGATCAGTCTGTGATCCGGGAGGCGAGGGAGGAACTGGGTATCCATCTCGATGTGGTCCCGGAAAAACTCCTCAAAATCCCCGCCTGTGAGGAAACCGGGTGGGAATTCACGTGGCTCTACCGCCTGCAGCATGAGGGGCCATTCACACTGCTTGAATCAGAGATTGATGAAGGCCGGTGGGTGACACCCGATGAGCTCCTCCCGTGGCTGGCCCGGGGTCCGGGTGATTTTGCCCCGTCTTTTCTGTGCTGCTGGAACAGCTACCAGCTTTATCTGGAAAGCTCGGGGAACCTGTAAAGCCGGATCATCGAATCATTCCGGACCGCAAGGTGTCTTTCAGTCAGTGCCGGATGGGACCAGACAATTGGCCGGCGTCTCATGTCGCTGCCGTCCGGGCGGACCAGATTCATCCGACCCAGTTCCACGAATCCGCCGGGTGTCAGACGGCAGTCGATGAGGTCGCCGCTTTCGTTGAACAGGAAATATCGATGGCTGCCACTGCCATTGCGGATGATGAAGGCATTGGCCCAGCGTTCTTCCGGGCCGCCGGTTGTCGCCGCCATGGACTCCCAGATCCTCTCGCCATCGTCGATCCTCAGGCATCGCAACTGTCCGTAGCTGCACACTCCATAAACGTAATCCCCGTCAATCATCGGCGTCGACATGATTGAGTGAAGATAGACGGTGTCCTTCTCGCTGGGCTTGACTGTCTTCCAGACAACCCGGGGATCTCCCTCCGGTTCCAGTGAGAGCAGCAGGGAACCATTGTAAAAGGAGGTGAAAAACAGTCTGTCCCCGACCTGCCGTGGTGTGGCCACGGCAAGCCCGAAGCGAAGCTCCCAGTCGATGGACCACTGCACTTTTCCGGTGGCCGGATCGAGCCCGTGAATACCCACGCCACTCCAGATCAGCAGTTCCTCTTTCCCGTGTCGATGGATGATCGTCGGTGGGCAGTATCCGGGATGGCCCAGCGTCATGGAACTCCATCGCACTTCGCCGCTGTGACGGTCAAATGCGGCCACTCCGCGTCCTTCCGACCCGCCAGTGACACAGATGACCAGATCCTTCCAGGCAAGCGGGTGACCGGCAAATCCCCACTCCGGTGTGGTGGCCCCCATCTCAGTCCGGAAGTTCATTTTCCACAGGACGCGTCCGTCATTAGAATCGACAGCGACGAGATGGCCCTCGGAACCGAGCGCGTAGACGATTCCATCCGAGAAAAGCGGTGTGCATCGCGGACCAGCAGGATACGAAATGGAATACTCGGCCTGCCATGATGTCTTCCATTTTTCTGCCCCGGTCTCAAGATCGAAACAATACAGCGATTCCCTTCCGGGGATGCGGCCCCGCTGAAAGGGATCGCCCGGAACATCCTCCCTGCTGGTTGGCTTCCAGTCGGTGACAAGGACCAGATTCCCGGCAATTGCCGGTCCCGCATAACCACCACCCAGCCCGGATTCCCACTCAAGAATCAGTGGATTGGCCTCGAGATCCACTTCCAGAACAGGTCCGTCGAGAATTGCATCACGCCCTTCGCCCAGCCATTGTGGCCATGAGTTCTCCGCCCCGGATGCCTTTGAGGAATCCGCCAGACTGCCGTGATTCACCAACACCGCCATGCCTGCCGCAAGGGTTGCCAGCCCGGACCTGCCCATCGATAACTTCACAAAATTCATCAGCTTCATATTTCATTGAACGTCAGGGATTTTTACATTGGCGTCCACTTTTTATTGTCAGGCTGACCGGCGATCCCTAACTTATTGAAACCTGCAGCCGGGCGCGGATTCCCTTTATTCTGCGACGCCTGCCTTTTGGATCATTTCAAAGAGATTTCCCTGTCCGGTTATGGATAGAAACAGCAGATCAAATGACATTCTGGACTTCGGCAAACTGCTGATGGGTCTGCTCGCTTCTGTTGCGGTTCTTCTGATCTGCATCACGCACTGGATAAAGCCCCTGCATGAACAGACCCGGCAGACCACACTCACGCTTCAGTCCCTTCAGCAGAAGGAAGCCAGAATGGATGCCCTCATCGCAGCGCGCGAAGATCTGCTCAGAAAGGTCCAGACCAACGAGGACCAGAAGCTGGAGGAATCACTGAGAGTGCTTTACAAAATGGTGGCTCCCGATGAGACAGTGCTTGAATTGCGCCGTGAGTTCCCGCGTCCCATGCCGGTCGATCTGCCGCCCGCCTTCAACGAATAAGCGGGGACACGGTGGACAGACCCCGGTGGACCCGCTCCACATTGCTCATCGTCACATTGCCACTTCACGGATCCCTGTCTTTTGACATCCTTTCCGCCCCCCTTCTGATCCGAAGCTTGGATTGCGGTCCGGGCTGACTATTTACCGAGCAGCTGTCCGAAGAATCTCAGGGAGTCAGGGAGGTGCTCGTGCCAGTAAGTCCAGTCGTGGTCTCCTGAAAATTCCTCGTAATGGTGGGGAACGGACTCCCTTTCGAGGCACTTGTGAAGGCTGCGGTTGTGATGGATCAGCGCGTCTGATGTTCCGCAGTCAAATCGGAATGGCGGGATGCTGTCCCGGTGCCTGAGTATCGCGTCCGACAGTTCCAGGTCGTGCGGTCCGTGGTCCGGATGCGGCAGGGTCACGGTCCGCTCCACCCTGGGACTGAGCTGATCGAGGGCCGTCACACTGGAGTGTGCTGAGATCCCTGAGAAAATCTTTCCATATCTGGCTCCGATGCGGAGCGCCCCGAAGCCGCCCATCGACAGTCCGCTGATGAATGCCGGGCCGCTTATGTCGATGTCCTTCCACGCCAGTTTCACGGCACCCGGGACATCCTCGACAATCCACTTCTCATAGTCCTGCCCGGAGGAGTGGGGGACATAGCCCGAGCCGTCACCCCACAGTCCGTCCGAAGGCATGATGGCTATCATCGGCGGGATGACTCCCGAGTTGATCATCTCCTGGAAGACCATGTGGGCCCTGCCTTTGATCAGCCATGCCCAGTGCGAACCGTAAATGCCATGGAGAAGAATGCACCATGGCAGTGGCCCAAGATTCTCCGATTCCTCCGGAAGGAAAACAGATATGTCCCCACGATGTCCCAGAGAAGGCGCTTTCACCGTGACCCATCCGGTACGGAGGCCGTCAATTCGGCTTTCAGCCCACTCGTGGGAGAAAAATGTGCGGTGATTATTCATCCTGTTCCCCTTTGCCATAGGCGAAGTCCGTGTCGGCTATGGAGCGGACCACCACCTCCCGCGTGACACAGAATTCATCCTGCTCAATACACTGGCGGATGACTTTGGCCACATGTTCGGGCTTCAGGAAGGACTCCAGAGGTGTGGCACTGTCCCTCGCCGCGCTCCAGAAATCAGTGCTGACACCTCCAGGCAGGATGGCCGTGACACGAACCCGGTGAGGGGCCGCCTCCTCCTGCAGCGCGTGGGTGAATCCGCGGACTCCCCATTTGGCGGAACAATACACCGATTCCGTGGGGATCCCCCGAAGACTGGCCGTGGAAATCACGTTGATGATATGCCCCCGGCCGCCGGCTTTCATATGCCTGAAAGCTGCCCGGGACCCGTAAATAGTGCCCTTGAGATTGACGTCAATCACCAGATCAATGTCCTCTCTGCCGGTCTGGTCAACCGGCATATGCCGGGCGAGTCCGGCGTTGTTGATCCAGAGGTCCAGCCTCCCGAATCGATCCACAGCCTCCTGCGCAGCCCGTTCCATCTCATCGATACTCCGGACATCTCCATGAAATGTGCTGATTTGCCCATGATTCGCCTGTTCATCCCGGGTCAGTTGAGTCTGAGCCCTCTGAAGCATCTCAAGGTTGTTGTCGACCAGGAGAATATGTGCGCCCTGCCGGTAGAGCTCCCGCCCCACAGCCAGGCCGATTCCGTTCGCTCCGCCAGTCACGACGGCTGATGCCCCTTCCAGTTGCATGATGCATTGTTATAAGCCCTGACTATTGACCGGGGCCAGTCCGCATTTTTCCCTCAAACTCGACCTCCGCCATTGATTTTTTATGGGTGCGCATCAATATTCAGATATGCGAACTACCGTCGAGCTCCCCGATGCCCTCATTCGCCGCGCAAAGCTCATCGCTTTGCAGCGAAACACCACCCTGAAGGCCATGATCACTGAAGCCCTCGAAAAATATCTCGATGGTTCTCTCGAAGCCGGCCAGGGCGCTGCAGATCTTTCGGATTCCTCCTCTGCCGCCTCCAAACTCACCCGCCCCATGGTCGAAACCGGGCCGGACTGCCCGATTTCCAACATGGATACCAACACCGCCGTCAACAAGGAGGGCAAACTCTGGAAATCCTGATGCCGACCGGTTTTCCCGTCGAATGTCTGATCCCCGATGTGACCGCCGATAGAGCATGACACCACCGGCTGAAAGAGGTATCACTGATTAGCCCGCATCAGTCCGGGCCTTCTCAAGGGCGAGTGCAGAGCTTAACTCTCCGGCTCGGGAACCGGGGAACCGAATTCGATAAAAAAGACCCGATTTGATACAATCTGACTTAATCTGGTAGAAACAGAAAGAAGCAACTGAAATCCGCGCATGCGCATACATACATCAATATGACTTACATTCTCGATGCCAATGTTGGAATGGCACTGCTGGTGAAAAACCATCCGGCTGGACTGGGTGTCCGTGCTTGGTGGGAGGGATGCGGTGAATCTTCTGTGGGGGTCTGCTGGCCGGTAATGCATTCGATGCTGACGCAGTTGACCAGTCGGGATGTTCTGGGGGATTACGTTTTGAATCCGGCGCGTGCGGGACAGGTATTATCGTCCTTCATGCAGGACCCGCGGATTTTTGAGATTTCCGAGGTTCCGTCGGAAACCTACCGGGCGTGGGCGCGGCTGGTTCCAGAGAAGGAGGCGACGGGAATTCGCTGGCGGAATGCCTGGATGGCGGCGCTGGCCAATACGCTTCGGATGACTCTTGTGACCCTGGATTCCAGTTACCAGGTCATGAATGTGGAATCCCTGAAGTTACTCAGGTAGAGCTGGGGATTTTTCTGAGGTCAGTTTATTCCGTAGATGCGGGTGATGCCATCGATGGGGGAAGCGAGATTGGCGTAGGGATAGGATCCGACGGATTCGATGAAATAGGTTTCGCCTGAGACGGGGTTTGGAAAGGTGTTTTTTTCCATGTATGGGGCGATATCGGTCTGGGTGGGAATGTCGCCGGTTGCCTTTCCCCGTTCGAGTGCCCACTGATCTTTGGCGGCCTGAATGGTCCGGAGGTTATTGATGATGATCTTCTGCTGGGTTTGTTCTCTGGCCCTGACGAAGCTTGGAAGGGTCGAAGCCATGATGAGCCCTA
>JAUIAG010000182.1 GCA_030425355.1 Verrucomicrobiia bacterium
CCTCGCGGCGGTGTTTTCCCCATTTTTTGATAATCCGTGGACTATTCAGCAGGTGTTCGGCTACACCCAGCTGCCCTTCGCGTGGCTGATGGGGATCCCCGCACAGGATTGTTTCGAGATATCGAAGGCCCTGGGCAACCGTATCGTATTCAACGAGTTTCTTGGTTATCAGGCTCTGGTTTCGACTGAAGCCCCGCTGGATGAACGAAGCCGGACTCTCGCAGCGTATGCCTTGTGCGGCTTCGCGAATTTTGGCAGTATCGCCATACAGATAGGCGGCATCGGTCAACTGGTACCCGAGAGACGTCGCGACCTCGCGGCTCTCGGAGTCCGATCCATGATTGGAGGAATCCTGACCTGCTACCTGACGGCCAGCATCGTCGGCGTCATTATCTAGCGCCGGCCCGTCGCCCTTCTGAAAACCGAGACAGCCGATGAATATCATCCTCAAAATAGCTCTCTATATTATTCTGGCAGGAGCGACTGGATTGAGCGCCTGGAAAGGCTATCAGGAATCCCGCAGTGCATTCTCCCAGACGGACAAATATGATAGTGAATTGACGGCTGTTCCCGGTGAGGATAGACCGGCTGAACCGGTCGCACCGACTGCCACCGGGACCAATTCGACCGCTTCCAGCGGATCCGCCAATGTGACTGGAGCAGGGGATGCACCCGGCGACCCGTCCGGCACCGCCGCACCCGGAAGCCAGTCGCGCATGATTACATGGTTCATGACCGCAGCGGTTCTTCTCCTCATCACCGCATTCCTCGTGGCTCGCGATATCGCCAGCTATACTGCTGAAAAAACCGTTGAATTTGTCTACAACACCGAGGGATCTGTCTCCAAATCCGAAGAGTACGAGGCGGCGGAAGCGGCATGGACCGCCGGCAACTACATCGACGCCATTGAGATGCTCAAACGATATTACCGGGAAAACCCCCGCGATGTCTTCGCTGCCCGCCGCATCGCCGAAATCTACGAAAAGGACCTCGAGAACTACTCGGCCGCCGCCATGGAATACGAGGAAATGCTCAAGCTGGATCTCCCTCCCGTGCGATGGGGATGGATGGCCATTCACCTCTGCAATATCTATTCGGGAAAACTGAATAATTCAGAGAGAGCCCTTGAACTCCTGCAGCAGATTGTCATGGAACACACCGATACTCCACCCGGCAGGAAAGCCAGGGAACGTCTCGAAAAGCTGGGTTTTGAGATCGAGATAGTGGAGGACGACCAGGACGGGGATGGCCAGTCCCCGATGCCACGGGGATTCAGGCCACGCGCCTGATACCGGATGAATCGATCCATCGTTTTCACGAAACCTTTTCACCGAACTGGACTCCGACTGATTATGAGATTGTTGTTGCTTCCGGCCATGACGGTAATCCTCGCGGCTCAGCTTCATGTCAGTGGGGATGACCTGACATGGCCGCAGTTTCGCGGTCCGGGCGGTGGCGGAGTCAATGACTCGGCAGTGATTCCCGACGACCTTGGCCCGGACCGTGTGGCATGGATGGCTCAGCCGGGACATGGGCATTCCTCGCCGGTCCTTTTTGGGAGCCAGTTGATCCTCACCGCCTATGACGGCGGGTTGTGGTCGGTTGTTTCTCTTGACCGCTTGAACGGTGAAGAAATCTGGCGATGGAAGATCGAGCCGGGCAGCGTCGAGCGCGGCCATCGCAACGGAAGTCCAGCCGCATCGTCGGTAGCCGTTTCACCCGACGGACTGATTGTGGCTTACTCCGGCGCCTATGGACTTGTCTGCCTGGACACCCGGGGCAGGGAAGTCTGGAAAAAGCCATTGCCCACGCCTGTCACCCAGCACGGGGCCGGCACCTCGCCAGTCATTGCCGATGACCGCGTCATACTATGTGTCGACCAGGACGTTGACTCCCATATCCAGTGTCTGGATCTCAGAAGCGGGCGGCAGATATGGCGCACCAGTCGGCCGGGTTTCCGCCGCGGATTCTCGACGCCTCTGGTATGGAAGGATGAGAGCGGCACGCCACGTGGTGTGCTCATGTGCGGCACCCTTCGCGCCGTTATGTATGACCTTCAGGATGGCACTCCCCTGTGGTCGGTTGACGGGTTGCCCAACGAAATGTGTGCCACCCCCGTCTATGACAGTGCCAGCAGGACCTTTTATATTTGCGGGTGGACCAACGGGGCCGGTGTTTCACGTCTCCCTGACTTCGCTGAGCTGCTCCAGACCGGTGATGACAACAATGACGGCATGCTCAGCCGGGAAGAGTCACCCCAGGGCAGCCCGGCGAGGATGCATTTTCCCTATGTCGATGCCGACAAGGACGGACTCATCACCGCGGAAGAATACGAGTCACTCATCGATATATTCCGCAATTCCCGCAACGCCCTGATGGCGGTCAGTCTGGAGTCCGCCGACTCACAGTTTGAGACCAGGCCGGCGGTGAAATGGGTTCAGACCCGAGGCCTTCCGTATGTGCCGTCTCCGCTGCTTTACCGCGGTGCTGTCTACATCATCAAGAATGGAGGCATGATTTCATGCTTTGATCAGCACACCGGCGAGCCGCATTATATGCAGGAGCGCGTCGGTGCCATTGGAGATTACTACGCCTCTCCGGTCGCCGGCGGTGGCCGGATCCTCTGTGCTTCCCAGAGTGGGGTGCTGACCGTCCTCAGGGCCGGCCCTGATTTCGAGGTGATTTGCCAGTGGGATACCGGCGGGAATATCTTCGCCACCCCCTGTCTCGACAAGGAACTCATCTACATCAGGACTTCGAAAAATCTGATTGCCATAAGGGCTGCCGCCACGGAACTGGAGTGATCTTTCACTGCGGAGCACCATTCCATGACATGATCTGCTGACCTTTCTTTTCATGCGCCAAATCGCGTTTTCAGAATGAGATATGTCTGAATTCCACCTCATCTCCGCTCAATAATCCTCATTTTCAGGTTAAACAGAACCATTAAATTCGCCGTTTAGACGTTGGAAGGCATGCAGGGGTGCCCGGGTGTTGGTGTCCCTTAGGGTTTCCTTTGGGTAAACCGGGGCTGTTGACAGGGAGGAGGAACCCTTCCGCCCCATTCTGCTCAGTTCACATTTTATGGAATTAGGGGTTTATGAAGATAACTGAGGAACTGGCGAGAAGTCTCTCAACCAGTGAGGAGGTATACAGGTCGGCTATGGTTCACGTTTCGAAGAGGCGTTATTCCAAGCTGTTCCAGAATACCGAGTCCACACTCTTTTTCGGGACCTGCCATGTTGGCCGGGACGAAGTTCACTACCCGTCCTGCTATTTTATTGACTCGAGTGGCCCGGTCTATCACTGCACCTGCAGCAAGGCTGATTACCCATGTGAGCATGTGGTGGGCATGATGGTTTGTATCTCCCGCGGGGATGAGCGTTACAGTGGTCCGGCTCCATTGGCCGCTCTCTGCCGGTTTGACACCCGCCCGCTGGAGTCCCTCTTCAGAAATGTGGACCATGATCGAATCACTCCAATTCTCGAGGGGCTGATGGAGGTTCACGAGTTCATCCGATGGATCCTTCGCAAGGGGCTTCTCGCCGTCAACCATGAAAAAGTGGATGAGATGGAGCAGCTCTCCTCCTCAATGAAGGAGCTGGGTATCCACAAACTCTCCGGACTTCTCAGGTCCTTTGCCGAAGCCATCCGGGGTCCGGAAGGCGGCCCGAATCTGCAGATGCGGATCATCTCCGATTCCAGTGTCTGTGAAATCTGTATGGACCTGCTTTTCCAGATTCAGTCGTGTATTGAGCACAACCGTGATTTCCTGCAGGTTCTGTACACTGGCGAGCCGCATGTTGGATACAGCATATCGCAGTTTTTAAACCATCCCTGGATTGACTGGAATACTGACCTGTTGAGGCAGTGCGGTCTCGCCATCGAGGACGCGCAGCTGATTCAGCTTGGCTTCTACAGCAACGGGAAGACCCATCAGCCCGCTTCCGCTTCCGAGCCTCAGGGGTTCTGGGCCGTCAAGGGGATCCCCGAGATATTCATCACCAGCTCCGTGAAATCACCCCGTCGCGATGATTCAACCGATGCGGATGCAGAGTGGAAATCATCCCGTCTTCAAACGCATAACGAAGTTGTCATGCCGGAGCTGGCCTTTGTCGTGCCTGGATACATGAACCACGGGATTTCGTGGGAGAAGTTCCGCTCGCGCTACATGCTTCCAGAGGATCTGCTGGCACTGAGAGGGCGCAGCCATATCCACTGGGAACCCCTGCTCGAACAGGCGCGGAGGACATGGCTTGAACCGGGCGGAGAACGTCACCCGGTTGCGCTGCTTTTATTTGAAAAACTGCTTTCCGTGGACGGTGAGCTTTTTATCGAAAGTTCTCAGGGTGAGAGGCTTTTGCTGACGGATGGTTATACCACCCACGCCGAATCTCCCCTCAACATCCTGCGTTATCTCCCGTTTGAACTGCGGGAAAGGCAGAGCCTGCTGGTCGCCTTTCACCTGCTCGATAAACCACAACGACTGGCTGCCAGGCCCATGGCTGTGGTGACCGAGAATGAAGTGCTCAAACTGGTTTCATGAAATCATACCAGCCATTACAGAGCCAGGATCCTCAGGCCTTCGCGTTTGAAGCCACCCGGCTGCTCCGGAGACTGGCCCTGTATGGTATGGACCATGATCCATCCCTCCAGGGTCTGAAAAAGCTCACTGCCATTCCCACTGATGGCCATGGCCCGGAACAGACACGCAAGCTCAGGGACAGCCTGAATGATTATCTCAGTCTTACTCCAGTGGAGAGAGCGGATACGTATTCGCTGCTGATGAGTGAACTCTCCGGCGAGCTACTCGGGCATGTAGATTTCCATGAGAAGAGACCACCGACGACCGGTCATTCTCCGTGGTCCCGCAATGCCGGACCCGGGATGCAGGACACCCGGACATCGGTCATCCAGGATGTTGCCAACACCCGCGATGATTCCGTCCACACGCCGCTGACCAGTGAGCAGATCGCCATGGCCAGAGCAAGCCTGAACCCGGCGACCCCCCAGCGGTTCGCGCTTCTCAGGAAGTGCTACACCGAGGGCCTTTTTCACGATTTCCGCATCATCCCGCAGCTTATCGACGCTTTGAATGACCCCGATGAGCAATGTGCGCGATTCATTGCCGAGAAGATTATCCCAGGTTGTGCTGGGCGGTATGTGGATGCGATCTCGCGGTCCATTCATGTGGATGGCAGTCGCGGTGATGTTCACGCTTTCAAGGCTTTGTATCTCCTCGACCGGCATCAGGCCATCCGCCTCGGACTTGAACTCTTCAACCGGATCCCCGACCACTTCAGGGCTGAGGTGCTGTATCTGATCGGTCGCCACGAAGCCGCGCTGGGCCTGGCCATCGATATGGCCGGCTCGGAAAATACCGCTCTTCGCCAGGCCGCAATCAAAGCCCTGGCTCATGCCGACTGGGATAATCGCAAACAATGGTTTGAAAATCTCTTCCGGAATACCACCGACTGGATTGAGCTGAGCACCTTCTGGAGAACATACCCTGACCAGGGCATCCAGAGGATCATCTGGGATAGGTTGCAGGTCGATTGGACAGAAATGATCGAGTGGCCCGGAACGCCGCCTTCAGAATCCGTCCGTGTTCGCCGCCTGGCCGACCTCCTCAGGGAATCAACTGCTCTGGTCCGCTGCCTCAATCCCTCCTGTTTTGATGACGAGCGGACCAGCCGATTCATGGCCTTCTTCGACCTGAGAGGGAGGGTGTTCGACCAGTGCGGAAGCGATGAGGATTTTTCTGCTCTGAATGAATTCATCACCGCCCTGGTCCGGTGGCTTTATTCGGCTGCTGAGATAAGTGGTCCGACACTTCTCTCAAATGCCGGAGAGCCGATCCCGCCCGATGCATTTGAGGACTATTTTTTCGCCTGCCTTGAATGCCTCCGTCCAACGGCATTTTTCGATCGCTTTCACAGTTATCTTTCGGGTACGGCCGGCCCATACATGCCCGGCGATAATCCTGTGCAGAAAACCGGCGTCATCGTCGATTTTTTCCGGCGAAGTCTGGAGAACCCTGAGTTCGGTCTCGCTGAGTTCATCAGCTCAAGGGGAATTTTCTGGGATCCAAGATGGGTGGAGCTGTGCCTTGATCTTCCTGATATGATGGTCGCACCCGTCGCATTTTTCGCCAGTCGGGAACACCCGGATTATGGACCGAAATTATGGGGTCTGGTCAACCTGCTCGATCGCAACTCCCTCGAATTTCGAATGGCCCTCAGGGCTTTGCTCCGGATCGGCGAGACGGGCGCTCCCGGATTTTACTTCAAATGCCTCTTCGAACTTCGCGAGGAACTTTATGAATTCAGCGGGCCGCAATTCGAACTGGGCCGCAAAGCCCGGGCCGCCATGGACTCTCTTGCCGCACTCCTGCCAGAACTTCCACCCGAGGATCAGCTGGAAGCCATAAAAAAATTCCCGGATATCTTCGGCGAGAAAGCCGATTAATTCATCCTGCTATAACAGACTCCAGCGGCTGTCAGTCGTCACTTCCGGAGCTGTCGTTTTTCCTGTCATCGCGGTCCTGGCGTGGCCGCCCGCCGCGGTTCTGCCCGCCGCTGTTTCCACCGCGATTGCCGCCTCCGTCGCCCTGCTGACGGCCGGACCGTCCCTGATTCCCTCCGGATCCCTGATTGCCGCCCCTTCGCCCCTGTCGCGGTCCGCCTTGAGATTCGCGGTCGCGATTCCTGTCGCGTTGTGGTCTCGACTGTCCCGACTGTCCCTGTCCGGATCCCTGTTGTCCTCCTCCGCTTCCGCCGCCCGGGCCGCGCCGGCGGTTTCTGGAACGGGGCCGATTCTGCTGGGAGCGCTGGGGGAGGCTGGGTGAGCCGGAACTGTAATCCACTTCTTTTTCAAGTTCCGCACTGGATACCAGCGTTGCCACGGCAGCATCGCCTGTGACATTGACGGCTGTCCTGAGCATGTCGAGCGGACGGTCAAGAGCCCAGATCAGACCAATCGCCTCGGTGGGGATGCGGGTTTGTTCGAGGATCACCACCAGCATAACCATTCCGGCGGAGGGAACGGCCGCTGTGCCGATCGAAGCCATAAGCGCGATCATCAGAATGGAAATCTGCCCGCCAAGGCCAAGAGGGACATCCATGGCGTTGGCGAGAAATATGGTCGCCACAGCCTGATAAAGGGCGGTTCCATCCATGTTGATGGTGGCCCCAAGGGGTAGCACAAAGGAGCAGTTCTCCCTCGGGATACCAAGCCCTCGGTTGCATCGCTCCATGGTGATGGGAAGCGTGGCAGCGCTCGAACTGGTTGAAAAGGCAAAGGTCTGCGCCGGCCAGATTGCCTTGAAGAAACGGATAACAGGCACCGGCGTCAGAAAATGCACAATGGCGGGATACACGATGGCGGCATGGAGGAGCAGGGCGATGGTCACTGTCAGGCCGTAGACCGCAAGGGCCCCGACCACTGTGCCGACGTCATTGCCGGTGCTGGTGATCGCCGAGGAAAGCAGCGCAAACACACCAAGCGGGGCGAGGTAGATTATCAGCCGGATGGCGGTAATCAGACACTCGTTCAGGCTGTTGAAAAAATCGAGAAGCGGACGGCTGGTCTTCCGTCCGACCAGCACCATCGTCACACCGAAAAAAACCGAAAGAAATACAACCTGGAGCATGTTCCGGTTGTTTGAAACGGAGGCAAAGAAATTGTCGGGGATGATATCCACCACTGCCTGCAGTGGCCCGGATTGACGCACCTGTTCCGCACTGTCGATAACACCGGCGGACTTCTCTCCGAACTTGTTGATGAGGTTATCCCGAACGCTGCTTTCAAGTTCCGGAGTGATAAGCCCTGCCACATTCGCCACCACCAGACCGATCGTAATCGCAATCGCCGTCGTCACCAGGTAAGCCCCGATGGTCTTCCCTCCCAGTCGCCCCAGCTTCGCCGTGTCAGACAAAGACGCCACACCGCATATCAGGGATACTATCACCAGGGGCACCGCGCATAGCTTCAGAAGGTTGATGAAAATCGTCCCGAAGGGAGTGATCCATCGGTCCGTGAATTCTACCCAGCCGAATTGATTGGCCAGAAGGCCGTAAAACAGACCCAGCCCGAGCGCCAGGACTATCTGCCAGTGTAATTTCTTGATCCAGGTCATCTATTGCTCCAGCCGGTTAAATCCCGGGGTCTCCGGTCAACACCTTTTCCCGATCCCTTCTTCATTAAAGCCCATGGCGAGGCAGCTCTGCTGAGGGATTCAGTTCAAGGCCAGTCAGCGGCCTCTCCGCCGGATGTGTGACTCAACAGCAGCCTTCAGGCAGCCTGCCACTCATGTCGTCGGAGAAACCGTTTGTTTTCAGTCAGCGTGTTATCATTCTATTTACCCCGATTGTCCGTCAATGACTTTCTTCCCGCCGGCCTCCACCCCTGTAGAAAGCACCATCCGCTGAGCCGCCGCAATCAATCCCGCTCCAGGGTGATGGGTTGATGTCCGCCTGCCTGTGTGTATGCCAGTCAGTCCTGTGCACCAGGTCCATTGCCCGGCCCATTACTGGTGAATTCCGCGTAGTCCTGTCTGGGCAGTGCCTGCTACAATGCCTCTATGACTCCATCGTCTTTTTTCGGGAAGTTCAATGTGGCGGGAATATTCTTTGCGGTGGTTACCGTGGTGATTTCTGCGGCTGAAACTGCACCGGGAACATGGCGGGTGAAGACCGTTGCGGGCATCGGCGAGCCCGGATTCTCCGGGGATGGCGGGATGGCTGTCGACGCCCGCTTTGGCAATCCTTTCGGGGTCGTTCGTGGCCCGGACCACTCGCTTTATGTGGCGGAATATGACGGACACCGGATTCGCCGGATTTCATCGGACGGGATTGTCACCACTGTCGCGGGGACCGGTGAGGCGGGTTACTCGGGAGATGGGGGTCCGGCTGTGAGGGCCGCTCTCAACAGACCGCATGAGGTCCGGTTTGATTCGGGGGGCGATTTGTATTTCACCGACATGGCCAACCACGTGATCCGCTGCATCGACATGGAAACCGGCCATATTTCGACCGTTGCGGGCACCGGCGAACCCGGATTCAGTGGAGATGGAGGGCCGGCAACGGACGCGGCCCTGAAACAGCCGCACAGCATTCAGTTTGACGGTCAGGGCAATCTCTTCATCTGCGACATCGGCAATCACCGCATCAGGATGGTGGACGCCGCAAGCGGCATAATCACGACCCTTGCGGGGGACGGAACCAGACGGCCCACCCCGGATGGAGTTTCCTTTGATGGAGTCCCTCTCAACGGGCCGCGGACCATCGACTTTGATGCCGGCGGCGATATGTGGCTGGCACTCCGGGAAGGGAATCAGGTTTACAGGTTGGATATGAAGAACCGCACTATCCATCATGTTGCCGGGACCGGCCGGAAAGGCTTTGACGGCAACGGCGGCCCCGCCCGCGAGGCCTCTCTCGCCGGCCCGAAGGGTCTTGCCATTTCACGGGATGGCACAAGGGTCTATCTGGCCGATACGGAATCGCATTCCATCAGAATGATTGATCTCCAGACCGGTCTGCTGCATCTCATCTGCGGGGATGGGACAAAAGGCAGTGGTCCGGACGGGCCCGCGGGGGATTGCAGACTGGCCCGTCCGCATGGAGTTTTTGTGGATGGCGACGGATCGCTGCTGATTGGAGATTCCGAATCCCACGTCATCCGCCGGCTGTTCCATTCCGATGCCGACCCCGTTCCACTGCCTGTTGGAAAAAATGAAAATTAATGCTTGATGGCGTCTGATAAGACGATAGACTTTTGCGCCCATGGGTTGGTAGCTCAGCGGTAGAGCAGTTGGCTTTTAACCAATTGGTCCAGGGTTCGAATCCCTGCCAACCCACCACTATTTTTCTTCTTTTCCTCTCCCCCATAATCATCCAGCTTGCGTGCCTGTGTCTTGTCTGATTTGTGATCCAGGAATGAACTGAGCATCTCATGCCTTCGCCTTCCGGACGATGAATAATCCCCGAAGCTTGGAGATCCGACCACTTGCTGAAGTGCGCCATCCCGTCCGGAACAGCTCAACCTTTTTTCAACCACCCCTAAAATTGTTTTCCTCTCTCGCGGCTGATTAAGCATCATGTCCGGCAATACCGGCACGGGTGAATTCAGCGCAGCTGCACGAACCACAGTGGATGGCGTCCGGAATGGCAGAGCATTTTCATTGGATAAAATACACAGTTTTAAAATGAGTGGATACAAAGCGCTTTTTGATGATGTGAAAGCCAGGCTCGAGGCGGGGGGAATTGAGGTGGATGTTGAAAAAAATGATCCTGCCTCATTGCGGGAGACTGAGTTATTTCAGTCGGAAACCGGTCTGGTGCTGCCTGAAAGCTTTGTGGATTTCTACCGGGATTTCGCAGATGGCCTTATTTTTGAATGGGAGATCGATGACGATGTATGGGGGTATTTTGCCATGCCGACACTGGCGGATCTCACGACTGAAACAAAGCAGTGGATGAAAATGGTGGATGGCTTTGCCAGTGATCCCGGCAGCATGGATATGTGTATCGAAGAGGAGTATCGTTCCGAAGCATTTTCAATATGGAACCGGATGAAATCATGGATTCCTTTCTGGAATGAGCCCAACGGCGATCATTTCTGTGTGGATGTCTCAAATGGAAAAATCGTCTTTGATCAGCACGACTGGTACGATGGCTTCGGACGCATTGAAACAACCAACGGAATCGAAGCAGGCACATCGCTGCACCATTTCATCGAATCGTGGAGCCGGTTCTGTTTCCGTCTTCCCGAGGGCTGTATGTGGAGCCTGATTGGCCGGAGTGGACACATCCACTGGGACGCATCAAATTTTGATATGGATTTCCTCGGGGCAGGGGCCGGAGCAGAGGCAGGGGAGG
>JAUIAG010000183.1 GCA_030425355.1 Verrucomicrobiia bacterium
CAGCTCCCGGGCCTGTCCCATTTCGCAGGAGCGTGATCGTCGAACGAGTAGACAAACACAATTGTATCTGGAAAGAATTCAACGCTCATTCATTTCCTCTCTGGTGAACCTTCTACCGCCTGTTCGAACACGTTGAGTCAGCCTGCGCATCTCTTCCAGTGCGCTGAGAGTAATGTTTTTCATATGCACTATAGTAGTGTGCAATGTGCGGGGCTCCGGTGTGTCCGGAACTGCTTCAGAATGAGAGAGTGGTGTTAAGTCATCCGGGAAACCGACTGAGAGAATGGCGATGGACCGGGGGCCAATTCCGGCGCCCCGGTCCACTGGATTCATTTCTGGAGTGAGGATGTGTCGATGTTCAATTTCCGGTGACTGAGAAGAACTGGGAGTTTTCAGTCGTCGGCAGGATGATGGACCGTTCCTGGTAATTATTGAAGAGGGTGGCCCATGTGCCTGCATCCACTGTCGGGCCTGCCTTGATGGTGAATGGCGGAGTGCCCCCATCCCAGGAGAGTTCGACTCCATTTTCAACGATTTTGATGTGGACATTGAGTCCAGAGGGGAATCCGGTGGATGCTTCGACCGAATAACTGCCGGGCCAGGTGCCATAGCTGAGGGAGGTAATGCCGTTCCGGGTGGTTCCGTAATAACCCTTCTGACCGGGGTGAATGGTTACCCGGACGACTCCTGTTTCATTGATGTCGAGGACTCCGGCGTGAACGGCTGCCTTGGCCAGAACGGAGTCATCAGAGTAGATATCCGTGCCCCATAAGTTTCCCGAATCGGTGCCGGTGACTGTGAAATAATAAACAGCTTCAAGGTTCGATCGGTAGGCCTGCAGGTCACCGGGGTCGGGCAGGGGACTGGCCAGACTGCCGTCCCGTTCATCAACATGGACAGTGACGGGTCCGGAGGTGACCGAGCCGGTTCCATTGGAAATGGTGACCACAAATGTGGTTGCCTCCATGATTGGTCCGGTATGGAACACCGGGGATGTGGCTCCACTCACCGCCGTCTTCGATCCATCCGGGTTGAGAACAGCCCACTGATATTCCAGAAAATGACCGGAGGCGAAAACTTGAAGAGGGGCGGACTGACCGACTCCCACAGTCATGTCACCGGAAAGGAATTCGATAAGGATGATTTCATCTTCCGGAGCCCCGAAGAGCCATGTGAAGCCCTGTCCGGATGATCCGGCGTTCTGGGCCCATGTGGCCGGGTCCGAGTCGATTACGGTGTATGTCCCCGGGGGCAGAGTCAGCATCGGATGGGCACTCCAGTAGGCATTGAGAACTCCGCCCTGGCCACAGCTGCCGTAGGCCTGCCATGGGCCCCATGTTGTCCCGTCCTGATCTGTGAGGGCGATGGTTCCCGGTGTCTTTCCCTGAAAAAAGTTCCAGTGATAGTTCTGGATGCGGGTGATGAAAGTCGGTTCATCAATCTGGAAGACCGTGGGCGCGGTGGGCTGGTTGTAGACAAATGAAATATTTCCGTTGTAGAAAATTTGCCGGTCTTCGAATCCGGCCGGGCGGACGGATATTTCCGCGATGTCACTCTGAAGCGATTCCTGCCCGTTTTCAGTCACGACCACATGGTATTCGCCTTCCTGCCATGTGCGTATGGATGGGATGACGAGTGATTGACCGGTTTTGCCGCAGAGCTCGTTTCCCATGTAAAACCACTGAAAGGTGAACGGACCGGTGCCAGTGGGGGTGACAGAGAGTTCGACCATTGAAAACTCGTCCACCGCCATGGATTGCGGCTGCTGGAGAATTCCGAATTCGGCCGGAGCGGTGGCGATGGCACCAACGGCATCAATGTCGGCGCCGACCGTGGCTCCGGTAGTCCCACCTTCATCGGGATCGTCGGTGAGACGGACCCAGGCAAACCGGTCGTGGGGTCCGAATCCGAAGGCGTCGATGTCGATGCTGGAGGTGCCGCCGGAGACTTTGCCGACATCCAGCCAGTTGACGCCGTCCCTGCTGATCTCCACGAAGGTGTCCTCCACGTCGGGGCCGACTTCAAAGATGTGCAGATCAGGTTTTTCATCCCCGCTGCCGGTCAGTACATTGTCGAGGAACTGGAAGACGGCACGGCCACCGCGTCCCAGGGTGAGATAAACATCGTCCGGCACGCCGATGGCTTCACTGGTATTGGCATACTCTGCTGCTGGAGCCGGGCCGCCGCTGTAAAGCGGTTCATATTCCGGCACCGCATCGGCAAATGAGATGGCACCTGCCGGAAACTCAATGCCATCGATGACGAGCCCCTGCGAAGTGATTTCGACCGACGCGGGGCTGGATGTGACGGAACCAAAGGGACTGCTGACCCGGACAGTGTAATCCCCTTCATTTTCCGCCCCCACTGCTGCAATGGAATAGGTCCGTCCGGAAGCACCGTCAATTTCGTCACCGTTGAACAGCCACTGGTAGGAAAGGGGGCCGGTGCCTGAGGCCTCCACCTCAAGAAGCAGAGTCTGCCCGGTCTGCAGGGTCTGTCCCTGCGGGTGCCCGGTAATCTGCGGAGCAATGCCTGATAAAACTTCCACAGTGATACTGTCGGAACGGCCGCCTTCAGTGGATGCTGTGAAAGGAATGATGGCGGGTGAGCCGTTGTCCGTGCCTTCCCCGGGTGTCAGGGTCGCCTGGAGAGTCCATGTGGATTCCCCCTGGGCGTCGACGACGACAGTCAGTCCTTCCGATGACTGCAGTTGAGCAGTGACATCCTGTGGCCCGCCTTCTCCCGGCATCAGCACATTGAGGGTCCAGTTTTCAGGACCTGTCCCCGAGCGGACCCGGACTGGTTCATCGGGATTTCCAGTGGATGAAATCCGGATTTCGAAACTGACAGCAGTTCCGGGGGAGGTGGTCAGGGCGAGCGTCTGTTCTTCCGGAGCGAGAATTCCATCTCCGGTCCATGGATCATCCGAGTTTTCTCTGCCGGCAATATCCACTTCGTGCATGAGTGGTACTGAGCCGAATTCCCATGCACCGAGGTCGACCGTGCCGCCATGAATTCTCAGATTGCCATCAGCGTCGGGCTGACCGGGAATGACGAGGCTGTTGTCTCCGGCATTAATCGCGGGCGAGCCGGCAGTCAGTCGGCGGTTCCCAGCGGCGGCGTCGGCAAATGCCGGGTCGGCGACAATGGGTTCTGCACCGGCGTTATTAAGGATGTTGCCAAAGGCGAGGTTGTGGTGAATGCCTGCCGTCTGCACAAAATTTTCTGCATTGGGGGGGATGCGAACCGCTTCTCCCTCATTGAAAGCAATGATGTTATTGGCGATTACCGGGCTGCCATGCAGTATTTCCACAGCGTGACTGCCGGCTCCGGTCAGTGTGTTGTTGATGAGCCGCGCCATTCCCTCATTGAGAATCTGAATCCCGGTTGCCCCTGATCCATCCATGACGGAACTGGTCATCACCGGCGAGCCGCCGGAAAACATCGCACCGACATTGGCATTTTTTGTAATGCGCACGGAAGAGATCGTCGGTGACGACAGGTGCGTGATCAGTGAGGCATATTTGACTGAACCATTGATGGTGGCAAGATGATTGCCTCCGTACTCCAGGGTGGCGAACTTCAGAATGGACTTGCCGGCCTGCGGACCAAAGTAAATTCCACGCCACGATCCGGGCGTCGGATTCTCGGCCGCGCTTGAAAAGAGCAGCGGCAGTTCAGGCGTCCCCACAGCTCTGAGAGTGGAGTTCACAGATAGTTTCCCGCCCTGGAAGTAAAGTCTTGTCCCCGGTTCGATAGTCAGGGTCACATCGGGGAGATCGGCGTTTCCAACCTCGACGGTTTCATTGATCCAGTAGCCAAGGCCGGGGTTCGTCCATGTGCCTGAACTCGTGATGAATCCATTGCGGACGTAAACGTAGGGCCTTGCGGCTGCTTCGGCTGAATTTCGAGCCAGCACCGGGAAACAGTCAAGTGTGTTGAATCGGATCGGATACCCGCCGGACAATTCCCCGTTGCTGAACAGGCAGTCCGTTATCTGCGGTGATGCGGCATGCCAAAGGGCGATGGCGTCGGCATTGCTTTCATCGAACTGGCAGTGGCGGATAACCGGACTCGAATCATGAATCGCCATTGAGGCATAGACGACGCTGCCAGTGATGGTTGCCACGTGGTTTCCACCGTAGCGCAGTTGGGTGTGTTCAACATGGGCGGTCGATCCGGGTGAAAAATACAGACCCCGCCAGTGAGCTCTGACCGGCTGTGAATTGTCTTCATCGGTGTTGGTGTCCCCGGCAAAGGTGTCATCAGCGTAGGAAGTCCAGACGATTGGCTTATCCTCTGTGCCCTGACAGGTGAGATTGCCATGGACATCCAGCTTGCCGCTGGATGACTTGATCACTGTGCCCGGTTCAATGGCAAGTGAGAGGCCTTCCGGCACGGCAACCGAGCCCAGAAAATACGCGGCGTTCTCCCCGGGGTTTTCCCAGTAGCTGTCTTCCGTCAATGACCCGTTTTCGATCTGGATCCCCTGGTAACCATTCCCTTCAAAAGTCACATTCTCGAGTACGGGGTCACTGGACGGGTCGCAGAGGACGGTCGTTGTGCGGCTGGGCAGGCCGTTCTTCTCAAAGTGGACCCCCTGAAGTGTGGGGCGTGAGCCGTGGCTCAACTCAAGGGCGTGTCCATTACATTCATGTATCAGTGAATTGCTGAGGGTGAAACGGCTGTTGTAGGCCTGCAGTCCATCCGCGTTGGATTTTGATATTATAATGTGGTCGAGTACCGGGGATGAACCGTCAATTATCATGGATGCATACTCCACAGCACCCAGGATGGTGGCCAGATGGTTGCCGCCGTATTCAATGTGACAGTGCGATAATCTGGATTTGCCGCCTGTCGGGCCAAAGTAGATTCCACGCCAGTTTCCGGGGCTGGGCGATTCATATGGGCTGGTGAAGACAATGGGCATTTCCTCCGATGCCTCGCAGAGCAGAGTGCCATGGACATAAAGAGCGGAATTGGGAAACTGCAACTCAGTTCCCGGTGCAATTTCAAGGACGACATCCGTGTGATCCCCGTCACCGACATTCACGCTGGCGCTGATATAGTACGGGAGCCCGGGCCGGGTCCATTCGGCACTCTGCAACATGGTGCCCCCGGGAATGTGGACCGCGTGGCGGCCCGTGCCGTTTCCCTTGTTGCCTGACATCACCGGAAATGCCAGCAGATCCCTCAAATACACAGCATAGCTTCCGATTCCAATATCGGTGAAGGTGTTATTGTGGATTTTTGCCGTTGATTCGGCGAGGGTGATGACGTTGGAGTTGGTTGCCTGAAAGGAATTCCCTTCAATCACAGGGGCGCTGCCGTGGATGAACAGGGTGCTGTAGATAACGCTTCCCGCATAGGTGGCCACATGATTGCCGGAGTAGAAAAAGGAATTTCCGGTGATGCGTGAGTCTCCGGCGGTGCTGCCGAGAACAATCCCTCTCCAGTCTGAGTGGTTTGGTGCCGAAGTATCACCATCCCTGTTGGTATCCCCTCCATGAGCATCGTCCTTCCATGATGTCCAGACGATGCCTCTGGATCCGGCTTCGCTGAGCAGTGTCCCGTTGACAGTCAGGTTGCTTGCGTGGGGCTTGATCACCAGTCCGTCTTCAATGGTAAGCTTGAGTCCTTCCGGGACAGAAACACTTCCCATGACCAGTGGGAAGTCGGGGGCAATGAATTCCCACACCGCGTCGCTGGTGATTGGTCCATTGCCGATATAGGCACCCTGATTGAAGTTGTTGGTGAAAGTGAAGTTCCGCATCGACGGATCACAATCAGGGGTCAGTGTGATATTGAGGTCATAGTAGGCCACCGGTTTTTCAGCAGTCCAGTTGTCGGCGAAGTGGAGTGCGTCGAGGGTGGGATTCGAGCCATGACTCATTCTGATCGCCGGGCCCAGGATCCGCTGAAAAGTGCTGTTTCGAATGCTGGAGCTGGAGTTGTGAAGCTGCATACCATTTACACAGTCTCTGATGGCAAGGTGTGAAAACGACGGGGAGGCATTGTCAGCCATTATGGAGGCATAATGCACAGAGCCATTGATAATGGCGACGGGGCGCTCTCCGGCATATTGGACCGAGCAGTGGCTGATTACAGAATCATCGGATCCTTCCCCGAATCTCAGGCCGGTCCACAGAGGTGTCCCCTCGGCGGCATTGATTCTGGTGAAGACCACCGGCTGTTCTGCCGTTCCGTCCACCTGGAGATTGGCGTGGATTGCCAGACCGCCACTCCCGCCGAACTCAAAGACCGTTCCGGCCTGAATGTGAAGGGTCGTGGGCAATTCATCACCATTGTATATGCCGAAGTATGACCCGATCTCATACGGGATTCCGGGGTTGGTCCATGTGCCGCTGCTTCTGACTCCCTGTCCTCCCACAAGCCTGACCCGATGCGCGCCGTTGCCTTCGCCGATGTTCCCGTTCATTTGAGGAAAACAGTTCAGGTCCTCGATCTGTATCGGACAATCACTCTCACTCGAGAAATTTCTGAAGGTGTTGGCGGTGATCGTCGGACTGGCGCCCTCATACAGCCGGATGGCGCTGTCCCTGAGGTTCTCAAATAGACAGTTTCTGATCACCGGCGACGAAGATACCACGTTTATGGCAAAAGAGGACCTTATCTGACGGCTGACTTCAGTTTCAGGGTTTGTATAGTTAATGATCCACAACTGGCTTCCGGCGTGCCTCACTGTGCACGAATCCAGTATGGATGCCCCCGAGGAAGGGGCAAAATAAATTCCGTTCCACGGAATGTCCGGATCCAGCCCCTCGAATGTGGTGCCGGTGGCTGATAGTGTGCCGTGGACACTGACCGGGGTGCGCCCCTTTATCGCGACTGTGACACCTGGTGCAATCGAGAGTGTGGCGCCCTCCGCGACAGCCAGGGGGTACTCAACTATGTATGGGCTGCCCTCTGTCGTCCATGTTGTCACATTGTCGATTGTTACCGGTTCGATATCAAATCCACCCTCGCGGGGAAACCTGTTGACATAAGTCTGTGCCCCGGTCTGTATCGAACCGGCACAAATTGCTGCCAGAAATAAAAACGCAACCAGCCATTTATTCATATTTCTTAATAATAGGTGAATTCGTGATCCGGCATATGCCAAAAATTGTCCTATCAACTGCCAAAGTTGATAAATCCTGATGCATATATCTTCTATCGAAGTTCGGGTGGTTTTGTGGTTTCATGGTCTGTGGCTTGATGACAGTCCATCTTATACGGGGTAGACAGCATCATCCTTTTTGCAACAGGCCTGTACAGAATTCCGCCCCGGACAGTCAGGGGACTGTCGCGGGGCGGATCAGGGGTGGTTTATGGTTTTGTCAGTCTTCGGTGACCGAAAAGAACTGTGCGGCTTCTGAGGCCGGGAAGACAATGGACCTGTCCTGATAGTTGTTGATCAGTATGATCCATGGACCGGCGTGGATATTTGAAGTGGTTTTGACCGTGAAGGGCGGGGTTCCCCCGACCCAGGAGAGCTCGACACCGTTCTCCACCAGTGTAATGGAAACCTCAGGGCCGGAAGGCAGACCACTGGCTCTTTCAACGGAATAACTGCCGCTCCAGCTTCCATAATCAGAAGTGGTAACCCCGTTCCGGGTGCTTCCGATATAGATTGACTGGCCCGGCAGGATGGTGACACGCACAACTCCGGTCTCATCGAGGGCGAGGGCCCCGGCATGAACGGCCGCTTTGGCAAGCTCCGAGTCATCGGTGTAGATATCCGTGCCCCATACGTTTCCTGAGTTGATGCCTGTGACGGTGAAGTAGTAGATGCTCCCCGTGTTGGGGCGGTAGGCCTGCAGCGCTCCCGGGTTCGGCAGTGGGTTGGCAAGGCTTCCCTCCCGTTCATCCAGGGTGACGGATACCGGGCCTGAAGTCAGGGAGGACATGCCATTGGAAACAGTGACCACATATTTTGTCGGGTCCATTACCGGGCCTGTCTGGAATACTTCGGAATTGGCACCGTCGATAGCATCCATCGACCCGTCGGGATTGAGAATGGCCCATCCATATTCAAGCATCTGTCCTGAGGCGGTCACCTCAAGAGTTGCGGATTGCCCGACGCCCACGGTGATGTCGCTGGTGATGCTTTCGATGAAAATCACTTCATCCGCAGAGGCTCCGAAAAGCCATGACATGCCGCGGCCGGATGAGCCGGAGTTCTGAGACCACGTGGCCGGGTCGGAATCCACCACGGTGTAGGTGCCTGGTGGGAGCGTCAGCATTGGATAGGTCGTCCAGTAGGCGTTGAGAACTCCTCCCTGGCCGCACCTGCCGTATGCCTGCCACGGGCCCCATGTGGTGCCGTCCTGGTCAGTCAGAGCGATGGTCCCGGGCGTCTGTCCGGCAGCGGAATTCCAGTGGTAGTTTTCAAGCCTGGTGACGAAGGTTGGCTCTTCGATCTGGATGATGGTGGGCGCAGTGGGCTGGTTCTGCACGGCGGCAATATTTCCGTTGTAGAAGATCTGACTGTCCTCGAAACCGGCCGGCCGGACGGTGATTTCAGCCGGTTCGCTCTGGAGTGACAGTTCCCCGTTTTCGGTGATCACCACATGATAGCCGCCTTCCTGCCAGGTGCGGATGGACGGAATCATCAGGCTGCGGGCGGTTTCCCCGCAGAGGGCTGATCCATCGAAAAACCACTGGTAAGTGAATGGCCCGGATCCTGTTGGTGTGACGGTGAGTTCGACCATGGAGAATTCATCCACCGCCATGGACCGGGGCTGCTGCAGAATGCCGAATTCAGCCGGTGCGGTGGCAATGGCGCCGACAGCATCAATGTCGGCCCCGACCGAACTGCCGCTCGAGCCGCCCTCATTCGGGTCGTCGGTCAGCCGGACCCACGCGAACTGGTCCTGCGGCCCGAAGCCGAAGGCATCAATGTCGATGCTGGAAGTTCCGCCAAAGACCTTGCCCACATCGTGCCAGATGACGCCGTCCTTACTGATCTCGACGAATGTGTCTTCGACGTCCGGACCAACCTCGAAAATATGGAGGTCCGGTTTGTCGTCGCCGCTGCCGGTGAGGACATTGTCCAGAAACTGCAGGACGGCACGCCCGCCGCGTCCCAGCGTGAGGTGGTCGTAATTGGGCACTCCTATAGCCTCGTCGGTGTTTGAATACTGGGCGGAAGGTGCCGGACCGCCACTGAACAGCGGATCGAACTCCGGCACCGCATCCGCAAACGAAATGGCCCCTGCAGGGAACTCAATGCCATCGAAAACAAGGCCCTGGGATGTCACTTCGATCACCGCCGGGTCGGATGTGACTGAGCCATACGGGCTTGTGACCCGGACGGTGTATTCACCGCCATTGTCCATCGTCACCGCCTCTATCGAATAGGTTTCACCGGTTGCGTCATCGATTATTTCTCGATTGAAAAACCACTGATAGGAGAGGGGAAGGGTTCCGGTCGCCTCAACCTCAAGAACCAGCGGCTGACCACTCTGCAGGGTCTGTCCCTGCGGCTGAGTTGCTATCTGAGGCGGTTCGCGCAGAAAGGTCTGTATCAGAATGCTGTCGCTTTGCCCGGACTCCGTTTCCGCAGAGAATGAAATCTCCACAGGGGACTCGTCCGGACCATCACTGCCTGGCGTGATGGTGGCCACCAGATTCAGTGGAGTCATGGCTGCAACATCCTCAAGGACCAGTCCCTCCATGGATTGAAGCTGGTCGGTGACGTCGACAGGATTTCCCTGACCGATGAGCTCGACATCCAATCCCCAGCCGGCCGGGATGGTCGAGCATCGAAGCGTCACAGTTCCGCTTCCCAGTCCGCCCGTCGATACCAGGACCTCGAAGTCCTCCGGAGAGCCGGCAACAGCATCGAGATTCAGAGTCTGCTCCTCCGGGGAAATGACCCCGAGTCCGCTCCATGGAGCATCGGAGCTGCTGCGTGCGGCGATGTCCACACTCAGGCTGGTTTCATCAGCCCCGAGTCCGAACAGCCATGTGAATCCCTGCCCGGATGATCCGCTGTTCTGAGCCCAGGTGGACGGATGCGAATCAACCACCGTGTAGGTTCCAGGCGGCAGGGTCAGCATGGGATAAGCCATCCAGTTGGCGTTGAGAACGCCGCCCTGACCACAACTGCCGTATGCCTGCCATGGGCCCCAGATGGTGCCATCCTGGTCACTCAGCGCAATGGTTCCGGGGGTCTGTCCCATGCCGAAGTTCCAGTGATAATTCTGGATTCGGGTGACGAATACCGCTTCATCAATCTGGATGACGGTGGGTGCCGTCGGGTTGTTCAGGACAAAACTGATATTGCCGTTGTAGTAAAGCTGTCGGTCCTCAAGTCCGGCCGGCCGGACGGTGATTTCAGCCGGTTCGCTCTGGAGGGACTGCTCCCCGTTTTCGGTGATCAACACGTGGTAGCTGCCTTCCTGCCAGATGCGGATGGATGGGAGTATCAGACTGCGGCCGGTTTCCCCACAGAGGGCTGTCCCGTCGAAGAACCACTCGTAACTGAAGGGACCGGATCCGGTCGGGGTGACGGTGAGTTCGACCATGGAGAATTCATCCACTGCCATGGATCGTGGCTGCTGAAGAATGCCGAATTCAGCCGGTGCTGTGGCAATGGCGCCGACAGCATCAATGTCGGCCCCGACCGAACTGCCGCTCGAGCCGCCCTCATTCGGGTCATCGGTCAGCCGGACCCATGCGAACTGGTCCTGCGGCCCGAAGCCGAAGGCATCAATGTCGATGCTGGATGTTCCGCCAAAGACCTTGCCGATATCATGCCAGTTGACACCGTCCTTACTGATCTCAACGAATGTATCCTCCACGTCCGGACCAACTTCGAAGATATGGAGGTCCGGCTGATCATCGCCGCTGCCC
>JAUIAG010000184.1 GCA_030425355.1 Verrucomicrobiia bacterium
CGCAGTGTTCTCGGGAGGATAACCATGGAGCCGGGGGATGCGGTCGTCTGCAATCATCCGGCATGGGGAGGATCGCATCTGCCTGATATTACGGTGATTCAGGGTGTTTATGACACTCATGGGGATCTGGTGGGCTATGTGGCGAATCGCGCGCATCATGCAGAAGTGGGCGGAATCCGGCCTGGTTCGATGCCGCCGGCAGCCGCCAGTCTTGAGGAAGAGGGCGTAGTGTTTGAGCCCATGTATTTTCTGTGGAAGGGTGAATCATGCCATGACGCCATCCGCAGAGTCTTTCTCGAGTCCCGATGGCCAACCCGCCGGATTGAGGAAAACATGGCTGATTTGATGGCGCAGGTCGCTGCCAATCAGATGGGCTCGGAAGCATTGAAGGACCTCGCCGATGCTGCCGGCCGGGGCAAGGTCCAGCAGATGATGGAACGGATTCGGGAACACGCGTCATGGCTTATGCGAAGCAGGCTTGAGGAAAGCGATGGGCTGGACTGCCGGGGCATACAGGAACTGGACGACGGCACCCGCATTGAGCTGCATCTGCGGGTTGCCGACGGGAGGATGGCCATTGACTTCACCGGCACCAGTGACGTCCACCCGGGAAACCTCAACGCGACACCGGGCATTGTCCGGAGCGCGATCATGTATTGCCTCCGTCTATGGATTGGCCAGCCCATACCGCTGAATGACGGGCTGCTGGAGATGGTGGACATCAATCTTCCCGAATGTTTTCTCAACCCGCCCTTTCCGGAAAAGGCATGTGATTGCCCCGCCGTGGTCGGGGGCAACACCGAGACCAGCCAGAATATTGTTGAGGCATTCATGAAGGCAACGGGATTGATGGCCGGAAGCCAGGGAACCATGAACAACCTCATTTTCGGAAATGAAAGGTTCAGTTTCTACGAAACCCTTGGCGGAGGATCCGGGGCCGGAAAGGATTTCGATGGCGGATCGGCTGTCCATTCCCACATGACCAACACCGCTGTGACAGATCCGGAAATTCTTGAGGATCGGTATCCGGTCAGAGTGCTGCACTGGGGGATCAGAAGTGGAAGCGGCGGTGACGGCCGGCACAATGGCGGTGATGGCATGACCCGAAAACTGGAATTTCTGGAAGCGGTGCAGGTGAACCTGATCACCCACCACCGCACCCGCGGGCCATCCGGGATGGCTGGCGGACAGGATGGGCTGCCCGGATCACAGTTCCTCTATCGTGACGGGTGCAGAACACGCCTCAGACACATCGACCACTTCGATGCACAGCCCGGGGACATTCTGGAGATAAACACCCCGGGAGGCGGAGGTTACGGCCGCCCGTCCTGACCAGCACCAAACCATTCTCAGCCTTCGGTCAGACGGTTTCCGCAATGTGGCTGTCAGGGAAAAACTCCGATCTGCTGGGGATGGGGAGCCCCATTGAGTGGGGGATTTCAGTACATCCAGTCCGGAAACCGCCTTCTCGAGGCCAGGCGGATATTGAATTCCCTGTGCCATGGGAGTTTCCAGAGATCTCTGGCGGTGGAGTAACGGACCGAGGTATCGAAGAATAGGACGTTGATCCCCTTGTTGTGGCGGGCAATGGCAAAGTGGTGGAACTCGGCGTTGTATCCGGCCCACTGACCGTTGAACTGTGGTGCCGGATCGGTATGACGCGGCCCGCCGCCCCGCCACATGGTGTCGGAAAACAACGGCACTCTGGCGGGCTGAGGCACATTGAATGTCCTCCAGTTCCAGGCGGTGGGACGCCCCTGGATATTCTGAACATTGGGTGGAGGGTTATAGACCCAGTTGTTTATGCCGTAGCTGCTGAGGATATTGTTCTGCCGCAACTGGGCGTTGTTCACCGTTTCATTGAGGGGAAAGTCGTAAGCGGTGTGGGGACCGCCGTAGGCAACGGCATTCCGGCTGCCCTCAGCGACCTTGACTTCCCTGGTGCCCGGACCGCGCCGCATGGTGGCTTCCGGGCAGAGCAGAATCTCGGGTTTGCGCTGGTACTGATCGCGCAGGGCCTTCACCCACTCGCCGCGCGCCCAGCCGACAGCGTTTCCAGCACTGAAGGACCCGTTGTTATCGTCTGCATAAATGGTCCAGTAAAGCCCCCATTGCTTCAGGTTGCTGAGACATTTGGCATTCAGGGCCCGTTTCTTGGCCTGAGAAAGGGCCGGTATCATCATCGAAGCCAGAATGGCGATGATGGCTATGACCACCAGAAGTTCGATCAGGGTGAATCCACGCCGCCATTGGACGACGCGAGGGGAGGGTCGCGTCAGGAAATTCATTAAATTATCGCCAGGGTTTCGACGACCGTATACACAAGGCGCAGGAAAACCAAGCAACTTTCCCCGATCAGGCACTTTTTCAAGAAATCCGCCGGGGTTATGAACGGACTGCTGTGGCAGCCGGAGTCCGGATCACCGCGGATTTGTGGCGCTGCACAGGTCAGCGGGTCATGTCCCACGCGACCAGCCACTCCACTCCCACCCTGCGGAAGCCCAGCTTCTCCAGCCTTTTTTCCATGTCGGGCATGTGAGCGGCACCGTAGAAGATCCCGATGCGGCGGAAGCCACCCGGGAGAGCCTTCGTGCGCAGGACATCAATGGCCACCCTGTTGCGCCCCTCCAGCAGAACACTGCCCGATTCATCGTCCCCCTGGAGGCCGATGACGGCCTTTTCCATGTCACCAATCTGTCGGCCAAGATACATCTTGAGGGCTTTGGTCCGGTTCCTGTTGGTGATGGCGGCGAGAAACCGCAGATTCTCACGGATAGTGTCGCCCGGTGAAAGTGTTGCCTGCTGCTCCATCATTGCCTTGAACATCAGCCCGGCAAGCGATTCCCCCTGCTCTTTCTGCGCTCTGGCAAATGAATCGGGCGTCATGTCAGCGTGGATGAAGTGTTTCGGGGTGTAGTCAATGGCATCCAGCTGAAACTCAAGACCGAGGGCGGTTTTCATCAGTCGCTGCAGCCCGCTGACGCTGCTGTTCGACCCGCGCAGTGAATCGGCCGTGGCTTCTGTCGGTTTCACCATCTCATAGAGAACCGCATCGAGGGATCCAAAACGATTCTGAAGCTCACGATAATACTCCTTTTCACCGACATGCACCGCGCCGATGAGCTGCACCTCTGTGCCCCGGAGATCGCGATAAGTGACAATACTGGTCTGCACCATGCCGCCGCCATCAGGCGTCTCGACGAACCTGAGGAAGTCATCGAACCTGGGGGATTCCCCGGAGGAATGGGCAGAAATGACGCCGAAAACTGCGAAAATGGCCAAAAGTGCGGAGACCATCAGCGTCCCGGATGGCCCGGGACATGAGAAATGTGGGGATCGCCACTGAGGTTGACAATCCACGGCGCCTCCACTTCTTAATTGCTTGACCACGTGCCTGAAAATTGGATTAGATGACGGCTTGGGTCAAGTGTGAATGCTTGAGAAAATAAAGAGGCTTTTTTCAAATGATATTGGCATCGACCTGGGAACAGCAAACTCCCTGGTTTATGTCAAGGATCAGGGTATTGTCCTGAGGGAACCCAGCGTGGTGGCCATCCAGGCGGGGACGAATATCCCTCTGGCCGTGGGTGAGGAAGCCAAGCGGATGCTGGGCCGGACCCCGGGGAACATCATCGCCATCCGTCCAATGAAGGACGGTGTCATCGCCGATTTCGAGATCACGGAGGCGATGCTTCGGCATTTCATTCAGAAGGTTCACAACAACAAACTGATTCCTCCGCGCGTGGTGGTCGCCGTCCCCAGCGGCATCACCGAAGTGGAAAAACGGGCAGTCAAAGACAGCGCGACCCATGCGGGGGCCCGGGAGGTCTATCTTATTGAACAGCCCATGGCTTCGGCCATCGGAGTCGGGCTCCCGGTTCATGAACCGGCCGGGAACATGATCGTGGATATCGGCGGTGGAACATGTGAAATCGCCATCATCTCCCTGGCGGGAATTGTCTTCAGCCGCAGTCTCAGAGTCGGCGGCGACGAATTCGACCAGACGATCATCGCCTACATGAAAAGAGCCTACAACCTCATGATCGGGGAACGCACCGCCGAGGACATCAAGAAGTCCATCGGCTCGGCCTTCCCCCTCGAGGAAGAACTCAGCATCGAAGTCAAAGGCCGCGACCTGGGTGCCGGCCTGCCCAAAACAATCGTCGTCAGATCGGAAGAAATCCGGGACGCGCTGAGAGAGCCCTTGTCGAGCATTTTGGAATCCATCCGGATTACTCTGGAAAGGTGTCCGCCTGAACTCGCCGCAGACCTGGTAGACCGGGGAATTGTGGTGGCTGGGGGTGGAGCCCTGCTTCGAGGAATTGACCGCCTGATTTCCCAGGAAACCGGCCTCCCCGTTCACATAGCGGATGACCCGCTGACCGGTGTGGCTGAAGGAACAGGCAGGGTCCTGAGTCAGCTGGACCTGCTCAAGAGAGTCACTCAGTCAAACTGACCGGCGACCCGCAGGTCTCCGACGGTTTCCCTGAAGGATACCGGCACGGGATTCAGCGGGACCCAGTCAGGGCGGAAGCGCTCTTCGGAATGTCTTCGGAACTGATCGGCTGGACCGTTCAGGAACGGAAGGAAGGCATTGAAGAAGTCTTATGTCATCAGCGCAGTTGCGGCAATTGCTATTGCCGTCCTTCTTCTTTTACTTCCCAGCAAACCTTCGACCCGCCTCAAGGAAGTCGGCACCGGACTGTTCCTCCCCTTCTTCACCACCAAGAAAAAAGTTGCGGATTCGATGGACTCGCTGAGTCGGGCGACAAAATCCGCGGATGAACTTCGCAAAAGGAACCTCGAACTCGAGGCCGAAATCCAGGAACTGCGGGTGCGCCAGCAGGAAGCGGAGGAAGCGATCCGTCAATACAATATCCTCGCCGACTTCGTCCGGTTTCCGGATTGGGAGCGCTGGGATCTGGTGGCGGCGCGGGTCATCGCCCGCGACCCGGCAAACTGGTGGCGGACCATTTCCATCGATGTCGGTCGCCGTGAGCAGGTCCGGATCGGTATGCCGGTGGTCACCCCACAGGGACTGGTCGGGCGAATCATTGAGGTTCAGGGGGCACTCTCCAAGGTCCAGCTCCTCGGCGATGAAAAGTGCAAGGTCGGTGCCATGCTCTACGAAAGCCGTGAAGCGGGCATTATCCAGATCAACAACTCCAACCGGGTTAACCCGATGATTGTGGATCTGGATTATCTCCCCAGCTACTCGAATCCGGAACAGGGTGACTGGGTCATCACCAGCGGCCTCGGCGGCGGACTGCCCCGTGGAATACGTATCGGCCAGGTCCTCGACAGCGAAACGGTCGGATACGGACTTTACAAACAGTCCAGAGTCAGACTTGCCGTGAAAATGAGTTCGCTGGAACACGTCATGGTCATCAGGGACTGGCAGGACAGGGAGGCAGGCGATGAACAGTTTTGAACTGACTACCCTTATCATCGCCTCCTACCTGCTGGTCTGCCTGCAGGTGACATTCGACGGAATTCTGCTCTGGATGCATGGATACATCTGGTTTCCGTGCCTCGTCCTCACCTACGCGGTCATCCGCCAGCCGGCGCCGGTGGCCTGGATCCTGTGCGTCATTACCGGCTTCTGGATCGACAGTCTGTCCCTGAATCCTCTCGGCCTTTCCATACTCGCCCTCGGACTGGCAACCTTCGGTGCCGGACGCGCCTACCGCAACTTCGCCGGAGACAGATTTCTTTCCATCTTCGCCCCCGGATTTATAATGGGAACGAGTTTCCCGCTGGCGGCGGTCACCTTCACAGCCATTCTGAACCAGAATCCGCTGGGAGGGTGGCGCATTGCTGTTTCCATCCTGCTTTCCGGTCTGGTGACGGGTGCGCTTTCACCTGTTTTTCAGCGGGTCATGGACATCATTCTCGGCTCGATGCGGTTCAAGCCGGTTTATCACACCGAGCCCCGCGAAATCCGGGAAATCAGTCGCGGATGATCATCAGAGAGAATGAAATGATGAACAATTATCTGAATCACACGTCCCAACGGGAAATGATAACCGACCCGCTTCATGGCTGAAAGAGTGACAGATCAATCCAGTGACAGGAAGCTGCTGATCATGGCGGGGCTGATGTTCCTTGGCCTGCTGATTCTGTCGATCGGACTCTGGCGGGTGCAGATCGTCAATGCAGACCTGTATACTGAGCGCAAGGATGAGCAGTATCACGTGACGGTGAGGATTCCGGCTGTCCGCGGAAAGATTCTCGACTCCCAGGGACTGCCGCTGGCCGACAACCGCACCAGCTTCACCCTCAACCTCTACCTCGAGGAACTCCGGGAGCTATATCAGGATGAATACGGCCCGGTCAAACAGGCCACGCTGGACAGGATCCAGGCCCAGGAAGGACGGCTGCGCGGACTGACCTCTGCTGAAAGAGCCCAGATCAACCGGGACGCCCGCTTCAATGTGATGGACCGGCTGCTCAGGCAGATGAGCGAAATCATGGGCGAGGAACTGAGCATTTCCAGGAGGGAGTTCGAGAACCACTACAACCAGAAACTGTCCATGCCGCTGGCGGTGATGACGGATATATCCCTCTCGCATGCAACCCGGTTCTTCGAGACAACCGAGATTCCCCCGGGATTCGATATCGATGAACAGCCGATGCGGAAATACCCGTTCGGGAACCTCGCCTCACAGACCATAGGGCACATGACCCGGATCTCCGGCCATCGCAAGGACACCACACTTTCCACCAAATATCAGCTCCCCGACTTCGAAGGCAGCACCGGCCTCGAAAAATATTTTGAGGAGGAACTGAAAGGTAAACCGGGGGTCATGAATGTCACCGTCAACTACCTTGGATACCGCACAGACAGCCGCATTTCCACCGAGCCCACTCCCGGGAGCAATATCCACCTGACCATTGATGCCGACATCCAGCGGGTGGCGCAGGAGGCACTGGAGGATGCCATGCCCAATACCCGCGGCGCCGCAGTGGTCATGGAGCCGTCCAACGGGAACCTCCTCGCTCTCGCCTCCGTGCCCGGTTTCGACCCCAATGACTTCGTGCCGGCCATCTCCACCCCGCTGTGGCAGAAATACAATGACCCGATTGAAAAAACCTTCCGCAACCGCTGCACCAGTGAGCGATACCAGCCCGGCTCGGTGTTCAAAATAGTCGTGGCCATGGCACTGCTCGAGGATCCGGATTTCGATCCGGACCAACTGATCGAGACATCCAAGGTCTTCCGGCGGGGTCACGGATCCGGTCTCATCAACATCAAGGACACCGCTCCGGCCGGAAGCTACAACCTCGTCGATGCCTTCAAGAAATCCAGTAATTATTACTTCGTGGAGACGGGCCTTCGCCTCGGACGGGAGAAAATGGTGGAGATGGCCGACCTGTTCGGATTCGACGACCGCACCAGCCTCCCGATCATGCAGGGGGCCAGCGGGATACTTCCCACCGACGAGTATATTGAAAAGCACAGCACCTATGGCTGGACCCTCGGGCGCACCGCCAACCTCTCCATCGGTCAGGGCGAGATTGATGTCACACCTCTGCATATTGCCCAGATGATGGCGTGCATCGCCAACCGCGGAAAGATCCCCAAACCCCGGCTGGTCTCAAGTATCCAGGCACAGGGCAAAGGTCCGGAATCCGGACGTGTCTGGGAGTTCCCTCCCCAGTCCCTTGGCTACTTCCCTTTCAAGGACCGCACTATTGACTACCTGAACAGGGCCCTGCTCGCCGACGTGGTGGACCGCGACGGCACCGGCCATCTTGCCAACGTGCCGGGAATGAGTATCGGTGGCAAGACCGGCACGGCCGTTTCCACCCAGCGGCGCACCACATGGTTTGCCAGTCTGGCACCGGTGGAGGCCCCCCGCTTTGTGGTGGTTGTCATGGTCGAGGACGGCGACTCCGGCGGCCGCACCTGTGCACCGGTCGCCGCATCCATCTATCGTGAAATCCAGCGCAAATTTTACAACAGCAACCAGCTCCTGAGGCATAATATTCTCACCAGCTCCAATGACGGGAACTCCGGCACCCCGTCGAACCGATACCCGTGAACCAGTCCACCATCCAGCTCAATGCCCCAAGACAGTCCGCTGAAAGACATCAGCGGGTGCTCTGGTCCCTGTGGATTGCGGTGATGCTTCTCGCCGCCATCGGACTGGCATCCATCTTCAGCGCAACCACCGGCAATATCGCACTGACCCGGGGGCAGCTCGTCTACTTTATCATCGGGATGGTCCTTGCCATGGTCATCAACTTCGTGGACTACAGGGATTTCAGCCGCTGGGCCTACCCGATTTACGGATTTTCCCTTCTGCTGCTGATACTTGTGCTAATACCGGGAATCGGCGTCAAGGTCAACGGCGCCCGAAGGTGGCTGGACTTCGGGATCGTGCAGTTTCAGCCCTCGGAACTGGCAAAGCTCACCATGATTCTCCTGCTCAGTTTCTTCCTGAGCCGTCCCAACCTGGATCTGCGAAGCGGCCGGACCTTCTTCACCTGCCTCGGCATCATCGGCCTGACTTTCGTCATCATCCTCAAGGAACCGGACCTTGGATCCTCGATCGTGCTTTTCCCGGTCGGCATGGCCATCATGTTCATCGCGGGCATTCCAACACGGTTCCTGCTCAAGTTTATCGGTGCCGTGGCACTCCTCATCATACTCCTTGTTGTGGAAGTGCTCTACATGCCCTCGAAGTTCCAGTTCATCAAACTGGAGGAATATCAGAAGCGGCGCCTCAAGGTTTTTTTCCACGTGGATTACGCCCCCCGCAATGCGTCACCGGAGGAGAAAAGGCGGCTTGAGCGCGAGCAGTTCAATGATTCCTACAATGTCAATCAGGCGATGATCTCCGTCGGCTCCGGAGGGCTCTTCGGCCAGGGATGGCGGCGGGGCACACAGATCGAGCTTGGGTACCTGCCCAATGCCGTCGCCCACAACGATTTCATTTTCTCGGTTATCGCGGAGGAACAGGGGTTCCTTGGAAGCATGGTCATTCTCACCCTCTACGGGACCCTGCTATTTTCCGGAATCCGCGTAGCCGGCCAGGCACGCGATCGCCTGGGCAAGTTACTGGCCATCGGAATCACCACGCTGTGGTTCAGCCAGATTTTTATCAACATCGGAATGAATGTCGGACTGACACCCGTCACCGGCCTCCCTCTTCCGTTACTCAGTCATGGAGGATCCGCGGGCATTTCTGTCTGGATCGCGGCAGGGGTCCTCCAGAACATCTATGCATACCGCAGAAATTATTGACCACCTATGAATTCGAAAAGTTACTCGAGTCGAAAAAAGAACTCGTACCGCTTCAAGCCCACCACCAAGGGCACCAGGCGGCGGGCACTCGGCTCCAAGGCTACCAAGGCAGCCGAACAGGCACGGCAGGATGTGCTTGAACAGACCTCTGGTGATGAACCGGTTTTCTCCCCGTCCCGACATGAGGATGAGATCAACCGTGCTGAGAACCTGGCACACAGGCTCCCCGCCGACATTGATGACGAGACACTGGAAAAGGTCGCCGACGAGGAATGCCTCGATGATGACCGGGCCGATGAATCGGCAACCCGTGAACCCATCGATGACATCGAGAGGAACATCAACAACTCCCGGACCATTGTCAGCAAGGTCACCGCAACGGCCCGCAAGGCCATCAAGAAGGTCAAGAAGATCATCAACAATGTCGAGACCGAAACGGATGTCATCATCAACGTGGAATCTCTTGAGACTCGGGTTGCGATTCTCGAGGAAGGCAAGCTCGAGGAGTTCAATATCGAACGCACGGACTCCCTCCGCATGGCGGGCAGTATCTACAAGGGAATTGTCCGCAACCTTGAAGACGGTCTGAAGGCCGCCTTCGTCGACATCGGCTGGGAGAAGAATTCCTTCCTCCACTACTGGGATATCGTCCCGAATAATCTGGACAAGAGCTTCGAGGTCGTGGAACGCGAGAAGGACAAGGGCCGGAAGAAAAAGCGCAAGAAAATCACCCAGAAGGACATCCCCGAACTCTACCCGCCCGGCGCGGAAATCATCGTTCAGGTCACCAAGGGGCCGATCGGCACCAAGGGCCCGAGGGTCACCACCAACCTCTCCATACCCGGGCGCTATCTGGTCCTGCTTCCGAACTCGGATCAGAGCGGTATTTCCCGCAAGATCGAGTCGCAGGAGGAGCGGCAGCGCCTGAAACGGATCCTCAACAAACTGACCATACCCGAGGGCATGGGAGTCGTCATGCGCACCGCCGGCGAAGGCAAGAAACTCCGCTATTTCGTGCGCGATCTCGCGTGGCTTCTCGAACAATGGAAATCCATCCAGGACAAGATCAGCAACACCAAGGCGCCCAGCTGCGTCTACCAGGAACCGGATCTGATCGGCCGGACGGTCCGCGATTTTCTCACCGACGAGATCAACAAGATCGTCGTGGATGACGCCGACCAGTACAAGCGCATTCGCGACCTTGTGGAGAAGATCTCAAAGCGGTCGGTCTCCAAGGTGGTCCACTACAATGACATGCAGTCAGTCTTCGACCGCTTCAATGTGACCCGGCAGCTGGAGAGCACTTTTGCCCGGCAGGTGCACCTGAAGAGCGGCGGATATATTGTCTTTGATGAAACTGAAGCCCTGGTGGCCGTGGACGTCAATACCGGCCGCCACAAGAACGGCAAGGACCAGACCAGCACGATGCTCAACGTCAACCTCGAGGCGGCCGAGGAGATTTGCCGGCAGCTGCGTCTCAGAAATATCGGCGGCCTCATCGTCCTCGATTTCATCGACATGAAAATGCGCCGGGACCAGAACGAGGTTTACAAGAAAGTCCGCGAACACCTGCGCAAGGACCGGGCCAAGACCCACGT
>JAUIAG010000481.1 GCA_030425355.1 Verrucomicrobiia bacterium
GGGCCGCTGATCGTGAAGGATGTCCAGTTGGGGCTGCGGACTGTCCCAGCTGCTCCTCCAGAGGATACTGCCCGGGTGAGGATTTTTTGGAGCCACCATGGTGGTGATACGTCCGTAGTCCCCGACAAGTGCCGCGGTATCGTAGTACCAGTGAACCGGCATGGCCAGTGCATCACCCAGCATCATTCCCTGGATGCCGTTCCGGACCCGTGCTGCCAGCGAGTCGTGGGAGGACTGTCCCCGCACCTCCGTCGATCCCGAATCAATGTCGTCCGTCTTCATTGTGACAGCCATACCTGCTTCCGGAGCCATTGCAAACCTTGTCCAGAATATGCTGAAAGTGCCTGTCACTCCTCGCATCTTGATTCCGGAGCGGGAATGGGAATATGATTTGTGTCTGAAACCCTGATCGCCCGACCCTGATTCGGTTCCAGCGCGGTCCAATACCCTTGCCATATGAAAACTCCGATGAAATCCGCTCACGATCCCTGCCGCTTCTTCAGGCAAAAAGTACCTGTCCCCCTGTTGGCGGGGCTGATGATGGTGGCGCTGACGGGGCGGGCGGCGCTGCCTCCTTCCGGACTGGGTGAATCGGATGTCCAGCCGCTCTGGGCGCAGGTTTCAAGACTGGTGGAGGCCATGGACTTTATTGGCCACCCGGTGGCTCCGGAGATCAGGACCGAACTGGAATCCCTGCGGGGCCTTGAAAACGGCCGGGCGGTCATTGACCGGATTGAGTCCCTGCTGGATCCTCTGTGCCTTGGCGCGGTGGTGCTGGATGGGCCGGAAAACGGGATGCCGATTGAGTTCATTCCAGCGGCGAAGCGGCCGAGGCTGCTGGAGCAGGGATGGCAGGCTTTTCCGGTGAAGGTGATCAACCACACCGGAAGCCGCGAGGTGCTGCGGGTTGACAGTCCTGGGGCCCGGCCACTTCACGGAAGCCCGCCCGAAAAGGTGGAAGAACGCTGGATCGACATCGAAGCCTACGACAGACGGCCGATGAAGCCGGCCCTCTCGGGACTCGGTCTGGAATACCGGATCGTGCAGATCTGGGCAAAGGAACGGGGCCGGCACAAAGCCCGCATTGCCTTCAGTGCCGGGAATCGCAGCCTTCCGGGGACGGGCGGGCATCTACAGCAGAAGATTTGGGAATTCACCGACGGGCTCGAGGGATGGAGTCCATGGAATGAGTGCAGCGCCCGCACGGAGGATGGCGTGATGGTCATCAACAGTGAGGGCGGGGATCCGTTTCTTGGGGCAGCTGTCCGGATGGCTCCTGGAGAAAAGATTCTTTCGTTCCGGGCCAGACCCCATGAGGACGGCATGTGGCAGGTTTTCTGGATGACGGAAAGCCGTCCGCATCCGGACGAAGCTCACCAGAATGCCATAGCTGTTCACGGCAATGGCCGGGACTGGGGGGAATACACTCTGTCGCTTCCCGTGGAGGGTGAACTCACCTCCATCCGCCTTGATCCCGGGCACTCGAAGGGTCGGGCGGAAGTGGACTGGATCGAACTTCGCACAGCTGATTCGGAGGGGTCCGGATGGGCCAGGGCCGAAATCGAGTTTGAGGTCGCCGCGGCAGTGCCGGTTCGATTCGCAGTCCGGGATACACAGGGGAAACCGGCCACCGCGGCTTTCGTCATCCGCGACAGAGAGGGCCGCCTCTATCCCCCGGC
>JAUIAG010000482.1 GCA_030425355.1 Verrucomicrobiia bacterium
TCCCGGCACCAGAGCGACGCGGGCATCCCAGTCGAAGCCGGGTGTTGTCGTTGTGACCAGCTGCCGGGACCGGAAGTGTTTCCAGCGGTCCTGACCGGTCTTTTCATCGGCCATGTTAATTGTGCCTGTGTGGGTGAAGCGGGCGATGGAGACTGGTTTTCGGCCATCGACAAGCACGGCACGAAAGTATTTTTCCACCGGGCCGGGCAGGTGCTGAAGCTGATGGGAATCGATCCTTGTTTTCGTGGCTGTGCCGCTCAGGGATACCATCTGCCTACGCAACTCACGGGTCTGTCCTGCCCAGCCTGCCGCACCAGCCCATTTCAGGGCGATCACCATCAGGACAATTACAATGGGAATAATAACGATACCGGGCGCCATTCCGGCGAGCCGGATGCATTGTTCCAAACGGGTATCCATGCTTCCTCACTTCATGGGTTACACGGCGATTATCATCCAGTGAAGTTCAGGTCTCAATGAATTTATCGCCTGTGAGCTTTAACTCTCCACTCAACCCGGCATCTGACCAACCGGTATCCGGAAGTGGCACCAGATCAGGAAGGCGACTTATCGGGGAATGGAGAATCAGCCAGGCGCAGGCCTGATGATGCCGAATCGGTCACCGGGATTGAGTCACTGACTCCGGTCATGGATGGCGCGGTGATGGCCAAGCCGGGGACCATGACGAAATGGTCCACCGACAGTCGAAGGCCTCGCTCTGCTGGGCGCTTCGTGACGGATCGCATCACCCCCGACAAGACTGCCTGCGGGCGGAAATCCCGGCTTCAATAAATCGAAAAACCCCGACGGTGGTTCACCGGCGGGGTTGTGTTGATCAGTAAAAATTTATGGAACTGAATCAGGCGGGCAGACTGGAAGTTACCAGCTTGTGCGCCTCGGTCCATTCGCGGACAGCTGCCATCAGCTCGGCTGTGGAGTGATCGAGGTCCTGCTTGAGCATTTCGAGATCATGACGGACGGCTGCCAGTTTCTCACGGGAGGCCTGGAATCCCTTCTGTGTTGCAAGAAGGTAGAGGCGTTTCTTTTCCTCCCAGACTTTGGCGGCCTGAGCGAGGTTCTGAGACGCAGTCTCCAGCAGATGCTGATGCTTGGCCGGGATGGAGATGGACTTGCGGGCCAGCTTTTTCTCGATGAGACGCTGCTTTTCGCGGATCTCAGCCAGCATGATCTTCTCGGCGGGAACGCGCTTGAGATTGGAGGCCATGCCGAATTTGTTGAGCAGAAGAATTGTCCACTTGGTCGGGTCGAACTGCCATGGCTTCACGCCGTTGCGGAAGTCGTGCTGAAACTCGTGGTGGTAGTTGTGGTATCCCTCGCCGAAGGTGAAGAGGGCCATGATCCAGCTGTCGCGGGCACTGTGTTCGGTCGAGTAGGGACGCTTGCCGATGGTGTGGCAGAGAGAGTTGATGAAGAAGGTGGTGTGCTGCACGACGAATACCCGGAGAACACCGTTGATGAGGAACCCGGCCCATGCACCGGCTGCGCCGGCCCAGAGGTAGCCGAGGAGAGCCGGCAGACCGAATCCGGCAAGGATGCCGACCCATTTCCAGTTGCGATACTGCCACATGACGAGCTTGTCCTTGCGGAGATCGGCGACGTTATCAAATGGCGGCACCGGATTCAGACGGAAAAGCAGCCATCCGATGTGAGCG
>JAUIAG010000185.1 GCA_030425355.1 Verrucomicrobiia bacterium
CCAGTCGATGCCGGTTGAACTGCTCTTCGGAATTTTTGCAGCTTTACAACCTGGGTGCTGGTGCCAGAAACATCCGTGAACAAACACCACTGTCCGGTAACGTGGCAGCACGATATCAGGTTTTCCGGGAAGAATTCTGTTCAGCTCGCCGTTGACCGTAAAGCGATATCCGGCCCGATGGAGCATTGAACGGACCGTGAGCTCAGGTTTTGTGTCTTTCGCGCGGATCCGGCTCATGTTCCAGCTGCGCTTTTCAGGCGTCAGGTTATCACTCATCCCGGTTGAAGGCTATACCTGATGATGAAGCACTGCAACAGCAGCCTGAAGCAATCATTCATATCTTTCCCGAAGCACGGAAACCCCAATCAGAAGCTCTTGTTAAAACCATAGCAACATCCGACATGCGGCCACCGGGTTCAGATAATTCATCTATTGAAAAATTTTTCTGATTTGAAGGTCATTGAGTGCTTTACAAAAGCGCAGTCTTTCAACGTCAAAAAACAATTATTCGATTGATTCCAGACATTTCAAGAATGTATAGTGACGAGGCCAAAAAGCTTAAGATTATGAAACCGGAAACTGCAGCAGGATCACCGATACCCGGGAACATCAATGAAGCTGAAAGAAAAATCCAGACAGCTTCAAGTCCTGAACACCTGAGCAGACAGAAGCTGCATGCGGTCTGGATGGCTGCAGCATTCCTTTATCCGAGCATGCACACGGACAACGGAGAGAATGAAATACCGGAGAACGTCAGACCAATATGGAGAGAAGTCTGGGAGAGATATGAAAGCGGCACATTCAGTGATGACGAACTCTACCCGGTGGCAGCAACCCGCTCCAGAATCCTCCATGACATGCAAAGCTCGAACCCTGGTGATTATTCTCCCGGGGACAGGTTTTTCGGTCCAGCATCCCGTTTTGAGGAAACAGCTGAAGATAAAAAAGGCATAGGCCCATGCCTTCTCATCAATACTGATGGAATAGTCCATAGTGTCCATGATTCACCTGCCGAAGCACTTCTCGAACGCGACCGGGAGGGCAATGCAGGCTTGAAATTGTTTTTGTAACATCTTTGCAATGCGCTGAGCGGCTGGAAGAGAGTTACGAACATCATAGGCTGAGACTTCCACATCACAAAAAACCCGCTGCAATAGGCAGCGGGTTTTTTGCTTTGTGAGATTTTTCTGTTGCCTGAGTGGCAGTCAGTTTCCTGCTTTTTACTGCTGGAACATGGGGTCTCTGGGGTTACCGCCGGAGAGCAGGTAGGCGACGAGGTCCATGATTTCATTTTCCTTGAGGAGGTTGAGGAGCCCGGGGGGCATCATGGACAGGTTGGATGGTTCGATGGATTTGATTTTATCGCGGTTGATGCCGGCCATGTCGGCGGGGTTGAGCATGTCGGTATTGACCATGAGGTTTTTGCCACTGAGGTTGGCGATGCGTCCGGTGACCTGGGATCCGTCATCGAGGGTGATGACGACCTGACCGTACTGGTCGCTGACTTCTTTCTCGGGGTAGATAATCGATTCGAGGAGGTCATGCGGGCTGAAGCGTCCGCCGGCGCCGGTGAGGTCGGGGCCGAGGGCTCCGCCGTCCTGACCGAAGCGGTGGCAGGCAAAGCAGCCGGCTGAACCGAAGACTTTGCGGCCATTATCAAAATCGCGGTTTTTGAGGTCCGTGCCGGCTTTGGCGCTGAGTTCATCGAGTGTCCATTCCTTGACGAAGGACCGGCCGACGAGGGATTCGGCCATGACCTGGAGCGGGTTCTTCGATTCGGGCTGACGGTCGAGGATTTCCTGGACGGAGGCTTTCTGGGCGGGAGTCAGGCCTTCGACGGCGTCGTTGCGGATGGACTCGACGAACTTGGAGAAACTGGCGCCGCCGCGGTATCCGAAGGCTTTGGGGAACCAGCTGAAGTAGCGCTTGCGGAGATCATCATTCCATCCGGCGCGGAGGAGGCGGAGTGATTTGGCGTAGTCGATCTGCTCCTGCTGGCTGGGAGCGGCCTCGAGCAGTTCCACGCCGATTTGGGCGGCTTTCGGGCTCTGGAGGTAGACGAGGATCTGCAGTCCCTCGGAGTTGATTTCCCGATGTTCGGAGGGGAGCAGACTTTCGATGTGGCCGGAAATTCTGTATTTCCATTCGCCGCTGGGCTCGCCGAGGCGGATGAAGGCGAGGGACTGGACACGCAGGGCCTCGAGCTGCAGCTGCAGGGGCAGTTCGTCAAAATCAACGGAATCGACGGCGGCCAGAATCTGGTTCTGGAGGTTTTTCAAGGCGCTTTCCGGACGGCCTTTGAGATCGCGGGCGCCGACGCGGGCGAGAGCGAGGCCGGCAGCCAGCTTCCGGGCGGGGCTGGTTTCATTGGTGAGGCGGTCGAGCCATTTGGAAATGGGCTGGTGCTCAAGAACCGTGCGGGCGGCGGAACGGATGAACCGGTCCGGGTTATTGAGATGGCGCCATGCGAAGTTGATGCCGAGGTCGGGGGCGCCGGGGCGCTGGAAGAACTCGAGGGATTCGCGGAGTTCGCGGGCACGGGCCGCAGCCGGATCATCGGCTGGAGCCGACGGGGCGGTGGAGGCGTCCCCGGTGTAGACAACGCGGTAGAGAGCCGACTGGGTGCGGCGTCCGCCGACGGTGAAGTAAAGCGCTCCATCGCCGGGGTGGACCACGATATCGGTGAGTGGCAGCGGCGAGCCGGTGACGAACTCCTCGAAGCTTCCGGAGTATGTTGAGCCGTCCTCATCGAGGTGGACAGCGTAGAGCTTTCCGTAGCTCCAGTCACAGATGTAGAAGGCGTCCTGATATTTGGCGGGGAATTTCGCGCCGTAGCCGAAGGCGACACCGGTGGGTGAACCCGGGCCGATGTTGACAGTGGCAGGGAGGCTGTCGGCGTAGTATTCCGGCCATTTGCCGGAGCCGTTGCGCCATCCGAATTCGGCGCCGCGGACCACGTGATTGACGCGGGTGGGACGGTACCACGGTGTGTTCATATCCCACTCCATGTCGGCGTCGTAGGTGAAAAGTTCGCCGTGGCGGTTGAAGGCGGCGTCGTATTCATTCCGGAATCCGGTGGCGATGATTTCCCATGTTTCGCCGACCGGGTCGGTTTTGGCGATCCATCCGCGGGGCGCAAGGACGCCGCGCATGAACCCGCGGCCGTAGATGCGGGGAAGAATGAGATCCTCACCCCACACCGGCGGCACGAAGCTGTGATCGTACTGTGGCAGCGCGGTCTGGTTGCCCACCACAATGTAGAGGGACTCGCCATCGGGACCGGGAATGACCGCGTGCGGGCCATGTTCCCCGCCCTGCTCCTCGAATTTCTTGAGGAGTGAGACCTTGTCGAAAGTGTCGTCGCCGTCGGTGTCCTGGATCCTGTAGAGACCGCGTCCGCCGTGGTCACCGGTGTTGAGAACGGCATAGAGGCTGTCGAAGGCGTAGAGCAGCCCCTGGGCGCCGCCGATGTCGAGATCGATGGGCTCCACCGCCACATCGCCGGATTTTCCGGCAGCCGGCACCACAGCCCGGTAAAGTTTTCCATACTGATCGGAGACGATGAACCGTCCCTTGTCGTCCAGAGTCATGGCCACCCATGAGCCCTGGCTCTCCTGCGGGACATTGTAGACAAGTTCGACTTCGAAACCGGGCAGTGACCGTATCGAATCGGCCGCCTTTTCCGCATAGCTCTGGCTGGTCGCCGTCTGGATGGAGATGGAAGCCGCCGCCACCGCGGCCGCCACGCCCAATGGCCGGAATGGCCGGGAATTCAACATTTTCAGGAACATGGAAATATTTAGGCCAGCCGCATGAGTGAAATCAACTGCATAATCGCCGCATCCGCCCTGCCTGGTTGACGTGCCGCACCGGCCGCCGCACCATACCGGACGTGAAAATTTCCATCGAATACTGCGCGGTCTGAAACTATGAACCGCAGGCGGTCGGCCTGACTCAGAAAATTCTCAAGTTCAAACGGGACATCACCAGCCTCGAGCTGATTCCGTCCACCGGCGGCGTCTTCGAGGTCGTGATCGACGGAACGCTCATCTATTCGAAAAAGGAAACGGGGGAATTTCCGGACCCACCCCGGATCATCGAAAAGATCCGGGAAATGCGACAACTTTAGTACGCCGCACACTTCCGTCTCTTGCGGATTTCTGGTAAGGAATACTCATGATCCAGTTTCTTTTCCGGAATTTCCGCGCCAGGGCGTGTCATGCCCACGGGCGGCCGGGGGCAGCCATGGCGTTGACGGTGACTGTGGCCGCGGTGATTGGCGGACTGGCCCCTGGACGGGCTGGTGCTGCGGACGACGGCGCCAGCCAGACCCCGGCCACCATTGATTTCAACCGCGATATCCGCCCGATTCTTTCCGACAACTGTTTTTTCTGCCATGGCCCGGACCGGTCAGAGAGGAAGGCCGATCTCCGGCTCGACACCCTGGAGGGAGCCACCGCCAATTCAGATTCAGGCGGGACCGCCGCCATCGTCCCCGGAAATCCGGAGGCATCGGAGATGATCGCGAGGATCTTCACACAGGATGAGGACGATGTGATGCCGCCGCCGGATTCGGGCAAGTCCCTCACGGCGGAGCAGAAGGACCTTTTGAGAACATGGGTCAAACAGGGCGCTGTTTACGCCACCCACTGGGCATGGGAGCCCCCGCAACCACGGGCAGTGCCGGAGTCCCGAGCCGCCGCGGAGCTGCCGTCGGCAACAGCCATCGACCGGTTTGTCGGCAGGAAACTCGATGAGGCGGGGCTGAATTTTTCCGACCGGGCCGATCCGGTGACGCTGGTGCGGAGGCTTTATTTTGATCTGACCGGCCTGCCGCCGTCGCCATCCGCCGTGGACGCTTTTGCGGCTGCCCCCGATGAGCAGGCATGGATGTCCCTCGTCGGGGAGCTGCTTTCCAGTCCGGCCTACGGGGAACGGATGGCCACATGGTGGCTGGATCTGGTCCGTTACGCCGACACGGTCGGATACCACGGCGATCAGGACCACAACATCGCCGCCTATCGGGATTACGTGATCGATGCCTTCAACCGGAACATGCCCCTGGACCGGTTCAGTGCGGAGCAGCTGGCCGGCGACCTGATGCCCGAACCCACGACCGCACAGAAGATCGCCACAGGCTACAACCGCCTCCTCCAGACCACCCACGAGGGCGGCCTGCAGCCGAAGGAATACCTCGCCATCTACGCCGCCGACCGCGTCCGCAATGTCTCGTCCGTCTGGCTCGGATCGACCCTCGGCTGCGCCCAGTGTCACGACCACAAATACGATCCCTACACCATGAAGGATTTCTATTCGATGGCGGCGTTCTTTGCCGATGTGGACGAGGCGCGCCATTTTCGCGAGGGAACCAATTCGCTGCCCACGAAGCGACCGCCGGAGATGGACGTGATCCCGGTGTCACGACAGCGGCGGATCGACACCCTGCAGGATCAGCTTAAAAGGATTCTCAACGGCAGCCCGAAAAGCACAGCCGGCACCGACCGGCGCGCGGCGGAAATTGAAGCCGCCATTGAGGAACTGAGATCACAGAAAGTGCGGACCATGGTCACAGAGAGCGTGGAGCCGCGGGTCATGCGGATCCTCCCCCGCGGGAACTGGCTCGATGAATCCGGGCCGGTGGTCACCCCGGAGGTGCCGGAGTTTCTGGGGAGCCTGAACAAAACCGAAGCCGGCGCTGGCCGGGCATCGAGGCTCGATCTCGCCGGGTGGCTCTTCGCCCCCGGGAAGGAAGGCGGGATTGGTGAACTCACCGCACGGGTCTTCGCCAACCGCATCTGGTACATGCTGACGGGACGCGGCATCTCGGAATCGCTCGAGGATTTCGGCGGCCAGGGCTCGCCGCCCACACACCCTGAACTGCTCGATTTTCTCGCACTTGAATTCATGGAAAGCGGCTGGGATATCCGGCATCTGATCCGCACCATCGTGCAGAGTCACACCTACCGTCAGGACTCTGTCGGATCCGGGGAATCACGGCAGACCGACCCGCTTAACCGGCTTTTTTCGAGGCAGTCCCGCTACCGGGTTCCGGCGGAGATGATCCGCGACACGGCGCTGGAAGTCAGCGGGCTGCTGGTGCATGAGCCGGCGGTCACCAGCATCCGCCCGTACCAGCCCGATGGATACTATCGTCATTTGAATTTCCCGGAGCGGACCTATCAGCACGACACTGACCGCAACCAGTGGAAACGCGCCGTCTACATGCACTGGCAGCGCATGTTCCTGCACCCGATGCTCAAGGCCTTCGATGCACCGACCCGCGAGGAATGCACGGCAAGGCGCCCCCGATCCAACACGCCGCTGGCCTCACTCACACTCCTCAATGACCCCGCCTTTATCGAAGCGGCCCGTCACTTTGCCGGGCGGACACTCCTCAATCAGCGACTGCACAACGACCGGCTCAAAATCACGTGGATGTTCAGGCAGGCGGTCTCCCGCTCCCCCGACCCGGAGACCGAACTGCCGGTTCTCACCCAGCTGCTCGCGGATGCGCGCGAATATTTCCTCGCCCACCCCGGAAAAGCGGAGAAAATCACCGATATCGGACTGTCCCGATCGGAGTGGCACCAGTCCCCGGCTGAACTGGCGGCATGGACCCAGACAGCCCGGGCCATCCTCAATCTCAACGAAACCTACCAGCGCAACTGACACCCCGGCCAACCACGGAGAAATCTGATCATGATTCCTGAAACATCTGACAATTATTTTGAGAAGCTGATGAAGCGCCGGACCTTTCTGGGGCACACTGGGTTTGGACTGGGTTCCGCGGCACTGGCGTCGCTGATGGCGGGGGATTCCGCCATGGCGGCTGACGAGCCTGCACCCGGCCGCATGGGCCTGGCGGGATTCCCCCATCATTCGCAAAGGGCGAAGCGGGTGATATTTTTGTGCATGGCCGGCGGGCCGTCCCATCTGGAGACCTTTGATTTCAAGCAGAAGCTGGCAGACCTCCACGGCCAGCCCATGCCGGAGAGTTTCACGCGGGGCCAGCCGATTGCCCAGCTCCAGGGACAGGAACTGAGGGTGCAGGGGCCGATGACAGAATTCCGCCGCTACGGCCGGAATGGCCAGACCATCAGCGACTTCCTGCCATGGCATGCGAAGATGGCCGACGATATCTGCATCATCAAATCGATGGTCACCGAACAGATCAACCACGACCCGGCGCATACTTTCATGAATACCGGGTCAGCCATCAGTGGACGTCCGTCCATGGGCTCGTGGATCAATTACGGCCTGGGCAGTGAATCGGACAACCTGCCCGGATTTGTGGTGATGACCAGCGTCGGAGGCCGAAACCCCCAGCCGATCGCCTCGCGCCAGTGGTCCAGCGGATTTCTTCCCAGCCGGTACCAGGGCGTCGAATTCAACAACACCGGCGACCCGGTTCATTACGTTCGAAACCCGTGGGGCCTCGACCGCTCCATGGACCGCTCACTCACCGACGCCATCCGGACCCTGGACGGCGTCCGCAACCGGAAGGTGCTCAATCCGGAAATTGAGACCCGGATCGCCGCCTATGAAATGGCGTTCCGGATGCAGGCCTCGGTCCCCGAACTGATGGACCTCTCCGATGAACCACAGCATATCCTCGACATGTACGGCGCCACTCCGGGCGACGGATCCTATGCCTCCAACTGCCTTCTCGCCAGAAGACTGGCCGAACGCGGCGTCCGCTTCATCCACCTCTACCATCGCGGATGGGACCACCACGGCGGACTGGTCCAGTACATGAACACCTGCTGTGGCCTTACCGACAAACCCACCTGGGCGCTCCTCACCGACCTCAAACAGCGCGGCATGCTCGATGACACCCTGATCATCTGGGGCGGCGAATTCGGCCGCACACCCATGTTCCAGGGCAAAGGCGGCGCGGGACGCGATCACCACATCAAGGGATTCTCCATGTGGATGGCCGGCGGCGGCGTCCAGGGCGGAATCTCCTACGGAAACACCGACGAACTGGGATACCACGCCGTCGAAAACCCCGTCCACGTCAGAGACCTCCACGCCACCATGCTCCACCTCCTCGGTATCGACCACCGGCGCTTCAGCTTCCCCTTCCAGGGCCTCGACATGCGCCTCACCGGCGTCGAACCCGCACACCCCGTCTCCGGGATCCTCGCCTGATTTTTTTTAAGTCAACCAGTAACCCGGTCGGTGCCAGGCACGAACGTGCCTGGCACCGGACTGTTCAATGAACGCAGGCAGGCGGGCAGGCACAGACGGACAGGACAATCCAGTGACAGAGAAGAGAAAACAGGAAATTCGCAGAACGAATAAGTGGGAAAGTGGCGGGAGTGACGGGGCTCGAACCCGCAACCACCTGCGTGACAGGCAGGTACTCTAACCAATTGAGCTACACCCCCAATCAAGTGAGGACGTGAAATCTAATGAACCATGGCCTGAATCGTCAACAGGATTTTTCAACTTTTTCCACTGCTGTGATGATTTAAGGGGAAAAGTGCAAAAAAGTTCGAATGCAGTTGGTTTTTACCGTCAAAGCTTGTCATGATGCCCGATATACAGACGAGGGACGAGTTGACGATGAGCACCGAATCTGAAAACACCGGAGTGAAGCCGAAGGGTCTTCTGTCTAATTTTGCACGGCTTGCGGCTGTGGTGGTATTTCTTGGGCTGCTTGCAGTGGTGGCGTCGATCGTCGACATCGGCAATAACCTCGCTTCCATCCATGCAGTGTTTGCGTGGCTGTTCTACCTCGGCCTTGGTGCCGGGGTTTTCTGGTTCGGCATCCGTCCCCTCATGGCCATCATCCGCCGCCAGACCCAGGACTGGACCCCCCTGCTCAATCCCGACCGCAAACCCGATGCGGAATGGCTGCAGAAAAAATCCGGCATCCTCCTTAAAAATGCGGTTCTGAGCGATGAGGAAAGGCGGAAGCTGGAATATCATGTGACTTTCCGGAAGGACCTTGAGACCTGTCTGCGCGAGCTGATCAACCGCAAGGCGGACGCGATGGACGACATCATCATGACCAAGGCGCGCATGGCTTTTCTCGCCGTCGCTGTCTCGCAGAACGGCCCCATGGATGCGCTTCTGATCCTCTCCATCAACATTGCCATGGTCAAAAAAGTGGTGGACGAACTGGGCATCCGTCCCTCGATAACAGACCTTGGCCGCATCTACTTCCTTGTGGCGATTGGCGCGGTGGTGATTGATCAGTTCGAGGACCTTGAATTCGGTGAGGCGATCCCGGCGATGGGATCGATGGTTGGGAAGTCGGTGGTTCAGGGCATGGGTGCCGCGCTGCTGACACTCCGCGCCGGCTACCTCGCCAAGGCCTATCTCATGAAGGGAACCGATGAATCCCACCGCGGCGAGGCCAGAAAGTGGGCGCGACTGAAACTCCGGAACGTGGTGATGACCGGCATGGGCGAGCTGCCAAGGGGCATAGCCCGGAAATTCGAGTCCTTCATACCCAATATCGACTTCGCCAGACTGATGCGGATGCCCGGCACCCCTCCCACCACTCCGAATTCCTGAACCAGGCTGACAGCGCGTTGTCCCCGGCGGCGGAAATCCGTTTCCCCAGTCCCCTTCTCCGTTTCCAGATTCCCACCCGGTCAGCGATCGATTATTCTCGGGGTATGAAAAAGCCCTGCCTCAAAGACGATGCGCTCCTCCAGGCTGTCCGCGATTCGATGCCGGTGGATGAGCATCTGGTTATCTGGTGGCTGGGTCAGAGCGGATTCCTCATCTGTTCATCCCGGGGCACCCTGCTCTTCGACCCGTATCTGTCGGAGTCCCTGACTGAAAAATACGCTTCGACCGACAAGCCGCATGTGCGGATCACCGAAAGGGTCATTGATCCCGGCAGGCTGGATTTCATCGACGTGGTCACTTCATCGCATAACCACACCGATCACCTCGATGCAGAGACCCTGAACCCGCTTCGCAAAGCCAATCCGAACCTCAAAATGGTCATTCCGGAAGCCAATCGCCATTTTGTCTGCCAGCGCCTTGGCTGTGAATCCGACTGGCCCCTGGGGCTCAGTGACGGGGAATCCCTCACCGCCGGGCCGTTTCAGATCCACGCTGTCCCGGCGGCCCATGAATCAATCGACCGGGACGACCGCGGTTTCAGCCACTACCTGGGCTATGTCGTCGGGATCGGCCCATGGACAATCTATCACTCCGGCGACACCATGCATTTTGACGGGATGGAGGACATTCTCAGGCCCTTCGGCATTGATATTGCCATCCTACCGATCAATGGCCGTCGTCCTGAACGCCGCGTTGCCGGAAATCTCGATGGCCGGCAGGCCGCCACGCTGGCCCGCGACATCGGGGCCACCATCGCCATTCCCTGCCATTACGACATGTTCGAGTTCAACACCGAGTCCCCGGAGCTGTTCGAGTCCGTCGCCGCCGGCCTCGGTCAGCAGACACAAACCCTGCTCAACGGACAGTCGTTTTCGACGACAGCGATGACACCAAAAAAAGGTTGATCATCGCCACCGCTTTCCCCATATTACCGGACCCGGTTGGGAGCGATATCCCGCCGGTACCTCAATCACCCTCGGAGAGATGGCTGAGTGGTTTAAGGCACACGCCTGGAAAGCGTGCGCACTCGAAAGGGTGTCGGGGGTTCGAATCCCCCTCTCTCCGCCACTTTTTTTCACATATACCAAAAACTGTGATCCCTTGGTGTTTTCCCGACATGCTCCCCAAAGCACACTGTCCCGCCCTGAGGATGCAGTGAGGTGAGCTAGCTTTTCAGACCAGAAACCC
>JAUIAG010000186.1 GCA_030425355.1 Verrucomicrobiia bacterium
ATGACCGGGACGGCATCAAGGAAAAGATCGATTCCGAGCTTTTCGAAATCCCCCATTTCAGTCAGGTGACCGAGCAGTCCGAAGCCGGTGAGGTCAGTCATAGCCGGGGCTTTGAATGACCGGGCAATTCCGGCAGCCGGGCCATTGCCGGTGAGCATCCAGTGAATCGCCTGCTCAACAGACCTGCCCCGTGCCCTGCACTGCATCTCCGCCGCAAAAATCACCCCGGTTCCGACAGGTTTGGTCAGAATGATGGCCTGTGAAGGAGAAAGCGGCCCCTTGGGTATCGCCTGCCCGGGCGCAATCACTCCGTTGACGGTCAGGCCGGCTGCCAATGAATCCGACTCGGTGGTGTGCCCACCCAGCAATTCCGCATTGACCAGTTCGAGTTCATGAAGAACCCCTGCCAGCAACTGTGTCAGGCAGTGTTCCTGTCTGGATTCCTCCTGCCATGGAATCAGTGCATTGATGAGGGCCGAATGCGGTTCCGCCCCCATCGCATGCAGGTCGCTCAGGGCATGAACAGTGAGGATGCGTCCGAAAAGGTACGGGTCATTCACCAGACTGGGAAAAAAATCCACCGACTGGACCAGCTTCTTCCCGGGCGGGATGGAAACGATTGCTGAATCCTCGGCGGCCTGAAAGGCATTGTGGATGCGGGTCTCCCGCTCGGATGCTTCGGCGAGAAGCCGCTCCAGGGACCTGGTCAGAACAGATTTGCCGACCTTTGACCCACACCCGCTGCAGCGCATCGGATGACTCCGGAGTTTTTCCATCACTTCGCTGCCCGCCAGCTCGGGATCCGGCAGATTCTGATCCCGGCTGCTCTCCATGGATGGAAGATCGAAGTATTGCGCCATCCATGTCCGGTCAATGTGATCCTTCCAGCGCCACACCCATTCACCATGAAAGGCGAATGGACCGCGGGAAGCAATGGCATAGGGATTCCCGGTGCTGATAAGGCTTAAAAACTGCTTCTGCGGGCGGAATTTCTTCAAGGGCCTGCCCCTGAGTGCCAGACGGATATTCCGGGCCAGCGGAGGGCCCTGACGCACCGCGAACACCCCGGATTTGGGCCGCGGGTACGGACGCACCGATGCCGTATCCCCCGCGCCGAAAATGTAGGGATGAGACAGAGTGGAAAGAGTGGCCCCCACAGCCAGAAATCCGTCCGTGTCCACCGACAGACCGGATTCGCGGATCCATGCCGGCGGACTGGCGTGAGTCACCCAGATGATGGCATCACACATGAACTGTTCACCATGATCCATGGAAAGCAGTCCTTCCGCCACCTTTGAGACCGCGGAGTCGAGGTGAACCTCTATGCCGCGGCGCCTGAGAGTTGATTCCATCAGATTTCTCACCGCACGGTTATGGGAGGGCAGCAGCTCCGCACCCCGCTGAAAGAGGTGAAAGCGGGCGTGCGGATTGAGGCGCATGATTTTATTGAGGCGGTAGTCCAGGGAAAGTGTCAGTTCGACACCACCGGCGCCACCGCCCACGACTGCGATAACCGGCGGCCTGGATGCATGACGCCATGATTCCTCCAGCTCATGCCATCGGGCGAGAAAGGCCTTCACCGGTTTTACGGGGATGGCATGCCGGGCGGCCCCCGGCACATCCGAAACCGACGGGGTTGATCCGGCGTTGATGGAGAGCACATCAAACGACAGAGATGGCCGGTCCCTGAGGTGAACAAGCCTCTTTTCAGGGTCCACCGACACAACACTGGTGCGCATGAAATCTGCTCCGGCAAAGCGGGCCAGACGGACCAGATCCACATGCGACTCCTCCATGGAATAATGCCCGGCCATAAGCCCGGGCAGCATGCCGGAATATGGCGTCAGCGGGTCCGGGCTGACGAGTGTCGTGCGAACTCCGGCCAGCGGCTTCATGCCCAGGTTCTTCAATACGGCCACATGTGAATGCCCCCCGCCCACCAGAACAAGGTCCCTGACCACCGGAATTGTCGCCCTGCCAACCATGGGATGATTATGTTCCCCGTCCGATAGTTGAATCAAGTCCGGCTTTGAACTGCCTCAGCGGTGATGATACTGTTCAGCTCAGCCACACCATTCCGGATGAACGGTCATCCGGCTGAATATCCCGGCTTCATGACAGACAGTTCCAATTCAGCGATGACGGATTTCCATGGCGGCAGGCGGCATATTCCGTCGGTGGACAGACTCGCCGGCATGGTTGACCACTGTGCCCTGCCCCGCCCGGTAGTGATCCGGCTGATACGCGAGGAACTCTCCCGTATCCGCGATGCTGTGGATTCGGGATCCGTGGCCCCGGAGTCCGTCGATGCGGCCGGGAGAGCGGGCGAGGCGATCAGACGGTTTTCAAGGCTCCGTCTGGGCCGGGTTCTGAATGGCACCGGCGTGCTCCTCCACACCAATCTGGGCCGGGCGCCTCTCCCGGCGGCTGCAGCCGACCACATCCATGCTGTAGCATCCGGATACTGCAATGTGGAACTGGATCCCGAAACCGGCAAACGGGGTCGCCGCGGCGTTTATGTGGAAGCACTCCTGGCCCAGCTGTGCGAGGCCGAAGATGCCACTGTGGTGAATAACTGCGCTGCCGCACTGGTACTCAGCCTGCGGCATTTCTGCTCAGGAGATGCCCGCGAAGTCATCATATCGCGCAGCGAACTGATTCAGATCGGCGGTGGCTTCCGCATACCCGAAATACTTGAGACGTCCGGGGCGGTTCTCCGCGAGGTTGGAACCACCAATCACACCACTGTAAATGACTACCGCGCCGCTGTGTCGAATCACACCGCCCTGATTCTCAAGGTTCATCAGAGCAATTTCTTCATGTCGGGTTTCGTGAAAAGCCCCTCGCTGCGGGAGCTGTCCGAACTGTCCCGCCATCAGTCCGTGCCGCTGATGCTGGACCTTGGAAGCGGCGCGATCACGTCCACTGAGAACTGGCCGGGTGTACCGCCTGAACCGGGACCGGCTTCGGCCATGCGCGAAGGGGCAGACCTGGTCTGCTTCAGCGGCGATAAACTCTTTGGCGGACCACAGGCCGGCATCATTGCCGGAAAAGCAGAGGTGGTTGCCGCTCTGCGACGAAATCCGTTTTTCCGCTGCCTTCGCTGCGACAAACTGATCCTCAGTGGTCTGGAGGCCTGCGCTGAAAAATATCTCGAAAACGGCTCGCCGGAGTCCCTTCCTGTTTCAGCCATGGCTTCGGCATCCTGTGAGGATCTGGAGAGAAGAGCCAAAACCGTCCTGGCCGGCATCAGGCCGGGAAAGATGGACATCGCCGTGATCCAGTGCACTGCCACAATGGGCGGGGGCACACTTCCCCGGGCGGCCATGCCTTCGGTGGCGCTGGAAATTGGAGTTCCCGGATGGTCAGCTGAAAAGGTCCACAGGGCGCTGCTTCACGGGTGTTCGCCACCGCTCCTGACACGCATTGACAGGGATCGCATCCTGATTGATCTGCGAACAATCCTCGACGGACAGGATTCGCTGCTGACCGCATGCCTGAATCAGCTGGCAACATCCATCACCCGAACCGAATCATGACCCGTTACCGAATCATTGCCACGGCCGGTCATGTCGACCATGGAAAAAGTTCCCTTGTCAAGGTCCTCACAAGCCATGCAACAGACCGGCTGCCCGAGGAGCAGAAGCGGGGCATAACCATTGATCTCGGGTTTGCCCACATGAGTCTTCCCGATCCGGATCACGACTCGGAATGGTCCGTCGGGCTGATCGATGTTCCCGGTCACGAAAACTTTGTCAAAAACATGGTCGCCGGTGTAGGCGCCATCGATCTTGCACTGCTGGTCACGGCCGCGGATGACTGCTGGATGCCGCAGACCGAGGAGCACCTTCAGATACTTGAATATCTCGGCGTCCGGCACGGCCTGATTGCTCTTACCAAGGTCGACCTCGTCACTCAGGACGACCTGGAACTGATAATTGAACTGATCCGCGATGAAACTGCCGGCACTTTTCTTGAGAAAGCCCCGATTATTCCCACATCGATAAAGGACGGCCGGGGAACAGACCAACTTTCACGCGCGATACTGGATGTGCTTCGTGAAACCCCCGATCCACGGAATATCGGAAAGGCACGTCTTTCGGTGGACCGCGCCTTCTCGATGAAAGGGATCGGCACAGTGGTCACCGGATCGCTCACCGACGGAATCCTCAAACGTGATGATCCGGTTCTGCTGCTGCCATCGGCAATGAAGTCGAGGGTCCGGTCACTCCAGCATTACAGTCAGGAAACTGAAAGCTGTTCACCCGGAACACGCTCCGCCCTCAACCTCGCCCATGCGGATCTGAGCAGCCATACAAAAGGTGACAGTGCGGGAATCCGTCGCGGCACGGTCATCACCTCCATCGAGGCGGCCGAACCCACGCGGAACATCCACATACATCTGTGGCGATCTTCCCGACTGGAGAAAGGCGAATATCAGATTCAGCGTCCACTGCGCCATAACAGCGTGGTGAGGTTTCATTCCGGCGGAGGCAATATTCCAGGGCGGATCGGACTGCTCGGTCTCCGACAGCTCGGCCCCGGCGGGGAATGCCTGGCACAGATCCATCTTGAACGTCCGGTTCACGTCATGGCCGGTGACCGCTTCATCATCCGGGACTGGCCGGAGCAATGCACTCTCGCCGGTGGAACAGTTCTCGATGCGCACCCCGGTTCACGAAGACTGAGTTCACCGCAGCAGAAAAGGATGCTGGAGTCCCGCCAGGGGAAAGCAACCGACCCGGAGGTATTCATCCGCACCCTCGTGGAGCGGGATCATCACGCTGATATCGGCACCCTTCTGGCCACCGCACCATTCAGCGGCGACCAGCAGGAACAGGCCATCTCCACCCTGGAGGTCACCGGTGCCATCCTCCGGCGGGGCACGCGAATTGTAAGCCTGCAATGGTGGAAACACTTCGTCGACAGTGCCAGCGGGATGATCCTGGAAGAACACAGGAACCGCCCGGAAAGGATTGGGTTGCGCACCAATTCGGTCATGGCCCGCATGAATCGCGAAGGTCTTCCTGCCGATTTCCAGCCCATGCTCAGAGACGAACTCGAAGCCGGCGGATTCCGGATCCAGGGTGAATTCATCCATCATGAATCCCACAGGATTTCCCTTCCCGAGAACCTGGCAGGCCCGGCCCGACGGATCCGGCAGTGCCTCCTCGGCGACCCGATGAATCCGGGCATCCTAAGGGAAAATATCCACACTGAGAACGACCGGAAAGCCCTGCAGTTTCTCATCGATTCCGGCGAGGTGGTCCGTGTCAGCGAGGAGATTGCCCTCCATTCAAGCGTTTTCAATGATGCGGTGGAAAGAATTGCCGCTCACATTCGTTCTCACGGTCCGGCAACGGTGTCGGAACTGAAAGACACCATCAATGCAACCCGCAAGGTCATGGTGCCGCTTCTCGAGATTCTCGACGGCCGGGGCATCACACGTCGCGACGGGGATCGCAGGACCCTCGGGCCGTCGGCCTATCCAAAATGATACGGATACGCGGCACACAGGTGCCGCATCATCCGACCGGCCCCCGGAAAAGGCCATTCCGGAGACTGCTCCATCCGCTGCCGCCATGACGGAAATTTCAGACAGGCTTCCGGATTCCTGAAGTTGAAATAAACCAGGTTGAATCCGGACGGCAGCGACCACTTCAATCCGGACGCGCAGAATTCACCATTCAGATTCTCGAGGATGCTCCGGGTCAGCACCGGGGTGTTTTTCCATAAATTCACCACAAGAACACCATCTTCGGCCAGAAGCCGGACCACATTCAGACAGAATGCAAGGTCCTGATAAATCAGGGATGGTCCGTCCCCGTCGAAGAGGTCCAGAAAGATATAATCGTATTCCACCGAGCCGGCACGTTCGATCACCCAGTCGCGGGCATCGGCATGGAAAAAATTCATTGCGGGTGTCACCGGCAGGTACATCGCACGGGTTGCCGCCGACAAAACGGCTGAACTTCGCTCCACCCCGTCAATACGCATGCCATCGCATACCGCACTCAAACCCGCCACAAGTGAGCCCCCGCCAACACCGAGAACCAGCGCACGCTCCCGGCAGCCCGGGTACCCCAATGAAATCAGCATCGCACGGATATACTCCAATGTCGGCTCCGCCGGATTCCCGTAATCCACTGCTGACTGAACCACCTCGGATCCTAAAAACAGCTCCCGCCGGCCATCCCGCTCAAGGACCACCACACGCCCGAACTCATCCTCCTGCTCAAATACCTTCTTCTCCACTTTTACAATGTCTGCGTCTTGATTAACCATCGATTTCTGACATCATGCAACTCCCATCAGGGCGGGATCCCATGTCATTTCCCCTCAGCCCCGTCGGGAATTCCCGTCCCATGAGCGACAGTTCACCACCCAACTCCCCCAACGCCATTCCTGACCAGGCCACTTCCCCCAGCCCCTCGCCGTCAGAATCCGATCCGGCGACCACCCGGGGAACCATTGCCCTCTTCGCAGGAGCCGTCGCCATTTCCCTCGCACCCGTCTTTGTCCGGCTCAGCGACACGGGGCCGACGGCCACCGCCTTTTACCGCCTGTTCCTCGCCCAGCCGGTTTTATGGGCCATACTGACAGCCATACAGCAACACAGGCAGCAACCCGGCCCGTCCCTCCACCCGCCGCTGCGCATGCTGCCGTGGTTTGCTCTTGCCGGTCTGATGTTCGCGCTGGACATGGGATTCTGGCACAGCTCGATACACCTCACGACCCTGGCCAATTCGACGCTGATTGCCAATTCGGCGCCATTTTTTGTGATACTGGGTGCCAGGCTCTTTTTGGGGGAGAGAATACCTGGGAGTTTTTTCATACTTTTCCCACTGGCTTTGTTGGGGATGGCGCTGTTGGTACGGGCGAATTTGAGTGCGAGTGGCCCTGCGCTGCTTGGGGACGGGTATGCCCTGGTGACGGCCTTTTTCTACGGGGCTTACCAGCTGTGTGTAAAACATTTGCGGAATGGTGCATTCCATCCGATGAGCATCCTGGCCTGGTCGGGGATATCGGCATTTGTGGTGCTGCTGGGAGGGGCGTTGCTCATGGGCGAGCAGCTGATTCCGGCGAGTGGAGGAACGTGGATGGCTTTGCTGGGACTGGCTTTGATTTCACATACCGGCGGACAGGGACTGATTGTTTATGCCTTCGGTCATCTGCCGGCCGGCGTCGCCTCGCTTGGATTGCTGCTGCAGCCATTGCTGGTGATAGTCCTCGGCTGGGTCTTCCATGGTGAAGCCATGGATGGCGTCCAGCTGACCGGGGCGGCCATTCTGCTCGGCTGCCTTTATTTTTCCACCAGGCAGGCTGGGTCGCGCCGCCAGCGGCCACCCACCAAGGGGAGTTAACCAGAATACGGCAGAGGGCTGCCGTGGCTCTCAGAGGAGCAGCCACCGCAGATGCTGAGCGGTCCTGATTCCTGTCCAGTCATTTATCGGGTTCAGGGACGGGGCTCGATTCCGATTAGAATGGAGCAGATGGAGGCATCAGCAATGGAAAGCCTTACGGGCAGGGAAACGATCAAAAGAGTCAAGTATGGCGTTGAGAACAGCGACTATGCCTCGACACAGAAGCTTATTGAGTTGATCAGGGACCTCTCCCGGGGGATAGATGAAACCGGAATAGATCAGCTGGGAGATCTTATTTCCGGCGAGGTCGGATTTACCGCCCGGGTCATCAAGGCGGCGCAGCCGATGCGATACAACCCTGAAGGGGTGCATGTGGAGGACATTACCCAGGCCATCCAGCTTGTCGGGCTTGACCGGGTGAGGAACGTTTCCATGTCACTGCTTCTGGGGGAGGACAACCGAAGCGGCCAGGAGAGGGATATTTCCGGCGAAGCCAACACCATCGCACTGACATCTGCCATCTTCGCCCGGATTGCAGCCGAGAAGTCATCCTACACTGACCCGAACCTGTGTTTTGTTTCCGGACTGCTGCAGAACTATGGGATGATTCTCACCTCCAAGTTCCTCCCCGACCATTTTCTGCAGTTCCGTAAGATTGAACCACGGCACGGTACTGAAGAGGCCCATCAGGAGGTTTTTGGAATCACTCAGCTGGACCTGTCCCGGGAGATTCTGAAATGGCAGAAGATCCCGCCCAGTATTCTGAGATCCCTGCGTATTCCCAGCCGATCGGATCTCCGCAACAGCAGTCCGTCACTGGAGCTGCAGCCGATGCTGGCCGGACACTTCGGCAAGGAGGCCGGACAGGTGCTTGCACACCCGCGGCTGACCCGGGCCAGATTTGACTCCCTCATGGGTGCAATCCTCGGGAAATTTTCAAAGTCGGTGCCCATGGACTTTGATGATCTCAGGCAGGCACTTGAGGAGACACGGGAGAGCTTTCAGGAATTCAAGGTGCTGGGCGGTGCGAACGGGTTTTCCGAACCGGTGCTGACCCGGATCACCATGTTCACCAATGATGGGGAGGAAGAGCCTCCTATGACAACGGTGGCGAAAATCCTCGAGAAGGAATTCGGACTGGAAATGCCGTCGGCTCCCATGGTCATTCCGCCGGTCGAAGGCACCGAACCGGAGGAGGAAAAATCCAAAGTTCTTTACGCACAGGGCCTGCGGAGCATTTCCGCGCTCGCACACTCTCAAAGCTCATCGGTGGAGGACGTGGGAGCAAAGGGCCTCGAGACCGCACTGGAACTCCACCGTGCGGATTCCGCCTTCCTGTTCCTCCTTGATGAATCAGCCGGTTCCTTCAATTTCGTCTCCGGTGTCGGAAAGAATGTACCCGATTTCAAATCCGTGACCGATCTGCCCTACAATGGCAAGAATGTGTATTCGGTGTGTGTGGACAACTCTCAGAATATCTTCCTCGAGAAACCATCCGGTTCGTCACTGACACAGTCATTCCCTGAGTGGCTCCGGAAGCTGTCGCATATGGAGCCGTTCATCTTTGTGCCGCTTTATTTCACGAGGAGCAAACTGGGTTTCATGCTTTTCATCGGCGGCGGGTCCTACACCTACAATGAATACAAGGCATCGTCGTCAAACACGGTGCGTTTCGCTCAGGTCCTGGCCCACCTAATCCTCAAAAAGCTCGAGGACCGCAAGGCGGTTGCCTGAAACTGCAGCAGCTTCTTCCGTTTCACGAGCTGAACGCTCTGGGTGCCTCAATGGAGACGCGGTACTCGTCGAGCAGCGCCGTGGAAAGTTTGAGACGTTTGCGCGCCTCGCTCAGCCTGAGTCCGGAAAGAGCTGAGAAATCCTGTTGCATCAGAGGCAGTGTATCGGAGATGAAGGCGAGATTGACACCGTCCTCATAGGCCCGCCGCATGGACTGATCGTAAGGCCCATCGAGGGACAGACCAATCTGGGAAAGCACATCCAGCTTCAGACTTGCGGCATAGGTGGATTTGTCATCCGCACTGCCATCGAAGAATCCGCGGCAGAAAGCCCTGTCTATCGGAGTGCCACCCCGGTCGAGGAGCGCATGCACCCATGCTCTCTGTTCCAGCCCGGGCCCGGCCTGTTCCCACTGACTGCGGCTGTCAAGGCACAGGACCTTCCTCGCGACAGTTTCAAGATTGTCCATGGCCATGGCAAAATAGTGTTCCCATGGCTGTTCCTGCAGATCCCTTTGGACCGCTTCGTGGTCATCACCGCACACTTTTCGAATTTCCTCAAAACACTGGCGGGAAATCCGGTGCTGGTTTTCGAGATGGCTCCGGTGGGCTTCGAGGAACTGCTGGTGCAGATCATCCATGACGCTGACCCGACACTGAAAATGCTGATCAGACCGGTTCAGCTCGAGTTCAGCGGTCCGGGCCCGCTGGAGAAGACTTACCTCGGGGTCTTCACCGGAAAACTGCCAGCATGGCGCATCGAATGATTCGGTCTCGAGACGGCTCGAAGCCGGATCATCGGGATAGCGGACCTTTTCAATATCGCGGAAGTACGCCTGCAGCACACCTGATGGAATTCCGATAACGCGTCTGAGTTCCCCGATCGGTTCATCAAGCAACGGGGAGAAATGCACCTCGTCCAGCGGCTGGCAGTCGCAGACATGACCCAGCTTGGCGGCATCGAGAAAGACCCGGCGCGCTTCCTCATCCATTTGGTAGGCATTCGGATAGTAGTTGCCGGCGATGTAGGCGAAGATCTCCTTGTTCAGGGTTTCAAGACGGTTGGTGCTGCCCATGGTGAAGCCGATGACAAACGCCTCGTCCTTGGTGAGAAGCCCGCGGCCCAGCAGCAGATGGATGCAGTCATGGGCCTTCAGATCAACACCACCGTAGAAAAACTCACGGACCAGACGGGAATCCTTGCCTTCGGTCCAGCGGATGATTTCCGGGATCTGTCCCTGAGGAGCGGCAACAATGGAAAGGAATTCCAGTCCCTGCCGCATGGTCAGGGAATCATAGGAAAGAGGAAGATACCATGAGCGGTATGATACCCGGCCGCTTTTGAGGGTCGGGATCCTGAGACCCGTCGGGATGCGTGAATCCTCTATGGAGGTCAGATAGACAGTTTCGTCCATGTGGCTTTTGCCTGAGCGATGAGCAATTCAGGAACGGAATATGGGATTGGACTGCGGATTACCACTGCCACCCGGAGGCAGCCGGCGTGAATTTCCGAAGCCGCCCCCCTGTGCAGTTGGTTTTTATTCCGGAAGATTCAGGTCGAGATTCTGCACTTTTGGAGAGATACGGCTCCCCTGCTCCAGTCGGGATATTTTTTTCTCCCCTTCGGTGGTCAGGACAGCCAGCTCGTTGATCTGGC
>JAUIAG010000187.1 GCA_030425355.1 Verrucomicrobiia bacterium
TGTGAGGCACCCTTGTCGCGGTGAAGCTGAATCCATCATCTTCGAGTTTCAGGTGCTGCACGATATTATGAAACGGGTCGCAGCTGAAGGCGTGGGTTTCATCCATCGGAAACAGCAGTCCGCCGCGATGGATCATTCCGCTGCAGGCAGAGGTGAAATGTCCGCCCTGTTCGAAACTGTGAAACCTTTTCTGTGGCCGGCTGGCCTGGAACAGAGGCGGGTTCACCGGGCCGGGCAGCTGGACCCGTCCATCGGGCGCGGCGTAGTCGGGGTTCCGGGAGAGATATCGATCGGGAAGCACATAATGCCACAGGGGACGGGAGTTCTGGGTGCCGAACCAGTTGCCCCAGTCATCGCGGTTGCGTCCGAACTGGCTGGGCCCGCTTTCCGGTTCGAGGAATCCCGACTCGGGATCGAATCGGAAATCGCGGCTGCCGACCCTGATCGATCGGCCTGAGCGGGTGGACTCAACGGTGTTGTTAATCCCGTAATTGCTGTGGTGGCCCCCGGCGGCCACATGAACCATGTTATCGAGTCCCCACCGCAGTCCGTTGGCCCGCAGCTGCTGATTTCCCTCGGTCAATCCGGTGACCAGTTTTTCCGTGGAGTCGGCTTTGCCATCTCCGTCGGTATCGCGCAGAAAAAGAATATCCGGTGCAGCCGTGACAATCACCCCGTCTTTCCACGTGAGGATCCCGTTGGGAAAGTTGAGGCCTTCGGCGAAAAGCCGGCCCGTTTCATAATAGCCGTCGTTGTCTAGGTCGGACAGTAAGCGGATCCGTCCGCCGGGAAGGTTGTCCTCACCAATGCCATAGGGGTAATCGGCCATCTCGACCACCCAGAGGTTGCCATTCCTGTCCCAGTCAAAGGCCACTGGGTCCATGGTCTGCGGCTCGGCGGCCACGAGTTCGATGCGGAAGCCATCGGGAACAAGGATGGAATTCAGGCCCATATCCGGGGGCAGCGGGCTGCTTTCGTCTCTCAGACCTGTGGAAATCCAGTGTCCCAGAATATCACGGCTGTCGAGCGCCCGCTGATAAAGTGCCAGTTCGTCAATTTTTCCCTGAAATCCTTTCCCTATGCTATGTATGGACAAGGGCTGGCGCTGTGGATGAACGACCCGGGCCACTGACCTGCCATCGAGGAACAGCCGGCTGTGTGTCTCATCCATGGTCAGAACGAGATGATGCCACCGGCCGCTTTCAAACGGGACAGCCGCGCTGTCGAACTGGAGGTTTCCATCGGGAGTCAGCAATAGATTTCCGCGGCTGGTTTCGAGGATGATTTCGGATTCAAGCCGATCGACAGGCCCGGGCCATATCATCATCTCCACTGTGAGTGCGTCGGACGTCATGGGGGCTGCCGGTGTGAGCGATGCGTCGACGAGGTGGATGGACCGGCTGCCATGTGCTTCACCGATGCCGTCAAGTGGCGCGCCGGGCAGGTGAAAAGCCGCCTTTCCATCGACGAGCAATCGTGTGCCTCCTTCAACAGCGTTTTCAAGCGACGGGCCCTCGGTATCGCCAAGTCGCCACAGGCCGGCCGGCCGGCTGCGGAGGATATCGCGGCTCAGTGCGGACGGTGCTTCGGCCCAGTGCTTCAATGGTTTCCCCGACACTTCTGTGAGCAGTTCCCTGAGTGCTGAGACAATCTTTTTCTCGGCGCCGATCTCCAGTCCGGCGGTCCGCGCGGGCCAGGTCGTATACCCGCCGAGAGCATGCTGTTCGGCTGGCGGAATATAGCCGCTGGCTCCATTCGCCAGTTCGATATTCATGGTCTGTGCAAATGGACTGGTGTATTTGATTTTCAGTCCGGAGAGGGCATAAACCTCGTTGGGCCATGCGGCGATGCCGAAGTCGCCGATGCGGACAGCCTGCAGCACAATGTCTTCCTCAGGATTTTCATGAATGTATATGGCCTGAATGGCGTAGACTTCAGGGCGGTTCCGGGCGACCGGGCCGTCCATTGTGGCGAGGGTTTCCCGTGCCCACTGCAGCCTTGTCTCATCCGGAAGCCGGCGGGAAAGAGTCATCCGCCGTTCGGCCATGGCCAGCGGCGGGTCACTCCGGTACTCGAGGCCTTCCAGCCGTGCTTCGACCATGTCCAGCAGATTGCCCGTGTATTCCTGAAGGGACCACGACTGACGTTCTTTCAAACTGTAATCCCCCCACCAGAGGTCACCGCTCGTCCCCTGGGTCATCATACCGACAAAGGTCTCCGAACCCGGGGCAATCCGTTCGCGGATGCCATCGGCGAACGCACCGAAGTAATCCGCCGATATTCCCGGGTGACCGCCAAAGTAATGCATCGAGAAATTGGCGATGAGCGCGAGGTGTTCACCGGCTGGTGAGCGGATGCTGAGGAATCCCAGCCACGGGTCCTCCGGTCCGGAGGGACCGACAACATCGGGGTTGTTGTGGCCGGGATGCATGTTGGCTAGAACGGATGCCCTGCCAAAGGGGTCAGTCTGTGGTTTGTCGCGTCGGTAAATCCACCGGCGGTTGGCGGTGAACTCCGAGGCATCGATCTGTCCCCATGCCACTTCGCAGGGCTGCAACCCGGCGCTGGCCCGCGTCACTGCGTCGGCCAGCCGGTGGGGAAGGAATCTGACATATCTGGGATCAGCATTGGTGCCGAGACAGTAATCCATGCTGCTTGGCGAGCTGTGGTTGTGGGTTGCAGCGATGAGAATCCTTGATTCCGGAATCCCGGAATCGCGTGATGCCATGCGTTTGGCTTCGTCGCAGAGTTCCAGCGGGATCATGCAGCTGTCCACCAGCAGGATCGCCAGCCGCATGTCACCGCTGCCCAGAACCACGCATCTCGCAAACAGCGGATCCAGCACCCGGTCATCCACCGCCTGCAGGAAACCGCCATTGCGGATGACCGGCAGTTCAGGCGGAGTAATATCGACCTTTGCCGTGCCGCAAAGCAGTGGCTGTCCCGATTGATTCGGATCATCCTGCTGAGCCGGCTGCCCCACTGAATCAGGCACCGCAGCAGCCTGCGCCATGAACAACAGAAATGCCAGTTTCGCCCACGCGAGGAAGGCCCGGCAGCTGGTGGAATTCATCCCGGAAATGTGCCCCGGTTTTCCCTTTTTGTGAAGAATTATTCCATTTGCCGGGCCCGTTCCCGTCAGTCCTCGGGCCTTTCACCCGCCGGGGCCATTTTGACAATGCGCGGCCTGAAGCACGCCAGGGTTTCAACAAGGTCTGACTGTGCGGCCATCACCTCGTGAATGTCCTTGTAGACCATGGGCACCTCGTCAATGCCGGCTGACATAAGTCTGACTCCCTGTTCCTCCAGCAGACGATTGGCGTCCTGCCAGTTCAGGGCCTTTTTTGCCTGACTGCGTGACATCACTCTTCCCGCTCCGTGCGAAGCGGAGTTCAGGGACTCGGGTTTGCCCAGTCCCCGGACAACAAACGCCGGGCTCGCCATGGAACCGGGAATGACTCCGAGCACTCCTTTGCCGGCGGGTGTCGCCCCTTTACGGTGCACGTAGACATCGCGGCCATCGTGGGTTTCCTTCCATGCGAAGTTGTGGTGGTTCTCGACATCGAGAAGCACTTCTGCCCCGAGGTCTTCGGCGATGTGCCGGTGAATACAGGCGTGGTTTGCGGCGGCATACTCTCCCATGAGGTTCATGGCATTCCAGTATTCGATTCCCTCCTGCGAGTTCATATCCAGCCATGCCAGGTGGCGGAGATTTTCGGGCAGCTCCGGGTGCAGCTGCATGGCGAGGCTGCTGTAATGGGAGGCGACCATATGACCGATACCGCGGCTGCCGCTGTGTGAGAGCAGTGCCAGCCATGTCCCCGGTTCCAGTCCGAGATCATTGGTCATGATTTCGAGTATGCCGAATTCCACGAAGTGGTTCCCGCTTCCTGAGGTGCCAAGCTGTTTCCACGCCTTGTCCTTGCCTTTGATGGTGATGGGTGAAATCCGCCAGTCCCGGTCGAGGACCTCGTGGCGTCGGAGCTTTGATCCCCGGAAACCGGCCCCGGCCCCGAAAAGAGTCTGCCTTTCGATGGCTCCGGCAAGACGGTTCCGGCCCCGGTCGTCATCCAGTTCACGGAGTGGCACATCCAGAACGGTGAGCTTCATGCGGCATGCGATGTCCACGCCGACAGCATAGGGGATGACTGCGTTGTCGGTGGCGAGAACCCCGCCGATCGGCAGTCCGTATCCGACGTGGGCATCCGGCATCAGAGCCCCGGCCACGGAAACCGGCAGCTCGCAGGCATTCCGCATCTGCTGGATGGAATTATCGTCGATGTCTGTCCCCCACTGCCGCCACGGGGCGGGAGTCTCACGGGGCTGGTGGACCGGTGCTGCGAGAATCATCTGCGCCAGCGGCCCCCAGTGGCTGTGCTCTGTCGCGGCCGCCGGATCATGAATCACGTCCAGGAGTCCTGACCGCACCTGCTCCCCCGGTATGCCCTCGTTGATAAGTCTTTTGATGATCTGTATGGCGAGCCGCATGGCATCACCCCGAGGCACGCCCCAGCGTGCAAGATCTGATGTATTCATAATGGTCTGTTCTTTCTCTTCATATTTGATGGCTGGCTATTGGCAGTCGTTGACTGTGAACGGGCATCCGGCTCTGAGTCGCCAAGCCAGCCGTGCTTCCCGCTGCAGTTCTGCTTCAAATGGAATGAATGCCCTGATTGTCTGAAGGTTGGTGAGAAAATGTGATGTGGTGGCGGTGAACCGCATGGCGCCGCCTCCGGACAATGCCATCGGCAGCAGCAGCTGATCGGCTAGGCAGTCTCCCACCGGCACGTCGGTGCTCATGAACCGCACCGCTGCATCGCAGATTTTTTCCGCGACTTTTTCCGCGGAAACCCCGCGTGTTCCGAAGCCGCTTTCCATGGCGGCTCCGGAGTTCGTCGACATGCGGACGCTGACAAAATTTCCCGGGCCATCCGCACTGTCAGTCACCACCGGATTCAGTCTGTCCTCATCCAGCTCGAGGCGGCGGCTGATGATACTGAGCTGTCTTCCGGCAATGGATGCCGGCAGGTTATTGACGACTGCCTCGGCTCTGACGACACGCGCTGCTCTGCCGTCCATCAGCTCCAGAGGGCTCAGCGTTTTGTGTGGCTCAATCTGAAACTGTATGCGTCCTCCGCCGGCCGGGTAATAGCCCGGACGATCGAGGCTCAGGGAAATTTTAAATCCCATGCGACGCACCAGTGGAAGCCAGCACTCGGCAACAAATTCAAATGGTGGTGCGCCGGGATTGTGCGTGCCGCCGGTGATGGTGACCTGACTGGCCTTCCCGTGAAGTGCCAGGGGCAGGGCGATGGTCTGAAAAACCAGCATGGCACTCCCGGCAGTTCCGACAGCAAATGAATGCACGCCGCCACTCAACGGACCGGGGATGAACTCCAGCTCACTCGATCCGGGAACATCGCCCTTCACCCTGGCCCCGCAGATCCGGGCGGCAGCCTGAACAGCCGTAAGGTGCTGCCTCATCAGTCCGGGTTTCGACCGGCCTGCCCGTATCCCATGGATTTTAAATCCTCTGCCTGTTGCCATGGAAAGGCTCAGGGCGGTTCTCAATACCTGCCCGCCGCCTTCACCCTCACTGCCATCAATCCGGATCATCTCACTGCTCCTTTCCTCCATCCTGTTCATTCAGCTCTTTCTGTTCCACTGCATTTCCATGCTTCCCCGCTGCAGCCCGGCTTTTCCGCCGGGGCAGGGACAGGGCATGCCATGTTGCTGCGTCGATCACCGCACTCACGATGCCAAAACTCCCACGCTGGCTGATTTTTCAGGAATTAATCCGGTTTTCCATAGTTTTCACCCCGATTCGCCCCGTGGCTCATCACGGGACTTTTTGCTGGTCTGATAAAAATTTATATAAAATAATAAGATTTAGAAATTTTTATAAGATTACAGGCAGCAAATGGAAAGAGCGATGAAGACGGTGGTTGTGGGGATGCTGGGGACGACGGTGGACCGGTGGAGTGGGGATCGGATGCACCGGTGGGAGCATTGGCGTCCGACCGTGTCGCTTTGTCAGCAGGAGGATCTGGTGGTGGACCGTCTGGAGCTGGTTTATCCGGGGCGGAGCCGATCGCTGGCGCGTGAGGTGGCTGCGGACATTGAACAGGTCTCCCCGGAGACGGAGGTGCGACTGCATCTTCTGGACTGGGTGGATCCATGGGATTTTGAGGAAGTTTACGGCAGTCTGATGGATTTCTGTCAGGGCTATCCGTGGGCCAGCGAGGAGGAGCACTATCTGGTGCATCTGACCACGGGCACCCACGTGGCGCAGATTTGCTGGTTTCTGCTGACCGAATCCCGTCATTTTCCGGGACGACTGATTCAGACCTCGCCGCCATCCCGTGCAGGGAATGGACCGGGGCGGTATGCGGTTATCGATCTGGATCTCAGCCGTTATGATTCGATTGCGGCGCGATTTCAGAAGGAATCGGCGGAGGGGCTGGCGTTTCTCAAGGGCGGCATTGAGACCAGAAATGCGGCGTTCAACCGGATGATCGAGGAGATTGAGCAGGTGGCGATCCACTCCCGGGCACCGATCCTGATCGAGGGGCCCACCGGTTCCGGAAAGAGCCAGCTGGCGCGTCGGATTTATGCACTGAAGCAGTCGAGGAGGCTGATTGACGGACCTCTGATTTCGATCAACTGCGGGACGCTTCGGGGCGATTCGGCCATGGCGGCACTCTTCGGTCACACCCGGGGGGCCTTCACCGGGGCCAGTGGGGAGCGGGAAGGGCTGCTGCGGGCAGCACATGGCGGACTCCTCTTTCTCGATGAGATAGGCGAACTCGGGCTGGATGAGCAGGCCATACTGCTGCACGCGATTGAGGAAAAGCGCTACCGGCCGATGGGATCGGACCACGAGGTACAGAGCGACTTCCAGGTGATAGCCGGCACCAACCGGGACCTGACGGACGCGGTGGAGAAGGGGAGGTTCCGGTCCGACCTGCTCGCCCGTATCCATCTTTGGAGATGGACGCTTCCGGGGCTGTCCCGGCGCCGCGAGGACATTGAGCCCAATCTTCATTTCGAGTGCCGGCGGTTCGAGGAGGAGACAGGCAGGAAGGTGCGCTTCAGCAGCGAGGCCCTGCACCGGTACCTCGCCTTTGCCACCAGTGAGGAGGCGGTCTGGAATGCCAATTTCCGGGACCTCTCGGGATCGGTGACCCGAATGGCAACCCTCGCCGGTGTTCACCGAATCAGCCTTAAAAATGTGGAGGACGAGATAGTAAGGCTTCAGGCCGGGTGGAGACGGAAGTCCTCGGGGGAGGCTGGTCCGCCTCTCGAATCATTCCTTGGGCCCGGGGGAGTGGAAAGTCTGGACCTGTTCGACCGTCTGACCCTTGAGGCAATACTTCCGGTCTGCCGTTCGAGTGCGTCCCTTTCCGAGGCCGGACGGCGGTTGTTCCAGTCCTCCCGAAAACGCCGGGCCACCACCAACGACGCGGACAGACTGCGGAAATATCTCGAAAGGCACGGGCTCAACTGGGCCACCTTGAAACAGGGGCTGGCGGCTTCAGACCCAGTCGATGGAGCAGGACAATAAAAAAACCGGCCTCCACGGGGGAGGCCGGGTCAGTCTCACGAAATTCGCGAATCCCGGTTATTTATTCGGGGTTGTGGTATCGAGTCCGGCCTTCTCCCATCCGGAATAGCCGCCGTCGAGGTGGTAGACGGTGTCGAATCCAAGTGCCTTGAAAGTGGAAAGAGCCGAGGTGCTGCGCCCGCCGGACTGGCAGTGGATGAGGTATTTTTTGTCCGTGGAGAGCTTCTTGAGGTTCTCAGCGAATTCGGGATTCCTGAAGTCGAGGTTGATGGCGGAGGGAATCATGCCTTTGCTGGTCTCGGCCGGTGTTCTCAGGTCGAGAACCACAACATCGGGGTTGTCAATCAGCAGCTCGGCCGCTTCCTTGGCCTGCACATGAACCACTTCCAGCTGTTTCTTAACTTCATCGACCATGTCTTTGGCCGCCTTGGAGACGTCGGTCTTCACTTTGTCCAGATCCGCTTTGGTTGGAAGGGACGCCGGGAGAGGTGGAAACTTGCCCTTGTCGCTGCCGGACTCGGTCCTGCTTGAGGAAGGAGCTGTTGCCGATTCCGCTGCTTCTTTGACTGAGGCCACGGTTTCCTCGGCTTTGTCCGCCACTGCACCGGCGGCTGATTCAACCGACTCAGCGGCCGAATCCACTGCTTCGGAAATTGTTTCGCCGGCATTCTCCCCGCCTGATGCGGCGCTTTCCCCGCCCTTGTCGCAGCCGGTGAGTGCAATTGCGGCAATCAGCACCGCCGCGAAGCCTGTCTTTTTCTGGAATTCTTTCATATCGATAGACGCTTTCCTGATCATCATGGAGTCAGTTTACAGGCTGTAAAGAAAGTTTGTGCCCGTTTCCAGTCCTGTGACAGCTTTTTCCACCAGCCTCAGCAGCAGTGATTCCATGGAATGAACGTCCTCAAGCATCACGGACTTCCTGTCCGACATGAGATTCCTGGCCCCCATGCCCGGAAGGGGGATGTCCATGGAAATGGATTTGATATGAAATACAGCCTTTTTGAAGGAAACCGGATCAGGTCCGCCTTCCGGGTCATCGGCGGGCATCGATTTGCGGATATCCCTGAGCAGGGCCAGGGTCTTCGATGTCAGGTGGATCTGCACGTCATCGGCAGTGATGGATTCATACCGGAAACGCCCGTCTTCAGTTCCTTTGCGGTGCGGGGTGAGTCTCAAACGGCTGATCTCGAGAATTTTCGTGTCCGGATTTTCCGAGTCGGTGAGGAGGAAGTCCTGAGCGGTCCACATTGCCCCTGTGAGTGAGTATTTGAGGGAACTCATCGAGGCGGCTGTTCCGCTTGGCTCGTGCACCCGGCCGGAGTAGATTCCGGCCAGCATCGGGCCATGGAAGGCGGCGGCCGCCAGTAACCCCACGATCACAAGAGCCACAGCGCCAAAGGGTCCCGCCAGTGACGGTTTTCCCTGTTTTCTTCTCGACCCTCTGGTCGGGTGGCTGCGTTTTTTTCCGGGTCCGGGCATTTTAAAAATGGTCTGTCATCATAGTGGACAGCCGTGGTCCGGACAAGTGCGATGATTTTTCCAGGAATTCATTGGCCTTGATCACGGGTTTGTTGTTTATTGGAAAACAACTGTCAATCCTTGTCCGAGATCGGAACACGGCGTTATCAAGGGGCTGAAGCAGTCCTTGGTTTGACAACCAGGATCCAGTGTATATCATCCACGCCGTTTCCAACGCCGCTACCGGCCCATGAACGAAGACAGCCCATTTAAATTTTGTTACCGTGGCTAGCTCCGACGATTATTTAGTAGAGAATCTGGTTGAACTGGGATTTGTCACTCAACAGCAGGTTGACAACGCCCAGATGGATGCCGACACCACCGGCGATGGCCTCGTGGACACCCTGATTAAATCTCAGGTTCTGCGTCCCATTGACCTTGCCCATGCCAAGGCCGCCTATTTCGGAAAGGAATTCGTGAACCTCGGTGAGCTGAGGCTCAGCGACGAAGTCATTTCCGCGGTGCCCCGGCACATTGCCAAGAAATACCGGGCTGTTCCGGTCTTTGCCCAGGAAGGGGAGATCACCGTGGCGATTTCCGATCCATCCGATCTCGAGACCATAGACGGGCTGGAACAGAGCCTCAACGCGGTGGTGAACATCAATATTGCCACCGACGAGGACATCGAGGAGAGCCTGAACCGGTATTACGAATCCAATGATACCGGTGTGGCCAAGATGATCCAGGACATCACCGAAGGCAACATCGGTGAAATGACCCTGTCCGACATCGGCAATCTCGATGATGACAGCGGCGAAATCGACGCGGAAACCCCGATCATCCGCCTGGTGAGTCAGATCATCCTCGATGCCTACAAAATCGGAGCCTCGGATATCCACCTCGAGCCGATGGAGAGCAAGTTCCGCATCCGCTACCGCATCGACGGTGTCTGTCAGGAGCAGCCAAGCCCGCCCCGCCGCCTTTACGCACCGATCATCAGCCGCCTGAAAATCATGGCTAAGATGAAGATCGACGAACGCCGCATCCCTCAGGACGGCCGTATCCAGACCGAGGTTCCAGGCGGCAAATCCATCGACCTTCGAGTCAACTGCCTGCCGACCTCGCACGGGGAAAGTATCGTCATGCGGATTCTCGACAAGGAAGGCCTGAAGCTCGGGCTTGCCGAACTGGGATTCTTTGCTGATGACCAGCAGACATTTGAACACCTCATCAGCCTCCCGGACGGCATTCTTCTGGTGACCGGCCCGACCGGTTCCGGAAAAACCACCACGCTTTATTCCTGTCTCAACTTCATCAACAAGCCGGACCGGAAGATCATCACCGTTGAGGACCCTGTCGAATACCAGCTGGCCGGTATCAACCAGGTGCAGGTCAACAACGACATCGGATTCACTTTCTCACAGGCGCTGCGGGCGATGCTCCGCCAGGCCCCCAACATCATCATGCTCGGGGAGATTCGTCACATTGAAACGGCCTCGATCGCGATGCAGGCATCCATCACCGGTCACCTTGTTTTCTCCACACTTCACACGAACGACGCGCCCAGCGCCGTGACCCGTCTTGTTGACATGGGCATCAAGCCGTTCCTTGTGGCATCCGCCGCACGGGGCCTCATGGCTCAGCGTCTGGTGCGGAA
>JAUIAG010000188.1 GCA_030425355.1 Verrucomicrobiia bacterium
CATGAAGCGAATTATTGAATGGATAGCCGGATTGGGAATGGTTTTTGCCATCTCCTCCACTGTGACCGGTGAAGAAACCCGTCGGCCCGAACCGCCGAATTTCATCCTGATTTTCACTGATGATCAGGGGTATCGGGACATTGGATGTTTCGGATCAACGACAATCCGCACGCCAAACCTTGACCGGATGGCCCGGGAAGGGATGCGGTTCACCGACTTCTATTCGGCCAGCTCTGTCTGTTCCCCATCGAGGGCGGCGTTGTTGACGGGCTCCTATCCGCCGCGGGCCGGGGTGACCCGGGTTCTTTTTCCGAGGGACAGGGTCGGACTGCATCCAGGTGAGTTGACTGTTGCCGAAGTCCTTCGCGAGAAGGGCTACGCGACGGCCTGCATCGGAAAATGGCATCTGGGTCATCATCCGGAGTTCCTTCCGACGCGTCATGGATTCGACCATTATTTCGGCATCCCATACAGCAATGACATGAAGCTTGACCCGGGAGCGGATTTTCACCCCGACGCCGACTTCCGTGATGGTCAGAGCATCGGGCGGGTCCGCGGCGGTGAGGCGCCCAAAAACATGGTTCCGCTGATGGTCGATGAGAAGGTGGTCGAATACCCCGCCGACCAGTCCAGCCTGACAAGGCGATACACGGACAGGGCGATTTCATTCATCCGCCAGAATCAGTCCCGGCCCTTTTTTCTCTACCTCCCTCACACCATGCCACACATCCCCCTGTTTGCTTCGAGGAACTTCCTCGGGCAGAGCGCCGGGGGCCTCTACGGGGACACGATTGAGGAAATTGACTGGAATGTCGGTCGACTGATGGACGTCCTTCGCCAGCTGAATCTGGACCGCAGCACACTGGTCATCTACACCTCCGACAATGGCCCATGGAATCTGAAAAATGGCCATGGCGGAGACGCCTTCCCTCTGCGCGGCTACAAGTTTTCCACATTGGAGGGAGGAATGCGTGTGCCATGTATCATGCGTTGGCCCGGACAGATTCCTGCGGGCGGAGTCTGTCATGAATTGGCCGGGACAATTGATATTTTGCCGACACTCGCCAGTCTGGCTGGAGCCTCTCTGCCGGCGGATCGGGTCATTGACGGAAAAAACATCCTTCCGCTGATGAGAGGTGAGCCGGGCGCCCGGTCTCCCCACGAAGCTTATTATTACTACCGGGGCACGACGCCGGAAGCCGTTCGAAGCGGTCCATGGAAACTTCGTGTCACCGGCGGCAGTGATACACCCCGGACCGAGCTGTATCACCTCGATACCGACATCAGTGAAGCAAACAATCTCGCCACCGCGAACCCGGATACTGTCGCCCGACTTAAAAGTCTGATGGATGGATTTCACGGGCGTCTCATGGAGTCCCGCCGCCCGACCGGTTCTCTTGACTGATGACGGGTGAGTTTTTCAAATTCCCACGGCTGTGACTGGGCGATCCCAAGGGGCCGGTATGGCCATCGTCGATCTGGCGCGCGAGACGCATTCTGTGCAGGGGCTTGTGCTGACCAGACTGGATCCCGGGTCCCTCCGATTGATGAGAAGCAGGATCCGGCGCGATGGACTGCGCCTTGGTATCAGCGGTCGTATCACGCTTTGTCCAGACGGCCTTGCTCTGATTGTTTGTGGTGAGCCTGCGGCCATTCAGCAGTTTATGGCACTGCTGTGCGAATGGCCTTGCCTTGCCGGCATCGGGCTTAAACCGTTTTCCTCTCCAGGCGCCGATCCCGACGGAAGGCTGGATGTCCGCATCCGTTCGTGGATGACTGATTTCCGGGAATCAGAGTTGCCATCTCTGGATGGAGTCGTGACCGGGATATCACCCGGGGATTTTCATCGACGCGTGAAAGACAGTGGACATGGGGTGCGGTTGATCGACGTCCGGGAAGCCCATGAAACGCGTTTCGGCAGCTTTAAAGGGGCAGTCTGCCTTGAAACCGCAAGGTTCGATGACTTACCGGAAGCATTCTCGTCGATGGGACTGACCCCCGATCATCACATTTCCACCGTTGTGTTCTGCGATGACGGATCGCGTTCGGCGCGCGCTGCCCTGTTCCTCCAAAGTCGGGGATTCGGGCAGGTGTATTTCCTCGAAGGAGGCATTCTCAATTATTTCTCAGCTGTCGGGGGACACCACTTTAATGGGCACTGTTTTGTCATGGACCAGCGGGTGGCAGTCGATGCCAATGGAGTGCCGGCCCGGCTGGATTTCTGCCGGGCCTGTGGGGAAGTTCGTCCTGCGGATCAGTTTGAACCGGCTTCCGGGTGCCGCGGATCCTGCTGTCCGGAATGCCGGAGGGTGGACACCGCGGCGATGGTCGCCCAAAGGCGCACCCGCGATCACGAGATTCAGGGTGTGACCAGTCCACTGCCCGGATCGGTTCCCTATGAGAACCTCAGGCCCCTCAAGGTCCCGGAATCCGCCGCCGGCATGCCGGTTCTGGAGTTTCTGGATCGATTGAAATTCAGGCCCCCTGAACAGTCATGGTCTGAACTGATGGAGCTGGGCCAGCTGAGCTTTGCCGGGAAGCTGCTGAATCCGGACGACATCCTTCCCCGGGGCGGCCGCATCGTCCACAAGGTGCCGGCGACCAGTGAGCCACCCGTCAATGCCGATATCACCGTTGTTCATGAGGATGAATCTCTCCTCATCATCAACAAGCCCGCACCCCTGCCGGTGCATCCCAGCGGCCGGTTCAACCGGAACACGCTGCTCCACATTCTCCGGCTGGTCTATGGAGCGGAGGCACCCCGCAGTGCCCACAGGCTCGATGCCAATACCTGCGGTGTCATGGCGCTGACCCGGACCCGCGAGGCTGCCTCCGTCCTCCAGCCACAATTCGAGGCCGGTCGGGTCAACAAATCCTATCTGGCAGTGGTGCACGGTCACCCGGAAGCCGACCGGTTTGAATGCGACGCTCCGGTCAGCCGCGAGTCCACCATGGCAGGCGGCAGAGCGGTCGATCCGGATGGTCTTTCCGCCCGCACTGGCTTTGAAGTGATCCGGCGATTGCCCGGAAACCGGAGTCTTCTGCGAATCCGGCTGCTTCACGGGGGGCGCACACACCAGATCCGGCTGCATCTCTGGCATCTTGGCTTCCCGGTGGACGGCGATCCCTTGTACCTGCCCGATGGACGCCGGGGGCAGATCCAGACCATCGATCCTCTGGCACAGCCCATGTGTCTGCAGTCCTCCACGATTGAATTCGTCCACCCGACACGGCGGCGGCTGGTCCACTTTGAAGCCCCGCCACCACCATGGATGCCCAATGATTGAAATAAGGCACATAACTCATTCCTATCAGCAATCCGGCAGCGGGATCGACAGCCTGCCTCTCCTTGAGGACCTGTCACTTTCCGTCCAGGCCGGTGAGTGGGTTTCCGTTCACGGGCCGAGCGGGTGCGGGAAATCAACTCTACTGAAGCTTGTCGCCGGGATTGAAAAGCCGCGTTCGGGATCCATTACAGTGGATGGAATTATTCCTGGTCCGGCACTGTGGAAAACCGGAAAGGTCGGCTTCGTCTTTCAGGACGACGGTCTTCTCGATCATCTGGATGCACGGGAAAACCTGACGGTGCCGCTCCGGCATGGTCCTCAGCGGGTAAGCAGAACCGAAGCGGATCAAAGGGTGGATGAAATTCTCAGAAAGCTGTCGGTTCCGCTTCGTTCCGGAATACCGGTGGTGTCTCTTTCCGGAGGTGAGAGACAGCGCCTCGCTCTGGCTCGCGTCATGGTCACCCGTCCGTCTGTCATTCTACTCGATGAACCGTTGAATCATCTGGATGCCATAGGCCGCGAAAAGGTTCTCACTCTGCTCAGTGATCTCAGGGCCGGCAGGAAAGTGACCGTCCTGCATGTCACGCATGACATGGATGAAGCGTCGCTGCTCGGTGACCGGATTGCCGTGATCCGCCACAGGAAAGTGGTGCGTGTCGGGGCTCCGGAACAGCTTTGGACCGACCCGGGATCCGCGGAACTCGCGGCAACGCTTGGATTCCCCGCATACAACGTCATCCCCAGACCAACGTTCATCCCCGATGGGATTCAGGCTGAACCATCGGACGCTCTGTCCGGCAGCGAGGCAATGCTGGTGTTTCACCCCATGCTGGTTACCCATGTGCGGAGGCAGGATCCGCCGGAACCGTCGCTGGACGACTGGGACTTCAGGCTGAGGGTTATCCGTATGGAATCATGGTGGGGCTCCCGCGGATATCTGGGAATTCTTCTCGATGATCCGGGCGAATACCGGCTCCGCGTTTTCAGTGCCGGGCTCGACGGGCCACTGGTTCAGCCAGGTGAAATCATTCACTGCCGCATCCCGGTCAGGCATCTTCGGATCCTGCCTCCCGATGCCCCTGCCGACTGACAGGCTTCCAGCACCTCCAACTGCATCTCAGCAGAAAAAGAATGTGCTCCTGATTGAGGGCTTTCACAGCGCGTCGGCAGAAGGCCATGGTGTGAACATCACCCGTGACCCCTCGGAGACGGTCTCGCCGGGGGACAGTTCGATATAGCCTGAGCTTTCAGCCAGGGACCTTAAGTGATGCGATCCCTGCTGACCTGCTGAACGAAGTCTGTTTTCATCATCAACCACCACGCGGATGAACTGGGTCCGGTTCTCCCGGTTTGAGATGGATTCATTCATTGTTGCAGCTCTGAGTGGTGCGTGGGTGGAGGATGATCCGGCCATTTTCAGCATGGCAGGATAGGCAAAGAGCATGAAAGTCATGGCAGCGGAAACGGGGTTTCCGGGCAGAGCCAGAAGCTTGTGCCCACCCAGCAGACCCATGGAAAAGGGCTTGCCGGGCTTCATGGAGACTCTGGAGGTGGTCCAGCGGCCTCCCATTTGAGCCCATGCCTCGCGGACGAGATCGTGAGCGCCCACGGATATTCCGCCGCTGGTCAGAATAAGGTCCGAATTCTCCAGCATGCTCTGCAGTCTTTCCACCAGTTGCGGCAGGCTGTCTCCGGCTGGGGCACCTGTTTCCGGGATACCACCGCAGCTGGCAACCATGGCAGACAGCATGTGGCTGTTGGATTCATGGATCTGCCCGGGTCCACGGCTTTGGCCGGGGGGCACCAGTTCACTGCCGGTGGACAGGATGCTGACTCCGGGCCGGGCACCGACATGGATCCGTCCAATCCCTGCCGCCGCCAGCAGGCCGACTGTCCGTGAGTTGATCCGGCTTCCCCGCTGGACAATCATTTCTCCCCTGCCGATGTCCTCACCTTCAAACCGCACAAATTCCCATGGCGATGGGCTGTCCATAAAGGCGATCCTCCCGTCCTCAGTGCGGAATGTGTCCTCCTGCATGACCACGGCTGTGGCTCCGGGGGGAAGTGGTGCACCGGTGAATATTCTCAGACAGTTGCCGGGTGAAAGTGCGGGGATATGCGTGGCTCCCGCCGGAATCTCTCCAGCAAGAGGTAGAATGCGCGGGTTTTCCCTCGTTGCACCGGACAGGTCGCGATGATCCACCGCGTAGCCATCCATCGCGGAATTATCAAAGCAGGGAAGGGCCGTCAGACTGAAATTGTCATCCAGAGCAAAACGACCGGCCGATTCATGGACCGGTATGGTGACTCCGGGGAGTGGCTCAAAACAGGCAAGGACGGCCTGGCGGGCCTCATCGACAGGGATCAGAGCGGGCGGTTGCGAAGTTTCCACAGCCATATAAGCCAGCATACCACGGCAATCACCACACAGATACCTCCCATGATGATCTCGGGGGTCTGCTTCCAGGTGAAAAGCACCGCGATGAAGCTCAATGTCGCCGAAACGGTGTAAAGCAGATACGAGGCCTGTTTCTGGCTCAGGCCTTTCTGCAGCAGCCGGTGATGCACGTGGCTTTTATCAGCCTGAAAAATACTTCGCCCCTTCCGGGCTCTGGTGATCATCACCGAGGTCGTGTCGAAAAGCGGCAGCCCGAAAAGAATCATCGGGATGATCAGAAGGCCGGAATTCTCGGTCGATGTCTTGAAAAGGGACTCAACTCCGATACACGCCAGGAACACCCCGATCAGGAGCGAACCGGAATCACCAAGGAAAATTCGTGCCGGCGAGAAATTGTAGGGTAGGAAACCGATGCAGGCCCCGGCAAGGGCCAGTGTGAGAATGGCAATGAATTTGTCGTGCACCGTGACGATGTTGATGAGAGCAAGGGCCAGCGAAATAAATCCCGTGACGCCTGTGACAAGGCCGTCTATCCCGTCGAGCAGATTGATGGCATTGGTGATGCCGACGATCCACAGGCAGGTCAGCATCAGCCCGAGGACGAACGGGAGTTCCACTTCACTGCCCCCGGGGATATTGAGGCTCCTTATCTCAAAGCCGGCAAAATAGAGAAGCAGCGCCACACCCATTTGAAACACCAGCTTCAGCGAGGGTTTGGCCTCCTTGAAATCATCGTAGATACCCAGCCCGAGGATTATGGTCGCGCCGAGAAACAGAGCAACCAGCAGGTGGGCTTTCTGGCTGAGATTGGCCGCAATCTCGTTGTCGAGAAGGAAGATCAGCGGAATCGGCATCAGAACACCGAGATAAATTCCCAGTCCGCCCAGACGCGGGATGATGCCGCGGTGGACTTTGCGCTCCGATGGTTCATCCACCGCACCGTAACGGAATGCCAGCCGACGCACAAACGGCGTCACAAGAAATGTGACAATTGCCGACAGGATCAGTGTTGCAAAATAGGTCTTCATGCCATTTGTCAGGCGGATGTGCTGACTGCCAGGCCTTCCATCAGTGTCATATACCGCTTTAACATGACACTCATTTCAAATTCCTGAAATGCCCGGTTTCTGGCATTTTTTCCCATTTTTTCCCGGAGTGCCGGGTCTTCAGCCAGTTGTTTCATTGCATCGGCGAATTCAGGAACCGACTCCGGCTTGACCACCAGCCCGGTTTCCCCGTGTCTGTTCACATAGGGAACTCCCGATGGTAAATCGGCACAAATCACCGGCTTTGAACAGGCCATCGCTTCGGCCTGCACAAGCCCGAAGGCCTCGTTGGGCGTTATGGACGGAAAAGCGAACACATCGCAGGCATGGAAAAGCTGCCGCAGCTGATCCTGTGACACTTCGCCCCAGAATCGCACGCGGTCCTCGAGCTGCAGTTCCCGGCAGAGCTCCCTGAGGTCATCCTCCAGTGGGCCCTTGCCGACTATCCATGCCACACCGGGAGAATGACGCAGCGATTCAATGAGAATCGACTGCCCTTTGTAGCCGACCAGACGACCGACATTGAGAAATATGGGCTGGCCAGCCGCCTCATCGCGAAGTGCCGAGATGTGCTCCCCGTCATTTCCCCGCAGCTCAAGCGCATCCAGTTCAATTCCGAAGGGAATGACCTCGACCTTGGATTCGTATGGATGGAGATAACGGCTGAATTTGAAATGGTTGGGGGTGGCCACGAGGATCCGGTCAGTCCTGTCGAGCACCCTGTGCATCAGCGGGCCATAGACTTTCATCGCCCACGCCTGCCGGATAATGTCGCTGTGATAGGACATGATCAGCGGCGTTTTGCGGTTGCCAAGCAGTGTTGCCACATCGGCCAGGGGATTGGGAAAATGATGGTGCCAAATATCGGCTGACGTCCGCCGACAGGCATTCAGGTAGGATGGACTCATCGATGTCGAGAGGAGCTGGCCATACTGCGCCTCCCGGATGACCCTGACACCGTCGATGTCCTCCACAACCCTTTTGGGTGCTTCATTGGCAACCACGCATTCGACCTCGTGGCCCATCGCCCGAAACCCCCTGCAGAAGGCAAGAAGCAGCGTTTCCATGCCGCCCTTGGACGGCCAGTAGAATTTCCCTAATTCAAGAATTTTCATTTTTGATGGATTTCCGCTTCTCTGACCGGGGTTTTGGGGGTGGTGATGGAAAACTTCTCGTGGGCAAAGGCTTCGACAATTTCAGCGCTGCGGTGCCAGTGGAAGTGATCCAGGGCGTATTGACGGCACATGTCCGGGCCCGGCAGCTTCAACTGCCCGCTGCTGGCGGCCAGCAGCTTCCCGGCCAGATCAGCAGGGTCACCGCTCCTGAAGATCAGCTCATCCGAGAGTCCGCCTGCCACCTCGGGATTGGCCCCCGAACTCGATGCCAGCACCGGAGTGCCGCATCCCATCGATTCGATGGTGGAGAGTCCGAATCCTTCCAGATCCAGTGATGGCATCACCGTGAGGTCGGCCATGCCGTAAAACGCCGGCAGGTCCCCGTCGCTGACAAAGCCGGCGAGAGTGGCCGCCCCCCGCAGTCCGAGGTCATCGATCCTCGCCTCCAGTTCCCCGGCCTGCGGCCCTTTGCCGGCGACAAGCAGCCGGAGTTCCGGGCATTTTTTAAATGCCATCGCGAATCCCTCGAGAAGCAGATCCAGTCCCATCCGACGGTCCAGTCGGCGGACGCTCGCCACCACGAAATTGTCGGCTGTCAGCCGGTACCGCCGGCGCAGTTCCTGCGTGAGCTGCTCTCCGGGAATATTGAACATCCCGTAATCTGTTCCGGCATGGATATTGGTCAGGCTGCCGACCGGCGCCAATGGATGTGTCTGCCTGAATTTCTCTCCCGCGTAATCCGAAGCTGTCAGGACATGTCCGGCATGACGGATTGCCTTCTCCTCAACCCGGTGCATCCATGACGCCGCCATCTTCAGGGCCTGCTTTCTCGGAAATTTCTGAAGGCTGATATTTTTGGCAAGCAGGAACTCCTCCGACCAGGGACCGTGAAAAACAGACGCTTTGGCCCGGCCCTTCCACGACCGGAATCCGGATCCCATGTAGGCCTGGTGATTGATGAAAAGGGCATCGGGGTTGAGTTCGCCGCTCTCGATGACACGCTTGAGTTCGCGATTGTCCGACACCCACGTGCGCATGAATCCGCCCGGTTGCGATGGCCTCGGGAGGCGTCGTATGTGAACGCCGTTCAGTTCTTCCCGGAGTGGTAAATCGGGTCTGGCCTGTGGCACGATCACCTCGACTTCATGGCCCCTTTCAGCCAATGCTTCAGCAAGGCCGCTCGCGTATTTCCACGCGCCCCCGACCAGGTCCGGAAAATATCCCATTATGGAAAAGATAATTTTCATCGTGAATCAATCATTCGCTCCAGAATGATGTCGAGGTCCTCGAAGACACGCCCGACGGTGAATTTTTCTCTGACCCTGGCATCCGCCGCCTCCACCAGACGGTTTCTCAGTTCACTATCATGGAATATGCGTGACATTTGCTCAAGATACGATTCCGTCGAACCGGGCTGAGCCAGCAGGCCGTTGACTTCATGCCCGATGATCTCCGGGACGGCACCGGCCTGTGCGCCAATCACCGGTGTCTGCCCCGCCATGGCTTCCACGAGAACCCTGCCGAATGGTTCAGGCTGGACACTGGTGTGAACCAGACAGTCCAGGTCCGCCAGAAGTTCGTTCAGGTTCTTTTGAAAATCAATGAACCGCACAAGCTCGCGTCCAGCGCCTGAATTGATCGCCGCTGCCTGTTCTCGGAGTGACACCTCAAATGGCTGGTCCTGATTGAACGCCTTGCCGATGACGAGGAAATTGACGTCCGAATCGGGAAATCGTTCAGCCCAGAGACCGGCTGTCCTCAGAAAGTGGTCCTGGCCCTTCCACGGGCACCACCGGCCTATGACGCCGAACAGAAAGCTGTCTCCGCCCAGTCCGTGATGCTGCCGGAACCGGCCTTTCTGCACCGGGCGGTATTTTTCAAGGGGGATTCCATTGTGGACGGTCATGACACGGGATCGGGGCAGCCCGCCGCGGATCAGTGCCTCGCTGGCATACTTCGAGACTGCCGCGAAGTAGTTGTCCCCCTGCCGGGCGGCACGGAAAAAACCTGTCCGGGCCAGCCATGGGAAGAAATCCTTTGAGAGAATGTCATTGATCCACCAGAGATGGGGTATGCCGGCATCACGGCAGATCTTTGCAGAAATAATATGATCCTTGTTGGGAATGGATACCACCGCATCCGGTTTGAAATCCGAAAGGATACCGGCCAACAGCTTCCGGCCGGCCTTCAAGGCCTGGAGACTCCCATGGAAGCGGGCGAGGGGAGCCAGGGGATGACGGCCCACCACACGCATTTCCGTCAGCTCACTGTTCAGTCTGTAGTCCGCGAATTGAAGGTGCTGCGAGGAGGGAATGGCATCCAGAGCTTCGCGCAGCAGACTGGAGCGGGGCACCGCGCAACCGGTCTGCCATTTCCGGTGCACCGGGCCATGATCAAGGAGTTCCACTAGATTGATCTCGGCGCCGCCAAGGATTCGTTCCACATGATCAATGAACAGGACCCTTTTCATCGGCGGGGAGAATACGACCGTCACCGGCAGGGGACGATCACTATTTTCTTCTCAGTGGGAGGCGGTGTTGATCAGCACCTGCTCCAGGGTGGTGTGGCCGTCCCGGACCTTCTGCAGGGCCGCCATCCTCAATGTTTTCATTCCCTGTTTCACGGCGATTTTCTTGATTTCAGATCCCGATGCCCGCTGGATAATGAGTTTGCGGATTTCATCGGACATGCTCATCGCCTCCAGAATCGCCAGTCGTCCGGAGTATCCCGTGTTGTTGCATCTTTCACAGCCCCTGCCCGCATAAATGCGGTGACCGCTGAAAAAGGAATGGTCGACTCCT
>JAUIAG010000189.1 GCA_030425355.1 Verrucomicrobiia bacterium
TGTACTGTTTGGTTGTCTGTAATTGTCAATCTTTTGTTTGTATGCTTCCGGCTTTCTGTTCATACCGCCACCCTGTCGCTCCGCTGCCCCAGCCCGTCCCCCTGGTTTTCTTTATCCGCTGAATTTACCTAGCTTTGCGGGTCTATTTCTTCTTCTTTATGTTTAGGTGTTGTGTTTGGAAATCGACTCCCTATAGGCACTAGCCTCACATTTACAGGGTTGGGCTTCAAGTCCTTCGTTGCGCCACTGATAGCATCAACTCCGGCTCCTATAAGGCCACCGACAAGCACATTGCCAGCCATGCCGGCAGCGCCTCCACCTGATACTTGGGAGGATACGATAACTGTTATGCTTTCATATCCTTCTTTTGTGATGGTAACCGTAACATCATCTTTACGTGGTAATTTAAATGAAGTAGGGGTTGTTCCAACCATTCCATTGGATAACTTAACATCGGCTCCAGCGGGATCAGACTCAATTACAAGTGTATCTTTAGTTCCACGAGTTATTGATGCGCAGCCTTGAAGTATAAACCCAGCAAGCAAAAGAAATAAAAGGATGTGGTTTTTCATAAGAAGGATGTGATAATTTTATAGGATTCTTGCGAGTATATTTAACTTAAATTACATTAGGCATTACAAATTTGAATGTTAAGTAGCAATTAACACTGATTGGTTTCCAATAAATGGAAATAGGACGCCGGCGATTTACAATCTAATGCCCCCCAAGAACTTTCGCCTAACGGGGACAGGCTCTAATTACGGGTTATTATCTGATTTCTTTGAAATCTGTTGATTACATTTTTTGATTTGGTGAGGCTCATAGTTTTTACTTTCTTTTTCCGTCGAATGTCATGCCCTGCCTTATTATTCAAACTGGAAGTCGGTAATCTTTACCTCCGCATTGCCCACCTTCCATTCTGAAGGTGCATGGTTAATTGTATACCATTTTCCGCGTTCCAACTCCCAAATATATCCCGCTTTAAGTGGTTTGTTTCCTTGAAAAATATTAAAGTCTGATACTAATACGGGGTAAAAATCTTCTTCAGCGATCACATTGCCATCTTCATCTTTCAGATACACGGTTACTTCAACTTTTGATAAGCTCCGATTGCCATTATTCTTCAACTTGAACTTAACGGCTGGAATGCCCTTCTCTAAATATGTATCAATCGTAGACGCTTCGAAGTCGTAAAGGTCAATACTACCTAGGTATGCCTTCTTCTCCTTAAATTCTTCGATTTCCTCTGTGGTTTCTTCGATTCCATCAATGGCTGCTTCTGAGTCACCGTCTAAAGCAAGAGCTTCTTTATATGCAGACAGTGCTTCCATGAGGTCGTTATCTTTCTTTAGTTCTCTTGCAAGAGAAAGGAGCTCTCGAACCTTTCTGTCCTGCTCGCGCTCCTTTTCTCGCTCTAGCTCTCTAAGTGCTCTTTCTTTTTCTTCCTTCTGGCGCTCGATTTCGCGTTCGGATTCAATCTTTGCAGCTAGGTCGATAACTTCTTGCGCGGTCAATCCGTCCAGGGCTTCATTCATTTTTCTTTCTGTTGCGCCCGTGTCTGCCTGAGATGCAGCAAAAGGGCTAGAAAGGTCCATTTCGCTGAAAGCAACGACTTGAATCGCCTCTTCAAATTTTTCTTTTTGTTCGTCAGGGAGTGACGCTTTCACTTTTTCTACCGATGCTTTCAGCTTTTCATCCGAAGACGAATCAATGGTTGGTTTACCGCAACCTGTGAGGATCAAGCTTAGGATGATTCCGAGTAGTTTTATTTGCTTCATACCTCGATAAGTTCATTACACGGACACTTTTCTCACGGGTCATCCTCTGAGTCGACGGCCGGGCGATAATTTGTTGAGCGAAAGCAGTGTGAGATTTTTTCTTAGCCTCATAAGGTGTATAACACCTAACCTTGCTTCGTCAATCTTTTTTTTCTTATTTACCGGCCCTACCTTCGGGGGGCGCAATCTCAAACCATCTCCTACCGGCCTCACTGGCCACCACTGCATCATAATTCCCCGACTGGATTGTAACCGTGTGACCTGCTTCCAGGGCGGTTCGAGCAGCCTGCCCGGTGGCCGCCAGCCGGTATGAGCACCACGAATGCCGCAAGCCGTTCTTCTTCCACTGGACTCCAACCTTGTCGGCGATCTTCCTGTAATACGTCCCAACCGATGAATCATCGACCGGGCACACTGGACCCTTTTCAGGCCACCCGATGAACTCCAGCCATTGCTTGAGAACCGGAAGCATTGGAGCAATCCGCCGGCGCTTGGTCTTGGAGTGGACCGCTCGAACAACGATCCCGGATTCCCGCACGTCCTGCCAATCCAACCTCGCCACCTCAGAGGAGCGCAAACCGGCAAATGCCTGGATGACCACGCATGCCAGACTGTCCTTTGGCCAAAGCCTGAGGATCTCCCTCATTTCATCCACTGAGTAAATCGTCACTTCGTCCGGGACGTATTTTTCCACCTTCCAATCCAAGGCCCCGCTTTCTCTCCATCCTTGGGCCTCACACCACTGCAGGAACGTCTTGATGTATCCTGAGACCATCTGGACGGTCTTGGTGGATCTCTTGTCGGCATCCAGCCACGCCTGCACGTCATCCGCGGTGACGTCCTTCACGTCCAGACAAAAGGATTTCGAGAACTGGCGCAGGAAGATGCTCAGGGTTCTCAGGTAACCGGCCGATCCCTCCTTGGATGCCAGGTATTGCTCTACCGCATCCGAGACCCGCACAGACGGAATCCGGGATGCTTCCTCCTGCTTTAGGACTTCCTGCACTCCAAGCCTGAAAACCTCGATCATATCCCACCTCTCAGGGCACTCATCACGTAGAATGGACCAGACCCTGGCATCAGAAGCCGACAGGACCGCCCCGCCCAATTGGACTCCCTTGGTCATGCTTCGGGCATGGGCCCGGGCTTCCGCCTCGTTTTTGAACCACCGGGACCGGGTTTTGCCGGCCTCAGTCCAACGCAGACGAAAATAGCGCCGGCTGTTTTTGAGCTGGGGAGCGATTGAGAATTTGCGCCCGCCGGATAAAAACTGGGTGCTCATTGTGGAAATTTACTGGCGAAAAACTGGCGAAAGTCGAGAGCAAAAATCGACAAGCACTACGGACTGTAGGGGAAAATTTGGCTCCAGAGGTAGGGCTCGAACCTACAACCTAGTGGTTAACAGCCACCCGCTCTACCATTGAGCTACTCTGGAATCGAGTGGATAAGCCTTATAAGGGAATCGGGATGACGGGTCAACCGGGAAAATGAAAAAACTGCAAATTGGTCGGGCCGGGGTGGAAAAGCGGCTTGTTTTGGAAGCGTCGGGGCGTTGAAATGGATTTTCTGATGATGGAAGTGATACGAAACATGCTGCAGCTCTCACATGAGCTGGGGGTTGAGAGCCGGCAACTGGCTATTCTGGGTGAAGGCAACACTTCGGCGTGGGTGAATGATCACAGTTTCATGGTCAAGGCAAGCGGGTCATCGCTGCGGACACTCTCCGAGGAGGACGTGACGGTGTGTCGATTTGACCGGGTGCTGGCGATCCTTGAGGACCCGGGAATTTCCGATGAAGCTCTGAACCAGGCGCTGATGGACAGCCGCATGGACTCGGAAGCGAAAAAGCCCAGTCTGGAGACCATGTTCCACGCGTGGCTGCTGAAGCTGGACGGGATTCGATTTGTCGGCCACTGCCATCCGGTGAGCTGCAATCAGGTGCTCTGTTCTCCACTGGCGCATGAATTTGCCGTCTTCCGGAGCTGCCCGGACGAGGTCGTGTGCTGCGGCGAGGAGTCGGTTTTTGTGGAATATGCGGATCCGGGACTGCCACTGGCCATGGAAATCGTCCAGAGAACCCGGCGGTTCATGAAGCAGACCGGGGCCATTCCGCGGCTTATCTGTCTGAAGAACCACGGCATTATCGCACTGGGACCGACATGGAATTCAGTGCTCACGACGATCCTGATGGCTGACAAGGCGGCGACGATATTTGTCGGGGCTGCCGCTCTGGGAGGTCCGGATTATCTGAGTCCGGCGCAGGTCCGTCGCCTTGCCGGACGCGCCGACGAGGCCTACCGCCAGAGGCAGCTCGGAATGCGGTGACGTCCGTTGCCTGCCGGAATGCATTGCCGGGAATGACAGTGCGGGGCACCGGTGCAGAGTTGACCGTGACCGGACCGGTGCGGTAGACAGGAGTGATCATGAGTGAAACGGACGGAGTGCGGCTGCATGCGGCGATTGACCTCGGGGCGGAAAGCGGTCGTGTGATTGCCGGAACAGTCGGGACCGGCGACGGCGGAGGGCTTCAGCTGGAGGAAGTGCATCGATTTCCGAACCGCTCAACGCGCCAGGCGGACGGCACCATGCACTGGCAGCTTGAGGAGCTGTTCGAACATTGTGTGACCGGGTTGAAGATTCTTGCGGAAAGCGGCCGCCAGCCGGTTTCCATCGGTGTGGACTCGTGGGGTGTGGATTATGTGCTTCTCGATGAGGCGGGCCGGTGGATTCTGCCGGTGCACCACTATCGGGACAGGAGAACCGCCCGCGGAGTTGAGGCTGCGCTGGCCCGGGCTTCCCGCGAGGACATCTACTCTGAAACCGGGATCCAGTTCATGCCACTGAACACCCTCTTCCAGTTGATGGCTGAGGACGGGGACAAGCTTTCGCGGGCTCGTTCGGTCGTTGGTGTCGGCGACGCCATCAACCACCGTCTCGGAGGCCGGCCGGTTTATGAGGTTTCCATGGCCAGCACAACCATGCTTTACAATCCCGCCGCGAGGCAGTGGTCGGATCCGCTGATCCGGAAGATGGGTCTGAGGAGAGAGCTGTTCCCGGAGATTGTCGCTTCGGGGACGGTGATTGGCGAACTGGACGGAAAACTGTGTGAGGAGTTCGGATGGATGGAAAAACCGCCGGCGATTATCGCCTCGTGCACTCACGACACCGGCTCGGCGGTGGCGGCCGTCCCGGCAACCGGCCGTGACTGGGCCTACCTCTCATCGGGGACGTGGTCACTTATGGGAGTGGAAACCGAATCCCCTATTCTGACCGACCAGTGCCGCGAATTGAATTTCACTAACGAAGTGGGATACGGCCACAGCATCCGGCTGCTGAAAAACCTCAGCGGCATGTGGCTGGTTCAGGAATGCCGGCGGGAATGGACCGCACGCGGGATGTCCCTCACCTACCAGGAAATGACCCGGCTGGCCGAGGACTCAGAACCATTTCGAAGCCTGATCGATCCCTCCAGGCAGGAATTCCTTGCCCCCGAGTCGATGACCGCGGCAATGGCGGAGTTCTGCCGAAGAACAGACCAGCCGGTTCCCGAATCACCCGGGCAGTTCATCCGCTGTGCTTTTGAAAGTCTGGCGATGCTGTATGCCCGGACCCTGGACGAGCTGGAGGAACTGACAGGTGTGAAGCGGACCCGGCTGCATATTGTCGGTGGCGGCAGCCAGAATGCCTTCCTCAACCAGCTCGCCGCGGATGCCACGGGGCTGCAGGTGCTGGCCGGCCCGGTCGAAGCCACCGCCCTGGGCAATATCCTCATCCAGTCCATGGCCATCACCGGCGAAACCCTCGATCAGGCACGCGAAAGAGTCCGTCAGACCTTCCCGATGCAGACCTTCACTCCCCGTCCGGGACGGGTCCCGGAATCTGTCCACCGGCGATTTCAAGCATTCAGGTGTGAATAATTTGTGACAATTTTTGGCTTTCCAAGCCAGACCAGCTGTCTCATATTTGGGATATGTGGCTCGGCAGCAAAAGCCGAAGATGGTGGAGCCATCTATATCTGACATCGGCGGCAGCCATGTTGACCTGGGGACATTTTGTCTTTGATGATCTTCTCCGCAGAGATTCCGTTGTCTTTACTTCCTACTGGGCTATTGCGCTGGTTTTCGTGATGCTCTGCCTTGTCTGTGCATTCCGGGAGATCATCTGTATTCAGCGGGCGACACGAAAGCGGCACAGGCAGCTGGTTGAGAAATACCGGCTTCGGGATGACTCAATGACGTCCGTCACATCCAACCACCCGGCGGACGCCGCCGTTGACTGTGTCACCCCAAGGCATTAAGAATTTCATTGCACCCACGCAGCACCATGAACCGCACGGCAACCAGGAATGACAATTTTTCCCGACTCAGCCCCGAGGAGGAAAGGACACTGGAAACACTGCTGGGCGACGAGGATCCGAACACCTACCAGGCGCTTGAGAAACTCATACTGCGGGATGCCGAGCGGTATATTGACTGGCTGAAGCGCTGCCGGCTTTCGGACAACCCACTGGTCCGGCGGCATGCCGGGCAGCTGGTCAGCAAACACCTCGCGATGACCTCCAAGGTCCGGTTTCTCATCTTCTGCCACACCCAGCCGGAGAACCTCGACCTCGAACAGGGACTGTTTGCTCTGGCCCGCACCGAGTATCCCGAGATCAACGCCGATGGGTATAAGGCAATCCTTGACGAGTATGCGGCGGAACTTGATGAGCGTATACGGGATTCAGAAGATCCCTATGAGATACTGGAACACCTCAACACCTACCTCTTTGACGACCTCGGGTACGAGGGAAACCAGCAGAATTATTACGCACCCGACAACAATTACATCAACAAAGTCATCGACACCCGTGTTGGCAACCCCGTCGGCCTCTGCTGCCTCTACTGGCTTCTCGGACAGCGACTCGGACAGCCCATCACCGGTATCGGCATGCCCGGCCACTTTCTCATCCGCTTCCAGAACAACCGGGAGGAAATCTACATCGACCCCTACAATCAGGGTCGAATTCTCTCACGCAAGGACTGCATGCGTATGGCAGTGGCTCTCGGGCTGGAATTCCACTACTCCCTGCTGACACCAACCACCAGCCGCAGCACACTCATCCGCATCTGCACCAACCTTTCTTCCGCCTACCGCAAAACCGGACACACCGAAAAGGCACTGCGGTCGGATCTCTTCATCAATTACCTCAATCGCCGCATCAACAGCACCGCGACGATGGACTTCTGATCTCCCTCTGGCTTGCTCCTGCTTCTCTCTGAAAATGGAGTGCGGGTCGGGGGCTGACTCAGCCTTTCCTTTCTCAATGCAGGCATGTCTCACTGCCTCAGTAAAAGCCAATCCGGTCAGGTGGCGGCAGCTTTGTCGGCTATTTCTTCGGGAGCGAGCATGACGCCGCGGCAATTTTTGGAACCACAGCAGCAGGCGTAGAACTCCTCCCAGTTTTCAGGGAGTTCACCGTCGCTGCACAGCGCGTAATCGAAGGTCAGTTCCTGGCCCTTGCGAATGGTGCGGATAGCATCAATGAAGATTTTGGATCCCTCCTGCACTGCCTCGCAGTTGGGGCTGCATGAGTGGTTGATGTATTTTGCCTCGTTTCCGTATTTTCCCCCGTCGAGACAGAATTCCTCGTCCAGCGAGAAGAGAAAAGTATGGTGGGAATCCATGGACTCCTCGTCGTATCGCTCCGCACCGAGGGCATTGGTGATCTTCTGGCCCTTGTATTGAATAATCCGGCTGCCCCGCGGGATCATCTGCAGGGCAAACACACCATGCCCATGCACACCGGACTTGCGGACCTCTATAACTTCCTTATGCGCCTTTGAATAATCTTTCATCACCAACCGCACTCAGCAAAAAGCGAAGGGTTGATTTGATCAAGATTAAAAACAGGAAGCGAATGCTCGACGTTGCGGCAATACCCGCCATTCACAAGCACCAGACGCAGCGATGGGAGTGTTTCCATGATTTCCAGCGACTCGCGGGCATTGTCATTCACAAAGAGGGTCTCCTCCCCCGAATCGACATAACGCTGGAGATACTCGACTTTCCTGGTCCCGACGAAAATTTTGTGGTGGAAGAGCGGTTCCAGATCGGTGAGTCCGGAGACCTTCCACTGCTGGAAAGCCGGTGATCCGAGCGTCATCAGGTGCACCTGCCATCCGGCATCACGGAAGGACCGCACACACGCGAGAGCCGATTCGAAGAGGAATCCATTCATCCTGGACTGGACCATGGCCTCACACCGGGCTGATATGGCTTCCGCCCTGGCCGGGTCCCCGCCAGCCAGAAACCGGATATGCTCCATGAGGTCGTAATGCCGCCTTGCTGAACCGAACAGCTTGTCTGAATGGGCACGGAACTGGTCCGGAGTCACTTCGAGTGCCTCGCAGAGCCGGTCCTTGAACCGGCCGGTATCCAGAAGGGTGTAGTCGAGGTCGAATACGACGGTCATGGAATTCTCGGGTTGACGGGTGGCTGCATCGGAAAATTGAGGCAGCCAACGGCGGACATCCAAAGGCTGCCGGAGAAAAATGGAGTTCTCTGAATTCAAATGTCGGCCCGCCCCCCCGCTGATGGGGACGGGCTGAATGAAAACCATTTCAGGTCAGTCGAGGTTTCTGAAAACCTCGAACATCGCGCACCCGAATTTCTCGGGATCGTGGCGGACGATTCCACCGTCCTGGTCCAGCAGGTCGAACTGAAAGACCTTTCTTGGAGCCAGTTTTTCCGGGTCGACCATTTCGACGAAATCGGATTTCTGGCTCTTGTAGCGCTCAAGCAGATCCTCTTCCGGCCTGGCGCTGTTCATGAGGACAATGTCCATCTGCCGGTTGACGTGGCGCTCTATTTCCTGAACAAATTCGAGGGCGGTGAATTCATCGGTTTCCCCGTATTTGGTCATGATGTTGATGTTGTAGAGCACCTTCCCGGGAGCCTGGGCAATGGCCTCGCTGACACCGGGCACATTGAAGTTGGGGATCACGCTGGTGAAAAGATCCCCGGGCCCGATCAGGATGACATCCGCCTGTTGGATGGCATCCAGCACCGGAGGGTAGACTTCAATGTGGTCGTTGTGATGCGGCACGAGATAGGTGTGTTTTATCTTCTCGCGCTGATTGCCGCGGGGAACATCGATGGCAGCCTCGCCGAAAATGCGCCGACCGTCTGTCAGCTCGGCGACCAGAGTGGCGCGGTCCACCGTTACCGGCAGAACCTTGCCCCGGATGCCGAGGACATCCCCCATGGCGGCCACACCTTCGGCAAAACTCCCGGTGTAGGTCGACAGGAAGGTCAGCAGCAGATTTCCAACGGAGTGGCCCTTGAGACGGCCGGTGCGCGAGAATCTCGACTGCAGGAGTTTGCGGGTGACCGCCTGTTCGGGCGAAAGGGCCAGCAGGCATTTGAGGATATCTCCCGGCGGGAGGATTCCCAGTTCATCGCGCAGTCGTCCAGTACTGCCGCCACTGTCCACCATGGAAACCACGGAAGTGACGTCAATACCCGGCAGGGATCGTAGGGAGGATAGCAGCGCAAACTGCCCGCTGCCGCCTCCAATTGTTAAAACCTTGAGCATTGTGCTTTCTTTTCCCGCCTAAGTTATTCGACAGTAACGGATTTTGCCAGATTTCTTGGCTGATCGATGTCGAGTCCCTTGAGAGCAGCGACGTGGTAGGCAAAGAGCTGCATGGGGATGGCAGTGAGCAGCGGCGTCAGGCATTCCAAGGTGTCCGGGATGTAAATCACGTCATCGGCGATGCGGGTGATTTCCTCATTGCCTTCGGTGGCGACGGCGATGATCCGGCCCTTGCGGGATGCGATTTCCTCCATGTTGCTGATGTTCTTGTCGTAGACCGAGTCATTCGGAGCAATGAACATGGACGGGAATTCGGGATCGATGAGGGCGATGGAACCGTGCTTCAGTTCCCCGGATGGATATCCTTCGGAGTGGATATAGGAAATCTCCTTGAGCTTGAGTGCCCCTTCGATGGCGATGGGGTAGTTGTATTTCCGGCCGAGGAATCCGAAGTTGCTGTAATCCCTGTATCGGCTGGCGATATCCCGGATGTGATCATTCTGCTGCAGAATCTTCTGGATCTTGTCTGGAATGTTGTGCACTTCCTGGAGGATGTTGCGGCCCTCGATGAGCGAAAGCTGACGCATCCGTCCGAAGTTCACCGCCATGAGCACCAGGATAGCCAGCTGCGATGTGAAAGCCTTGGACGAGGCGACTGAAATTTCGGGGCCGATGTGGTTGTAAACACCGGCCGAGGTTTCGCGAGAAAGAGTGGAACCGACCGCATTGGTGATACCGAGAGTTATCACGCCCTTCTCATTGGCTTCGCGTATGGCGGCGAGTGTGTCGGCGGTTTCTCCGGACTGGCTGATGGCAAGGACGGCGCTGCGGTCATCCCAGACCGATTTGCGGTAGCGGAATTCAGAAGCGTAATCGACCTCAGTGGCAATGCCGGCCAGTTCCTCAAACAGATACTGACCGACAAGACCGGCATGGCGTGCTGTGCCACAGGCGACGATCTTCATCTTCTCAACGCGGCGGAGCTCGGACTTCACCTTCTCCAGTCCGCCCAGTTTTGCGTTACCGGTGTCCTCGATGATGCGGCCGCGGATCGAGTTCTCAATGGTGGATGGCTGTTCGAAAATTTCCTTGAGCATGTAGTGCTCGTAGCCATTTTTCTCGGCGGAGGTGATATCCCAGTCGATCTCCTGCTGTGCCTTCCTGATTTCAACCGAATCAGCACTGAAAACCTGGACGCCATCCGGGCGGATGTCGGCCAGTTCCCCGTCATTGAGGTAAATGACAGACCGGGTGTGGACCAGCATGGCACTGA
>JAUIAG010000483.1 GCA_030425355.1 Verrucomicrobiia bacterium
TGACGCCCCGGATATTGACGGTCGGGTTTACGTCCCCGATTCCTCGATTGAAGAGGGAGAGTTCATCAATGTCCGCATAACCGGCCACACGGACTACGACCTCATTGGCGAGGTGGTCTGATTCGCGATCGACTCCCGATGAATCTGCCAAACAAGCTGACCCTGCTGCGTTTTGTTCTGACCGCCATCATGGTGGTGATCATGGGGCTGCGGCCGCCGGGATGGTGGCACTGGTGCGGGCTCGGATTATTTCTGATCGCTTCACTCACTGATTTTCTCGATGGGTATCTGGCGAGGAAGCTCGACCTCCGGACTGATTTCGGTGCCCTGATGGATCCTCTCGCCGACAAGGTTCTGGTCTGCGCCGCGTTCATTCTGTTTGTTGAACTTGGATCCGTGGCTTCGTGGATGGTGATTGTCATCGTGACCCGTGAGCTGCTGGTGACGGGGCTCCGGGTTCTTGCGGCTTCCCGGCAGATCACCCTCGCAGCTGACAGCGGCGGCAAGCTCAAGACCGTCCTCCAGATTGCTGCGGTTATACTGCTTTTCCTGGGAGCGGCTCTCGAGGAAAGTGGCGGTGCCGATTCGTGGCTGACCCTCCTCACTTCGTTGTCCCTGTGGGCCGCAGTCGGCCTGACTGTCTGGTCCGCCGGCGTCTACCTCTGGCGGAACCGGTCACTTTACCTCGATGAAAAATGAAGCGAAGGCACAGTCCGGCCCGGGGGATCCGGCATCCCGGTCATTCACCCGGAGACTGATTCTGGTTTTCGGACAGGGTTTCGGCACCGGGCTGATTCCGGTGGCACCCGGCACCTTCGGGACCATTCCAGGGATTCTTCTCTTCGCAGGAATGGTGGCAACCGGACAACCACTTCTTTTTTTATTACTTATCCCATTGCTGTTTATTCTATCGGTAATGGTTTGCGGATGGTCGGCCCGAATTCTGGGCGACGGGGATCCGGGCAGTGTGGTCATGGATGAATATACAGGCATGGCCCTTTCACTATCGCCATGGCCCTTTATGTGGATGCAGTCGCATGGGCACTGGCCGGTTCTGGCGGAACTGGTGAAAGATCCGGCTGCGCCATGGACGGTTCTCACGGCATTTTTTCTGTTCCGGATTTTTGACATTTCAAAACCCTGGCTGATCGGAAGCAGTCAGCGACTGCCGGGAGGGTGGGGGATAACCGTTGATGACTGGCTGGCAGCCATCCCGTCCGCAGCCGGCACCGCCCTGGTCGTCAAGCTCCTGAACCACACCCCGGCCATTGTTCCATGAGAACCATCCATTTTTATATCATCCGACAGGTGCTGAAGAATCTGGTGATGACCATCCTGGTTCTCACCATGCTTTTTCTGATCGGCAACGCCCTCAAGGACATCCTGAAGCTGCTGGCGGCTCATCGCGTCCCGCCACTGACAGTCGCCCAGGCCTTTGCCTACCTGCTTCCATTCGTACTGGTCTATACACTGCCAATCGGATTCCTCACCGCCACCCTGATGGTATTCGGCCGGCTCAGCAGTGACCAGGAACTCACGGCAATCCGTGCCAGCGGCATCTCCCTCACCAGCATCGTCTACCCCGTGGTGCTTATGAGCATCCTCTTCTGCTTTCTCTGTGCCTGGGTCAATCTCGATCTC
>JAUIAG010000484.1 GCA_030425355.1 Verrucomicrobiia bacterium
CGTGTTTTCATACGTCCACGGACTTCTTCCCTGAGAACATTATTATTGCCGATTTTCCCGCTGAGGCGCTGGAGTTCGCTATCGATGGCGGAATCGAGGGCGTCGCCGCTCAGCGCACGGCCATTGACATCCAGAAGCCCTGCCGGGGGCTCAACCATCTCCAATGTGGCCTTGGCCTCACTTCTGTATCCCAGAAAATCGATGTCAATCTGATTGACGGTCTTGTGCTTCAGAGCCTGTGGTTTGGGGTAGCCCCGTCCTTCCTTGAGGATTTTTACCGAGAGGGGATTTCGCGACCGGAAAGTGATAACCACCCCATTATCCCTGGCAATCTTCTGGATGGCCTTGCGCTGATCAATGGTGACTCCGTATATGTCCAGGAGCTTTGAATCAGAGAGGATATCACCTGGAAGAAGTGCGGTTTCGGGAGCTCTGCCCGCGGCTACGGCATCGGAGAGGCGTTTGTCGATGCTGGCAGCCTGCCGGGCCTTCTCGGCCTTGACGGAAGCCCGAATGGATGAATCCACCAGTTCCTCCTCCAGAGCGAGCATGGCTTTGGTCATCCGTTGATAGTTGCGGGCCACCACCAGCGGCTCGAGGATCAAATCCGGATTGGCACCAAGAAATTTTCCTACGGCAAACTCTATATCCCTGATCTCGCCTTTCTCGACCGCATTGAAAAAGTCCGCCATGGCCCCCACCGACTGAATGGCAAACTTTTCAAAAACCATGGGCAGTTTGGAACCGGCATCACCGGCCATCACGCCGAGTTCAACATACGTTCGATATTGAACATATGCTTCCTGGAAAAGTGCGTTCTGCGCTGCGGCATCACCCTGAATGGCATCCCACACCTTTGACATCATGTGAAACTCCCAGGTGGCAATCCCCGCTCCGGCGTCCAGTGTCAGTTCCCCGGAGTTGTATAGAAATTTTCCGAGGCCGATAATCCCGTCGGTCAGGTCTACAGTGAGTCCTTCGCGCAAGCCGCAGAGGAATGGCCAGATGCCGGTGAGTTCGGGGATGGTGTCCCCCAGAGCATAACATTCATCCTTGCTGGTGAACGCCGGGCGGTTTGGGGAGAAACTCACCTCGAACCGGTCGGTCCATTCATCGAGAAGAATTGCCTGTCCACTGGCTTCCTCGACCACTTCCCCGCCGGGGGCTTCAGGATCCGGTTTCACAGTCCAGAGCCGAACCCCGAAGCGGACCTTGCCGCTAGATGGCATCACTGTCGGAAAGGAACGGAGTACGGCAGAAAGATCCTTCACCTTGCCCGGGCCTTCAGCCGGCAGTTCAAATATTTTATAATATTTAGGCGTGGGTCCGCCCGCCTCTGCATTGTCAAACATGAACCCGCCACCAAGATTGCCTTCCGGCACCTGATAAACCATGACGCGAATGTCCTGGGGCGGCTTTGAATCACGGGTTGAGATATTTTCAATATACCCGTCCACTCTGACGACCTGTCCGGACTGATAGGCTGTTCTGCCATCCTTTGGCCTGATGCCCCATTCAAGAAGCGGCTGGTCGATAACCTTGAATTCAGCTGTCGCAAGTTCGCGAACACTGATTCTGCCAATACCTCCCAATACCAGCGCCTTGAATTCCAGATCTGCGGAATCGTCCTCCTCCGGT
>JAUIAG010000485.1 GCA_030425355.1 Verrucomicrobiia bacterium
CGGCCCGAAGCCGAAGGCATCAATGTCGATGCTGGAAGTTCCGCCAAAGACCTTGCCGATATCATGCCAGTTGACACCGTCCTTACTGATCTCAACGAATGTATCCTCCACGTCCGGACCAACTTCGAAGATATGGAGGTCCGGCTGATCATCGCCGCTGCCCGTGAGGACATTGTCGAGAAACTGCAGCACCGCGCGTCCACCTCGTCCCAGTGTGAGGTGGTCGGAATCAGGCACTCCTGTAGCCTCATCCGTGTTGGAGTATTGGGCGGAAGGTGCCGGACCGCCGCTGAAAAGGGGATCGAACTCCGGCACCGCATCCGCAAATGATATGGCTCCGGCAGGGAATTCAATCCCGTCGAATACAAGGGCGTCAGAGCTGATCCCGATATCCGTCCGCAGGGGTCTGGCCGCCTGAAAGGCTTTGCCGCCATCTTCAGCCGGGTATTGTTTGATTGCCTCATGGGCACCTGAATCACCGGAGCCCGCGCAAACAGCTGCCAGAACCAGAAATATGAAGAACCTGTTTTTCATATACCCACAACGTACGGGCATCTGCTTCCTCCCGCGTCTCCAATATTGACTTGTTCGGGACCAAAGTTGCTAAATATTTAAATGTCGTGACTTTTGTGATATTTTGATGGGAACCTTTATTTATAAAAAGAAACGAGGCGTCGATATGTAATGGACATACCGACGCCTCAGAGGTTTGAATGTATTGGTCAGTTCGTGAGGTGCAGAAAGTCCGTTACTGCGCCGGCTTGGCTGGCAGTATGGAGATGCGCACGCTGCTGCCGCTGAGAGTGTCATGAACGGTGAGCGTGCCCGATTTCATGTCCTCCGGGATGGTGAGGGTTGCCTTGCCTTCCTCAACTGTGAGAACCGGCATTTCCCTCGGGGAGTTGGAGTCCGAGTTGTCGGTCACATAGAGATTTTTGGAGGCCGATGGGACGGTGAATTCGACGTTTTCCCCTGGTGCGGCCATGATGCGGTCCGCCTTGACGGCGAGTTCGGTGTGATGAGCCGGGATGTGTTCCGGAAACCACTGATGCAGAATATTGGTGCGGTAGAGTGCGTATCCGGCGGCACCTGCGATCAACAGCAGGAAAATGAGTTGAGGCCAGAAACTTTTCTTCGGGGCAAAGGGGTCGTTCAGGGTTCGGGCTGATCCGCCGGGAATGCGTGGCAATTCCGTCAGGGATGTGCCAAGTGGGATATTCACCCGTGTCAGGGTGTTTACCGCCCACCCATTGGCGTCGAGAATAGGACCAAGATTTCGCGTCCTCAATTTAAGCCATGCTATGAACATTGACGGACCGGAAATCGCCAGAAGGAGGCCAAGAATTCCAAACGGGATCCAGATGCCGAGGCCGAGAAATCCTGTGAGGAGCGCAGTGAAGACTCCGGCGATTCCCGATACGGCGACGCCCAGTGCCGCAATGGTTCCCACCTCGAATTTAGTTTTTGTGGTCGCGGTGCCCGTTTTGGCGGCTTCGCCAACCGAGGCGGCCCCGGAAGTCAGACGGTCCGTCGAGGCCTTGTCTGCTTCAGCGGCCCTTTTGGCGATGGCTTCCTGGATACTCCGAAGCACTTTCTTGTAAGGGGACCAGAAGGCTTCGCGGATGCTGATGGGGTT
>JAUIAG010000190.1 GCA_030425355.1 Verrucomicrobiia bacterium
ACAGGGCTCCGCCACCAACCTCGTCTCGCTGGATCCAACGGACTGGCACACATTCTGGATTGTCCTCCGGGCCGATCCCGCAGGTGTCGGAACCCACCAGGCCTACGTCTATCTCGACGGCAGCCTTGAGCCGACCATCTTCAAGATGACTGCCGGGACTGGCAGTGATTACAGTGACATCACCTATGTCGCCATGGGCATGACCGCAACGCCGCAGAATGCCGCCCTGGATGTCGACTTCTTCTCCTACAAGCTCGGTGCCCATTTTCCAGGCGGAGCCCTTGATAACCTTCCTCCGGAAATCCTCAGCCAGTCTCCGCCACGGGGTACGCTGCTCGCCGACGCGGACGACGGTCTGAGCTTTTCGGTCCAGACAACAGCCAACAACGTGCTTCCTCCGGAAGGGTTCACACTCACCCTCAATGGTGAGGATGTCAGTGACCAGCTGGAAGTCACCGGCGAGGACAATGACCGGACAGTGTCATTTCCCGGTGTCCAGCCCAACCGGATTTACATCGGCGAATTCATTGCCGCAGACCAGTCCGGCCGCAGCACCACCAACCTCATTGCCTTCGACACCTTCGACCGCACCGAATCGGCCATCATTGAAACTGAAGACTATAACTTCCTTGGCGGTGACTACTACGAAGGCGACTTCGTGAACCAGTATTTCAGCCAGTTCGGCGAGCCGGGTATCGACTACAGCGATGCCACAGACGTCGTCACTGACTTCAACAGGCACATATACCGCCCGAGTGACAATGTCGGAACACTCATTGCCAACGACACTCCCCGCCAGTACATCATCGACGACGGCGGAGAGGACTTTGTTCTGGCCGATGTCCAGGACGGGGACTGGACCAACTACACCCGGAACTTCGATAATGGAAAATACACCGCCTATCTCCGGTATGCCGCGAGTGGAAATTCCCTCTATCGCCTCGACCTGGTGACTTCCGCAGCGTCCTCCCAGAATCAGTCCACATCACTCATCGGTTTCTTCGATGCCCGTGCCACCGGCAATAACCTCAATTCCTTTACCTACACCGCCCTTGCCGACATCGACGGAGTGCCCATCACCTTCGACCTCTCGGGCGAGGAAACACTCCGCCTGACATCCGTGGGCGGAGATAACAATATCCAGCCAAGCTTCCTGGTGATAGCGCCAGCCGGTGATCTCGTCCGCGAGGACGCGGCACTGATCGCCATACCCGGCCGCGACGCAATCGGGGTCAGCCCGATACTCGACGTTCAGATCAGCATCCTCAATGGAGCCAGCCCGGTCTCCCAGGGTTCTGTCAAGGTGATGCTCGATGGACAGGATGTCACCGGTGATGCCGACATCGACGGCAGCAGCTCCGGCGTCACCATCAGCTACCGCCCGGATGGCATACTTCCCCCGGGATCCAGCCACACCCTTGTGGTGGAATACACCGACGGTGGCGAGACCGTGACGCGCGAATGGTCCTTCACCATTCAGGACATGCCCATCATTCCAGGATGGATGGGCACCGACCCCGGTTCCGGAAGCGACCGCGGTATCAGTCTTCAGATTCACAAGGCTCCCAATGACAGCGATGCCGCTCTGTTTCCGACCAGCTCTTCGAGAGCCGAGGCACAGCTGGCTGGAACGCTCCTGAATCCCGCCACCGGCGAGGCATTCCCGAATGAGGCAGCTGGTGACAATGACGGCTTCTATGAAGTCGATGTCATTAACTACTCCCAGGGCCTGACCGAGGAAGGACTCTTCTTCTTTGAAAACTTCTTCCCCGGTGTCGAAGACCCGATAGAGGACCCCAATTACATCGCCATCGGTGCGAATGCCTACCTCGAGCTGGAGGAGGGCATCTACACGATGGGCGTCAGCAGCGATGATGGCTTCCGCGTCACGGTCGGCCCGCAGTTCGATGACCAGCGCATCGTTCTGGGAGTCTTTGAGGGCGGTCGCGGCACCGCCACCACGGAATTCAATTTCCTCATCGAAAAAGCCGGCGTTTATGCCTTCCGCCTCATCTACTACGAAGGAAGTGGAGGGGCCGACCTCGAATGGCATGCCATCACTCCGGACGGCACCGTCGCTCTGGTCAATGATCCGGATAACCCGGACTCGGTGCCGTCATTCCTCGAACGCAGCGGCACCCCGGTCGAACCGGTTGAACCCACCGAGGTCGTGATCACCAATGTCCAGGTATCGGCCGGGACATTCTCCTTCGCCATTGAAACCATCAGTGGTGTCAATTATCTCGTGGAATACAAGGAATCCCTTACGGAATCCGAATGGATTGGCCTTCAGTCCATCCCCGGCGACGGAACTGTCCAGACTTATTCCGCGTCCACAGACCTCGCGGATATTCGTTTTTTCCGGATCACAATTCCGTAATTTCCAAAGTGTTTATCCAATGCTGCACGGGGGACCTTCGGGGCCCCTTTTTTTGCGCCCTGACTGCCCGAAAGTGTCCGAAATGTTCAATAAATCGAAAATAGGGGGATTTTTATGCCCGGTTTGCCGGATTTATTTTGAGATGTTCACGTGGAGTCACGGATGGGGGCGATGAAGATGCAGGATCGGTGATGCCAATATCGTTTTGCGCAAGGGCATGAAATTCATTAAGTTTCCCTTCGGCTGAACTGGATTACATGCAGTCCGGCCAGCCCATCAACCGGCTAACACCTATGGACCTGAGTAACAAGTCATCCCTCAAGCGGCGGTTCGGATATTTCACCGACAGTCTGGAGTTCGAAAAGAACAACGAGCATCTCCAGGAACTCGCAAAGCTGAAATTATGGTTTCGGGGTCGTGATGCCGAGGGCGACCCCGGCGAGCATCCGATGCTGGCCCTGGCCCAGCCACTCCTCGCCAATTTCCAGGAAAAAAACCGTCTGCTGGCGGATCACCTCTGTCCTGCCGACCAGCGCATTCAGAATTTCATCAACCGGTATCTGGAGCCGCTGAATTCACAGATCCCGAAACTTCCGACCAATGTCCTCCAGCTGGAGCATCACGGTATCGCCCGGACTCTGTCGCTGCCTCAGAACGCCAACAGCCACACCACGGATATCCTGTCCAGTTACCGCACGGTTCAGGGCGTGATTCACAATCCAAAGAGTGACCGTCGCACCACGCAGGGCAGTTTTCACGTTGCTGAAGGGGGGCTGCCGATTCCCGAGGACAAGAAGCAGGTGCCACTCCGTGTATTCAGCGCGCTGCTGCATCATTCAGTGAATCCGCCTGAGTCGATGCTGGCACTTCCATTTGATGCGGCCAGTAAGGACGGTCTGAAGTCTTTTGTGTCCCTTCTCCTCAGGCCCATGGTCGTCCCGCCGGTGCCGGGGGTCAACCAGTCCATTTCACTTGAGACACGGTTCTTTGCGCCGGGCAGTCTTGTCAGCAATCTTGATTTTGTGGAATCCATCTTCGGGAATGCGGGGGATCCGTATTTAACGGAGAATGACGCGGCTCTCGACACCCTCCGGTGGACAGGCCATACCGGTTGTGTGATTCTCGCGCCACATCTGGTTTCCCTCAGGAAGAAGGACCTCGGGCTTCCACATATTTCCGAGGCCACCGAGCGACAGGTGCGCGACGGCATGTGCTGGGAAAAGGAGGACGAACTCTACAACGACGGCGGAGGATTCAAACTGACCGCACGTGACGGGTCCGGGGTGATGATCACTCTCATCGCCGACAATTATTTCGGATACTGCAAAAAGGAGGTCAAAACACAAATCTCGTGGTCTGCCAATCTCCTTGGGGGATGCGAGGAGGAGCATGCAGGTGGCGCAGTTGCGTTTTCGAGTTATAACCTCGGCGATGATTTTTCCCTGAGCCGCTACTACAGCATGGTGAATCACACCTTTGACGAGATGGTCAGACTTTATGGTGACATCATGGACGTGCGTCCCGAGGGATATGCTGTCGACAGGACCTATTCGAATATCATTTACGTCCCCGAGAATGTCGCAATCACCCTCTCTGATCAGTATGTCCGCTGGAACAGGAATGGCGAGGATCATTCGCTGCGGCTTCGTCCCGGTCATTACTATGTCCTGCCTTCGGGATACAAAGTGTCGATGGTGCGGTCCATTCACGGTGAGGGATGGGAGCTGGTCGGCACGACCGCCGAAGGGATTTACTGCCACAAACCCTGCACTGTCTCGGGGGGCGGGAAATCCGAAATCTCCAAACCCATCACCGATGCCATTATTTCGGGCCCGGTGTTTGTGGCGGATATGCACGGTGATTTCGACAAGATCGAGGAAATCCTCAATTATGATTACAAGAACCGCTTCCGGGATCCGGGGCCGGTGCCGCCACGCGGTCGAAGAATTCTCGGCTCTGAGCGATCGCTCGGTTCTGTGATCAAACTCCTCACGCCCAGCAGGGAATATACGGACGAATACAACAAGTGGCTGAATTCGATTCCCCGCCACATCAAGGACCTCGTCTTCCTCATAAAGCAGCTCTACAAACCTGAGGACGGTGAAAACTGGCGCGAGTTTTTCAGCGTGGACCTCATCAACGGCAAGCCCGGCAATGAACTGAAATACCGCGACCGGGTTATCTGGGTGAAATACCTCCGTGTGGGTTTCACAGAATCCGGATCCTGGAGGATCTTCACACTTCGCAGTGATTATTCGCCCTGCTCGAAGATGCAGATGGAGGATGACATAACCGCTGCCACAGTCCTCCCGCTCAAGGCTGTTGAGGGATTGCATTCGGAAATGAAAGACCCGTCAGTCAAATTCGCCCGCAACTGTGAGTTCAGGTTCTTCCAGCGCCCGGACGACGCCATTCATCGCGGATATGACAAGCGAACTGAAAGGGACTTCAGCCACAAGGGGCTTTTCGCCAGCAACTACGAGCCACAGACTCGCCGCGATGCGGATCTGGAAATACAGAACATTCTCCAGTTCGAAAAATACACCACTCCCATACAGAATCTCTACCTGGAATTCCACAACGGCCCGGAGAACATGGAATACCTGTGTTCCACTGCCTACCCGAGGCTGGTAAACGGCGTGCCGACAAAAAACCCCCGATATCTCCAGGTTCGTCCCGATGTCGAGGACGAGGTCGAGACATATCTGTCGGAAATGGGAACCCGTCTGTACCGCCAGATCCCGCTTGAACGCGATGTTCCCTTCCCGGTGAACGCCGTTCTCGCCGGACGCCGCAACAACCCGCCCGATCGGGACGCAGGCATCCGGCCACTCGCGGTCTACAACCCGATTCACTATCAGGAGCTGCCCGAACTGTTCATGGACTTTATATGCAGCCTCACCGGGAAATCACCCAGCACCACAGGTGCCGGCTCGGAGGGGGCTCTCACCAAAGGTCCTTTCAACGCTTTGCTCCCGATCATCGATCTGAATTATGCCTGTGTCAGTTACATGGTCACCCGCCAGGACTGTTTCAGCTCCGCGGCGGGATACGTCGGGCCCAAATACCGCGTCGACCACGACGTCAGTTACCTCGTTCCCGAGGTCTGGGCCCGCATGAGCATGGAGGAGACAAAGGCATCATTCCTCATCGCCAACGGGTATCTGGAAAAGCTTGAGGATTTTGATTACAAGGGCGAGAAGATCCTTGCCAGCCGGCTGGGCTACCGGATTACGCATCGCTTTGCCCGGGATTTCCTCGGTCGTGTTTTCTCAAATCCGGGCAGTGTCTTCCCCGAGGACATGCTGAAACCCGAGCTCCAGGATATGGAATGCTATGTCGACGGCATCAACAACATCGTTGAGGCGCAGCAGAGAGTTGCCCTGAACTACTTCAAGGACGGTTCCATCGACATGGCTATCCCGCCGCTCAAGGCCATTCTGCACATAATGGCCTATGGTCACTACGAAGGGAAGACCACCAACGACCCGGAAGTCCGTGAACTCTTCAACGTTGACAAGGTTCTGGAACAGCCATGGTATCTGGAAAGACTTCGACTCAAGCAGATGAAGGACATCAATCTGCTCGAAAAGCAAATCGCTGATCTGGAGTCTTTTCTTGCGAAAAACTCCCACCAACAGGTGGCTGAGAAGCTTGGAATGAAATCGCGGCTGGAGTCAGCCCGGTCCAGACTGGAGTGCATCAAGGCCCCGGAATACATCCAGAGCCTGAAAGGAACCGTGGGGCTTGATCCCGCCGTCGCCTGATATCCCACTCCACCTCGATCATCAAATGTCCCGGAACGTTATTGTTCCCCGGGGAATGCCTGAGTCCGTCTGATTATTGACTGGAATTTGGCCATGGGAGCCTGTAATTAAATCCGCTCATGGGAGCTCAGTGGAAACAGAAATGGCGCGAACTGAATGCGCACCGGAAGGGAAAAATAGTCAACCGCATCGTCAAGGAAATCCATGTTGCGGTCAAGATGGGCGGCGAGGATCCGGAGCTTAATGCCCGGCTGGCAGCCGCCATTGAAACCGCTCGCAAGAATTCAGTCACCAAAGACACCATTCAGAAAGCCATCCGGAAAGGTGCCGGCACCGGCAGCGATTCAGTCGTCTACCAGAGCATTACCTTCGAAGGCTTCGCGCCACATCAGGTTCCAGTGATAATCGAGTGCCTCACCGACAACACCAACCGGACCGTCCCGGAAATCAGAGCGGTCTTCAGTAAAAACGGAGGGCAATTCGGCACATCAGGAAGTGTGGCGTGGATGTTCGACCATTGTGGTCTCGTCGAAGCCACTTTTGAGGGGAATGCCGCGGATATTGAGGAAGTGGCCATTGAGTGCGGAGCCGATGAGGTCACCCCCATGGACAAGGATGAACTCTCTGAAAATCAGGCGGGCGGCAGCTTCTACTGTAAGGCCACCGAACTTCACAATGTGACCCAGGCCCTCAAAGACCTCGGATGGACAGTTTCCACATCGGAACTCACCTATGAGGTGAAAAATCCCGTCGAGCTCCCGGATGATCAGCTCTCTGAAGTGCAGGATTTTCTCGCCAAACTCGATGACCTCGACGATACGCACCGGGTTTATGCCGGCCTTGCCTGAGGTTCATTCCATCCACCCAACATCGGCCTGCCACTCAGCCCGAATCACCCGGCTCAAGCACGCTTCCCATCGGCTGACCCTTTGATCGGCTTATTGTGGTGCCGGGATTGAGAGATCCGGATCCCCGTGGCAGCCTTAAAAAAGAGCCCCCCGACCCGGTATATCACAGGGCAGGGGGGCTTTGTTGTGATTTTCAGTCTGTGCTGGGTCCCTTACTCCTTTTTCGATGTGTCCTTTTCCGGGTTTCCAGACGCAGATGCGCACTTCCCGCAGCATTTCCCGCTGCCGGCCCCGTCTTCACATTTTCCGGAACATTGGGCGCAGGTGGATTTCGATTTGTTCGCGTCCGCACCCACCGCAAGGAGTGAAGGCTTTGATCCCCCATCATGTGCCATCACCTTCTGGACATCCCCGACGGTGTTGAGATCGAGAGCCTTTCCAGTGGCGGCCACTGTCGGATGACTTACATCGTGCTCATCCCAGCCATTCTTCACAAAGCGACTTACAATCCCCGCATGGTTTCTGGCAACTTTCCGGGCCTCCTCTGTTTTCCCGCTGGCTGTAATCCGGATGCCTTTCTCGACATTCTCTATCTTTATATCGATGTCATCATAATGGCGGACAAATTCCTCAAAGGCCGGATCCCATCGGCGAACCATCATGCCCTGCTTCAGACGTGATTCCATCTGCCTGACGTGCGACTGAACCATCTTCACCGCCGCAGGATCGTCCGAGGTCGTCAGCGAAACATAACCCTCTTCTGTCACTTTAACCTCGCGACTGAAGCGTGCGTGGTTGTCAAAAAGCGAGTGGATTGTCTGGTGCGCCTCCGGTGACATGCCACGGCCCCCACGACCCTGGCCTCCAGGGCCGTTACCCCGGCCATGTCCAGGTCCCTGTGTCAGCCCTTCGCTCGGCTTCATTTCCGACTCAGTGGGCTGGATTGAGCTGCCTGCCTGTGTGCCTGTGCAGCATGATGCTTTGCTGCTGCAGGGCTTTGCTGCGCATTTGTCCACTTTTTCGGCGGAAATCGAGGTCGCTGCTCCGATGGCGACGGTCATCAGGGTGATGGCAGTGATGGCAGTGATGGCTGTGATTGCGGTGCCGACCCGCCACAAAGCGGTCTTTTTCATTCCTTTCGATTCAATTCCGGTCGTCTTCATCTTCATCTTCATATTCATCCTTTATTAATTCGATCTGTGATCCTGTTTATTTTTTGAGGTGATCCCCGCAGGATTTGAACAGGTGGGGGCCTCAGTATCTGACATTGATCATATCCGCTGAAGATGATGCGAAGATGATGGCGGTTAATTTTCCGAAATTATTTCGGTTCCGCTTTGAAGGGAGTTATGGGCTGGATGGAGAAGGTGAGATGAGTTGTCCGGTCAGGTGGGGGGGATGTGATTCTGGCGGAGATGGCCAATCCCATGGCATCGGCGCAGGCTTTGGCGATGGCGAGGCCGAGGCCGCTGTGTTTGGCAGCCGTTCTGGCTCTGTCTTTGCGCCAGAAACGATCAAAAAGGTGTCCGGCATCTTCCGGATCGAGATTTGAAGCGGCGTTGTCGATGTGGAGAGCGGGTGGGGTGAAGGACCAGGAAACAGTTATCTCTGTGCCGGCATCAGCGTATTCGACTGCATTGCCGATGATGTTGTCGATCATCGACTGCCACAGTTCCGGAATGCCGGGCAGATGTGCTTCCTCCGGAAGGCTGTTGATAAGTCGTAGTTCCCGCTGATGTGCATTGCTGCTCCGGGAGTTGAGGCATTCTTCAACGATCGGTTTCAGGCTGACTGTCTGACGGCCCGGATCCGCCGGATGCCTCTCGATTCGTGCCAGCAGGAGCATGGCGTTGGTGATATTCTCCATCCTGTCGACCGAGTTCAGGACAGCTTTCCAGTCATCCGGTCCCGAGTCTTCGGGCCATTTGAGTGCGGAACCGGCGTTCATCCTGAGTTCGGCCAGTGGTGTCCGGATCTCGTGAGCCAGATCGGCGCTGAACTGTTTTTCCCTGTCGAAGCTTTGAGCGACGCGCGCCAGCAGCTGGTTCAGTCTTTCCACAATGGGGGAAAGTTCGGCAGGAAGCCCCGATTGCTGGAATCCCTCGCCAAGACGGTCCACCTCCATGGACGAGGCCCTTGCTGCGATAGCCTGCAGCGGTCTGAGACCGACTCCAACGGTATGCGCAATCCATGCTCCGAGGCACAGGCCACTCAGAATTCCTATGATGGAAATAGACGCCGCGACACCTGTGAGTTTTTTGTGCATACTGGCGAGGTCCCTGGCGAGGGTGATCTCGACCGGGATGGCACCGGGGCCGTTTCGGAACCCGGATGATTGGCCCATTCCGAAAGTCCCGGAAACCAGTAAAACCCTGGTTCCGTCCTCCAGAGATTCAAAGCGTGTCCTTGTTTCACCCCTGGGAGCGTCGAGGCGGGGAAGGTCCGACATTAACTGATGCGATCGGATGGTCTCAAAACCCCCCGCCATGGGCCATACCTGCCAGAGGAAGTTCGCATTGGAAAGCTGGGGAATCGCTTCTGATCCGCCTCTGATGACAGTGGACATGTGGAGCATGCGCACCTGCCTGAGCTGCGCGGTTAATTCCGCTTCCAGTCCATTGATGAGCCCGGAGCGGTAGGACAGAAAGATCGAGACTCCGGTCATTGTCCAAATGATTCCGAAACTGATGAGAAGGCGTTTCATCAGGCTTTGCCTGATGGATTTCATTCTTTCTCCCTTTCTTCCAGAACATACCCTTCTCCCCGGCGGGTGTGGATGATTGGCACAATGCATCCGGCGTCGCGCATTTTCCGGCGCAGCTGGTAGATCGTGGCATCAACCGCGTTGCTCATCGGAGCACCATTTTCATCGTAAAGGTGTTCCTCCAGCGTCGGCCGCGACAACACTTGGCCGGATTTAATGGCAAGGAACTCCAGCAGGCGGTATTCGCGGGCAGTGAGATCGAGTCTCTGACCGGAGTAGGAGGCGCTTCGCGCTGCGGTATCGATGCTCAGACTGCCCGTCCTCACGACCGGCCGGTGATGCCCATGACCTCGACGGATAAGTGCGTCGACCCGTGCCAGCAGTTCATCGGGATCAAAGGGTTTGCCGAGGTAGTCGTCGGCACCGCTTCGCAGGCCCAGCACCCTGTCCTCGACCTCATTCCTCGCCGTGAGCAGCAGCACCGGTGTACGGATATCAGCGGCGCGGATCTTCCCGAGAATTTCGATGCCATCCATACCGGGAAGCATCAGGTCCAGGAGGATCACATCGAATTCCATTTCAAGTGCCTTCCAGCAGCCATCACTGCCATCGGCTGATTCCTCAACCACATAGCCGGTCTTCCTGAGAGCTCTTACAATAAGGCTTCTCAGCTGGTCTGAATCTTCCACAACAAGGATTCTCATGGCTTCGAAGACTCACTGGAATTCTGCTCCGTATTCCCTGATGGAGGTGTCAGGTTCAGCCACATCGGTGCACTGACTCTGATAACCATGAACCCCGGTGATTCGTG
>JAUIAG010000191.1 GCA_030425355.1 Verrucomicrobiia bacterium
GCAGACCCATGACGAAGCAAAACAAACAGGAAATTGTGCAGGGACTGCTTCTGGATCTGGACGGAGTCTTTTATATCGGTGACAAACTCATCGATGGTGCCGTCGATGCGGTTCACATGCTCAGGCACAGGGAAATTCCGCATTGTTTCATAACAAACACCACCACAAGCAGCCGGTCTGAACTGGTTTCGAAGCTGCAGCGGCTTGGATTGCCGGTCCAGGCTGAGAGCATCCTCAGTGCTCCGCAGGCTGCCCGCCAGTACATGATGTCCAGGAACATCACTTCGGTTCACCTTCTGGTACGGGATAATGTCCGTGAAGACTTTTCCGAATTCATCACCGATTCGTCGGAAGCCGAGGCCGTCGTACTTGGCGATCTCGGCGATCAGTGGAATTACGAAATCCTCAACACCGCCTTCGCTCACCTTATGGCCGGGGCAGAACTGATTGCGCTTCACAGGAACCGCTTCTGGCAATCAAGGCATGGACTTTCTCTGGATATCGGGGCATTCGTGACAGGGCTTGAGTATGCCGCCGACACCCGGGCAGTGGTCGTCGGCAAGCCATCGATGGCCTTCTTCCAACAGGCTGCCGACAAACTCGGGATTCCCTGCTCCGGACTCGCCATCGTCGGCGATGACATCGAGTCGGATGTCGAGGGTGGCCAGAAGGCGGGACTCAGGGGAATTCTGGTTCGAACCGGCAAATACAGAAAAGAGTTTTCAGAAAAGTGCGGTATCCGCCCGGATAGCGAGTTGGAATCCATTGCTGACATCATGGATCTCCCGCTGCTGCCCTGATCCATGATCTGATGCCGGTCCGTGTCCGTGGATATATATTTACGGATAGCGGATTACGTCAACATCATTGCGGACCGGCGGGCCCGGGTTGCTGCGCCCCTGAAGGATAATCCGCTCGAAAGCCTGCTTCATGGTGTCGAGGCGTTCGGGTTCCTCCGCAGCCATGTTCTGTGATTCAGAAGGGTCCAACTCCAGATTATAGAGCTGGACCGGATGGGATTGATCGCCGCCCCTGCCCCATCCCCCTGACCCGGGAGCCGGAATATACTTCCACGGACCGAGTCTGAAGGAAGGCACACCATTGATGGAACAGCTGACGGAAGTCTCACGGATCGTCACAGGCTGTCCCTTCAGCAGCGGCAGAATGTTGAAACTGTCCTCGGCGGCATCCACAGGCAGATCCCGGCCCAGTATCGCGGCCATAGTGGCAAAAATATCCGCATGATGCACCAGCTCATCACATTCCGAGCCGCTTTTCACCACTCCCGGCCAGCTGACAATAAACGGAACCCGGTGACCGCCCTCCCAGGCATCCGCCTTGTAACCCCGAAAGGGTCCACTCGGATAATGACCGGCCTTCTCGAGGTCCTCCACGCCGATGTATGGCGCACAGCCATTATCGCTGGTGAAGATGACGAGGGTGTCATTCGCCTCCCCGCTTTCCTCAAGCGCCTGCAGGACCCTGCCGATCATGGCATCGGTTTCCATGACAAAGTCGGCGTATGGATTCAGACCGCTGCGGCCCTTCCAGGGTGAATTAACGGACAGAGGAGTGTGGGGCGATGTCAACGAAAGGTAGAGAAACCACGGTGAGTTCCCATTTTTCTGCTGATTGATGAATTTCTCCGCCTGGAGAGTCAACTCGGGCAGAATCGGTTCCAGAGTCCAGCCTTCCAGAGCCGGTCCCTGCTGACTGGCCTGGTTTTTCCCGAAGAGGGATGGATCAGCAAACGTGGTGGGAATACCGACAGTCTGATCGTCCCGGATAAAACAATAGGGCGGCCAGTTGGGAACATCGGTGCCAAAATAGGCATCAAATCCGACAGCTGTTGGCCCTCCGGGTATGGGTTGTGAGAAGACTTTCCTCCATGCCCCGCGATGCTCGTCCGTGGCTGTCAGGTCCTTGCGCCCCCCGTACCCGGTTGTTGCAAAGTACGGCCGCAGGTCGTCGGGAATCGGCCAGTCCCATCCAAGATGCCATTTTCCAATGCAGGCTGATTGGAACCCTGATCCTGCGGTCAGGCCGGCGAGAGTCAGTCTTTCCGCAGGGATGAGTGGTGGTCCCCATAGTCCGACAATTCCTCTCTGAAGACGGCTCCGCCAGTGGTATCGACCGGTAAGCAGTGTATAGCGGGACGGAGAGCAGACACCGGAGGATGAATGAGCATCGGTGAATCTCATCCCCCTGGCGGCCAGCTGATCAATATGAGGTGTCGGGATCTTCCCGCGCTCCGGGTTGTAGCAGCTGACATCCCCGTAACCAAGATCATCAGCGTAAATCAGCAGGACGTTGGGGACTCCGGACGATTCGACCTGAGCGCCGAAACAACGGATCGAGCACAGCACCGCCAGAGTGCAGAGAAGGGCTTTCATTGATCCCTTGATAATGACAAAATCAGTCATGGTCAACCCTGACAGTCTCCAGGATGTTTTCACCGGGATGAGGCCTTCTCACATCCTCCGCCGATACGGGCTGTTCATGAGCCGGGGCACGGGTCCTGCGATCCTTCTGACTTTCTGCATGTCGTCGATAATGCTGGAAACCCGACTGGCGGGACAGGATGTCGTGCAACTCGACCCGAACATGACACTGAATCAGGCCGATGCCTCAGGTATCACATGGCTTGATCCCCGGACTCAGCCATTCACAATTTACGGATTCCCGTGGCTTCATGAGGACAAAGTCTACCGACGTCTCCCTGTAATGCCGGAGTGGCCCCTTCGGGATGCCGTCGACAGCCTTGCGGACTGCACCGCCGGAGGAATCATCCGCTTTTCATCGAATACTCCACAACTGATGCTCCGTGCGAATTTGAGGAATCCATCAGGGATGTACCACATGCCGGCAACAGGGCAGAGTGGGTTCGACCTGTACCTTCGCTCATCCGGAGAGTGGGTTTATTACTCGACCAGTCGCTTTGCGGCATCAGCCGGCAATTTCGAGGTGGAGCTGCTGAGATCGGACTCCGCCGAAAGAGAATTCCTTCTGCATTTCCCGTTATACAATGGGGTTGAGTCCGTGGAGATCGGTGTCGGGGCCGGTTCATGGGTCCGGACTGCCGACCCATTTAAAAATGAGGGACGGGTTGTTATTTATGGAACATCCATAACCCAGGGGGGATGCGCATCGAGACCCGGGATGGCCTTCCCAAATATCCTGAGCCGCGAACTCGATCGCGAATTCATCAACCTTGGCTTCTCGGGAAATGGCCGTGGGGAACCGGAGCTGGCGCGCCTCATCAGTTCCATCCCGGACAAGTCCATGGTGGTGCTTGATTACCAGGCCAATGCCGGAGAATCAATACGGGAAACCCTCGGCCCGTTCATTGACATCCTGCGGGAATCAGAGCCGGAGCTGCCGATCCTGGTCGTGTCCAAAATCAGGGTCGCCCGCGAGCTGCATGATCCGCAGCGGTTGGCGGCAGCCATGAACCTCGCCGCATTTCAGAACGACCTGGTGCAGCGCCGCAGGGACCTCGGTGACCACAATATTCACTTCCATGATGGCGGTGACCTGTTGGGGCCGGATGCACACGAATGCACTGTGGACGGGGTGCACCCGACCGACCTTGGGTTTCTGCAGATGGCCCGCCGGCTCAAACCGGTGATTGAGACAATTCTCAGCAAGGTCGAAAGCCCGACTGAGGACCGTCAATAACAGTGAGACCTGAGGATGGTTACGGCCCTGTCAGGCTCAGGCCCATCGGGCTGAGGGGTCACGAATGGCATCCAGGGCTTCCTTGACACCCATGCCATGGGTGGTGGCTTCCATGGCAAGTCCTTCCCGATAGTTTTTCAGGAACTGCTTCTCCTCACTGCCTGGGCGGTAGGATTTTTTATATGGGACATTCTGACCGACGAGCATGGCAAGGTAGCCATCAATTCCAAAACTGTTGTAGTTGTCCACCAGTATATTCGCGGGAAGAAAGCTGGGACCGTTTTCAATATAGTAATCGACCACCTCCTGCGCCCCGTGAAGCGGGGTATCCCGCTGACAGGCCAGCCAGAACGGAGTCTCCAGACGGGTGTTGAACTTGTAGTGAACCGCGAGGAAATCACGGATATCATCCCACTGGCGGGAATTGTATCGATTATAGAGATCGACGAATGAGGGCGTGGGTTCAAGCAGGCAGTCCATGAGTCCATCCGCCAGTGAACTGCACTGAACGGCGATCACCTGTAGCGCCGTTGCCTCAAGGGGTTCGACAAATCCGGCGGCATTACCGACAGCGACCACATTTCCGACCCAGTTGCGGCGATATCGCCCACTGCGGAATTTTATGACTCTGGGGGTTTTCTCAATCAGCGGGTTTTTGCGGATGAACTCCTCCACGGCCTTGTCATCGTCGATGAAGTCCGATCCATATACGTAGCCGCGGTTGATAAAGTTCTCGTGCTCGATCTGCCAGCACCATCCGGCGTCCATGGTCTCGGCAGTAGTGTATGGATGAACAGGCTCATCGGTGCGCGACCAGCCGCCGATGACGGCCCGGTCACAGAAGAGAGTGTCGGAGTAGCTGATGAAGGGCTCACGCAACTGACGCCCCAGCAGCTCGCTCCGGAATCCGGTTGAATCAATATACAGGTCCGCTTCAAGCCGCTGACCACTGTCTGTCACCAGTCCGCTTATATGATCGCGTGTTCCGTCAACCTCCACGGTTGCCTCATGAATCTGGACACCGCACTGCCGGCACTGACTCTCCAGCCATCCAACCAGTTTTTCATTCTCAATATGGAAGGCATGATTCTTATGAAACTGGGGAAGACCATTCGCCTTCCGGGGAAAAGCTTTGTCATGGGCCATGTAGGCGGAGGCACGATCCATCCATGGACTGGAGGCATCGTAATAAAATCCATTGGCGCATTTCAGTTCCGGCAGTTTCTTCGCATATTCAAAGGCGAAGTTGTAGAAGAAATATTTCCGCGGCCCCCAGAGAAAGCGGATTCCGAGCTTCCATGTGGGCTCAGCCTGTTCATAGAAACTTTTGGGATTGATTCCCAGGAACTCAAAAAAATGTCGTGGAAAGGCGAGCGTGGTCCCCTCGCCGACGCCGATGATCCCGATGTCCGGACTGCGCACCAGATGGACATTCAGTGCCGGGATTTTTTTCCTGAGGGTCAGGGCGGCCATTAAACCGGCGCTGCCGCCACCCACGACCATGACTTTTTCAATTTTGTGATTCACGGCATCAGAAATTGTATATTCTATAGATTAGCAGAAAAAACCGGCAGTGGATAAATATTATTCCCCTGCCGGTGGTGAAAAAGCGATGTGGACCCGGGACGCTGCGGCCGGATCCATATCCTCGGATAATTATTGGGTGCGGATGCGGTAGAAGCGTGCGTTGGCCAGTCCGCTGATATCCTCTGAGAAACTTGTTTCGGTGATGACACCGTCAACCGGTGTCCAGGTTCTCAGATTCTCAGAGGTTTCGATGATATATCCTGTCGCACCCTCAACGGCATCCCATGTGATGGTGATGGCGGAGTCAGTGACATCAATGCCGGTGACGGTGACATCCCCGGGTTCAACAACACCTACGAACGAATCACTTTCACTGTTGTAGAGTCCTTCGATCTGGGCTGCGGTCAGCGCTTTGTCATAGACCCGGAGACGGCCTATGGAAAGTGAGCCGCGGAGGCCTTCAACCACCGAACCGTCGGCATTGGTCTGGGCAGCCACTCGGAAGGCAAGTGGCTTCGGATTGGCCTCGTCGTTTTCCGCCCATGTGAAGAGGGGCTCGGCAAGAGTTTCCGAGTTGGCGAGCTGTCCATTGGAGTAGACGGCTGTTTCAAGGTTGTCGGCGTTGTAGGTGATGGCGACATGTGTCCATTCACCGGTCACGACATTGCCCTCCCAGCCGATGTCGGGTGCTCCCCAGATTCCACCGGCTCCCCATGTGGCATTCACCCCGTGGTTGAAGGAGAAATTCGATCCATCCGGTCCGCCGCGGCGTCCGATTGAAGCAATTGTTTCCTCGTCGGCGGCTACCGGATTGAAGATCCATGCGTCGATGGTCCGGCTGTTGCCCTGTGAAACGAAGACTGGGGCAGAAGGGCCCTCGAAGAAATGGTCCACCCCGTTGAAGGACACGCCACTGATTCCGGCGACCTTCTCAACCACGGGAGGAACCGGACTGGCTTTGAGGCTTCCGCCGAGCGCACCGTCATTCGGCCACAATTCAAGCGGACCTTCCTCCAGACCTTCGGCCTTGACGTCAAACATGGCAATCACCGGATCCAGATCAGGTGTGCTGCCATTGTCGGTTGGATCCGATCCACGCACGACTTCCTGACCATCGGCCGCTCCGTCGGCATCCGAATCGGCCACCAGCGGGTCCGTGCCCGTGTCACTGGCATCAACATAAGTCCCGGTGTTGGTCTCCACTCCGTCGAGCAGACCGTCAGCATCCGAATCGGAAATCAGGACAAAGGTTCCGTTGAGCCACTCGTCTCCATCGAGAGCGCCGTCATCATCCGTATCCGGATCTTCAGGATCACTGCCTTCGGTAAACTCGGAAGCATTGTCGAGGCCGTCCTCATCGAAATCCTCGAAGGCATCGTCGCCGTTGTCATCGCTGAGGAAGGCATACTGGTCCTCATACCATTTGGGCAAGCCGTCGAAGTCATTGTCCGAAATGCCGAAGGCATCGGCATCAGCATTGAATATGGACTGGAGTTCACTCTCATTCAGAACGCGGTCATGAACACGGACTGTGGCAATGGTCATCGAACCGCGCAGCCCGCCGGTCGGCACGCCATTGGCATCATTCTGGGACGCCAGTCTGAAGGGCAATGGATTGCCGTTGGTATCAACGGCGTGGGTGCTGAGGGGTGCGCCCAGAACTTCCTGGGCTGCCAGAACGCCATCGCGGTAGACGCGGGTGGTCAGATCCACCGGATCCCAGGTGTAGGCGACGTAGGTCCATGCACCGACCGTGATATTGCTGTCCCATCCGATATCCGGGGCGCCCCAGTGCCCGATGGCTCCAAAAGTGGCGTTGGCGCCATGATTGAAGGAAACATTGCTACCCTCCGGACCGCCACGGCGGCCCCATGCGAAGATGGTTTCCTCGTCGGCGGTGGCCGGGTTGTAGACCCACGCCTCAATTGTTCTCGGAGCGGCACCGGCGATAAAGCCCGGTGTTGCCGGTCCGGTCATGAAATTGGAAGTGCCATTGAACTGCACACCCTTGACTCCATTGATCTGAACCACGCCTGGAGCCTCGGGACTGGCTACAAATGCGCCCCCCAGAAGGCCGGTATTCGGCCATTCAGTCAGAGTTCCCTCGGCCAGATCACCCGCACTCAGAGCCACCAGTGGTTCAGAGAAATCCGGAGTGCTGCCGCCGCTGTTCGGGTTGGAACCATGAAGGACCTCCTGCCCGTCAGGGTAGGTGTCATCATCAGAGTCAGCCAGAGTCGGATTGGTGCCGGCTTCAGCTTCGGCACCATCGGAGAGACCGTCGCCGTCGGTATCGGCAACCAGCGGATCGGTCGCGGGATCACCATTGACCTCATCGCCGTCATTCACGCCATCGCCGTCGGTGTCCGGATTATCCAGTTCCGTCCCCCCCTCCACTTCGGCGAGGTTGGTGAGGCCGTCCTCATCCTCATCCAGTCCGGCGTCATCGGGATTATTGCGGTCGAGGAACGCGTATCGGTCCTCGACAGTATCAAGAATGCCGTCATTGTCGGTGTCGCCCTTGCCGAATGTCTCCTTTTCCTCGTCGTATTGAACGAGAACTTCCTCATCAGTGAGAACCGTGTCGTGAACGCGGATACGGGCGATGTTGATTTCGCCGACACCCGTGTCGCTGACCGTTCCGTCCGCGTTGGTCTGGCGGGCCACCCGGAATGGCAGCGGGTTGACGTTCGTATCCTCGCCGAAGGTGTTGAGCGGCGCGGGGAGCTCCTCGATATTTGAGAGAACGCCATCGGTGTAGACGCGTGTGGTCTGTGTGGATGACTCGTAGGTGTAGACGATATAAGTCCACTCATTGTAGACATCATTGCCGTCCCAGCCGATATCCGGAGCGCCCCAGTGGCCGACAGCGCCCCATGTCTGGTGAACGCCGTGACCGAAAGATGTGTTGGTGCCATCCGGGCCACCCCGGCGACCCCATGCAAAGACCGTCTCCTCATCCTGTGAGGAAGGGTTGTGAATCCATGCCTCCACGGTGCGGCTCCCGTCGAAAAGGACTGCCTCCGGTGCGACGGGGCCGACGTAATGCGTGCCGGCAGGTCCGCTGGTGCCTCCGAGGAAAGCGACCGCAGGGACACCGTCCACTATGCTCACCGTTGGAACCTCAGTACCGGCACTGGTAAAATCTCCATCCACCGTTCCCGTGTTGGTCCATGTCTCGAGCGGGCCTTCGGGAAGAGAAGTTGCATCCAGGTTAACGAGGACCTCGGAGAAACTGTTCACATGGCTCAGGCCGATCATCGCGGCAGCCATGGTTACCGGTGCGGCGAGGGAACTGCCTCCTGCCAACAATAAGGTCTCTTTTCTCTTCGATGAATTCTTCATGAATGATTTGGTAGATTGTTAGTTGTCGTTGAATTTGAAAGTGTATCGGGTGTGCTGATGTCGGTTTTGGGGCGGGATCCCTACCACCAGAAGGCAGGGGTCCCGGTTGTGCGGATCTCCATCTCGCTGAATTTGTTCCATTCCGAGTGGTTGTCCAGGTAGAGGGCGTTGCCACCGGCCGGGATGTTCTTCTGAACGTGGGCACTGGAATGCGCCTTGTTCCATCCACCCATGACCCGGGTGAAGTTGTTCTGCTCCGGGTTGTTTTCGGTGGCCATGGTCGAGATGGTGGCATCGGCCACGACAATGGCCTGAGCCGGGGTGAGTCTCAGAGAGCCTCTCGGTGTGCGGATTGTCTTCGGAGCAACCTTCTGAAAGGTCCAGTTGGGATTGACCCTGGGAGCCCCGTGAGTCGCATAGGCATAACCGGTGACTTTGAAAAGATTGTTCCAGTTCCAGAGCGTATCGTTGTTCTGGTCGGCAAAAGACGGGCAGTAAAGAATGTCGCGACGGAAACCGTAGCCCAACAGTGCATCCACCATGGCATTCGGCACATCCCATGGCCAGAAGCCCGACTGTCCCGGAATATTCATCCGCGGCAGGAACTGGTTGTTGTCGTCAGAATACATGGTCATGGCCAACCCGATCTGACGCGTGTTGTTCAGGCATTTCGTGCGCTTGGCCTTTTCTTTCGCGGTTGCCAGAGCGGGAATCAGCATGCTCGCCAGAATGGCGATGATCGCAATCACCACCAGCAACTCAATCAGCGTGAACGCACCCTTCTGCTTCTTCGCTTTTCGGACTTTGATCATGTTTTTACGCGCCGGATCCCCCGTGGGATGTGCGATGTCACAATCGCGCACCGGGATGGTTACTTTCTCGTAAGTGATGTGGGGCAGGTTATTTCAAATCCACTCAGTCACACAACAAGATTCTTGAAATCACCAGCAGAAAAGTAGCGATATTTTGTAAAAGTATTCACATTTTACAAAATATCACTGATGGAAAGCGGGCTTTACGGGGACTCGGACTGATCAGAGCCCGAGCAGCCTGAGCCGATAGAAGACCTGCCCGGAGTTTTGAGGGGGCACGAAGGTCAGGAACTGCTCCCCCGGGTCGGTGGTTTCCAAATTCTGCAGAAGTGTCCACTCTGGTGAACTGATGGAGGGGCTCGACTCGAGGGCAAAGGAAAGACCGGGCTCATTCGAGCTGAAGCTTATCCGGATTTCTCCGGGGTTTTCCGTGAGAGCGATACCGATACGGAGATCGGCGGGGACGGTGATGGTGTCAATTCGCCCGGGTGAGCCGTGGTAAAGGCGGCTGTTCTTCCATTGTTCGGGCTGGTCTAGAAAAAGAGCAGCGCCTCCGGCGGAAGCCGCCACAGTGGCCGGGTCCCGGAGTTCAAGCGAGCTGCCGTCACCATCAGCCAGCAGCGGCCATGGTTCCCCGTCCTCCCAGGAGACATGGACGAGGAGATTTCCCTGACTGTCCTCAAGTGTGAATGATTCACCTTCATCACTGAGTCTGCCGGACCACTGCCCGGCAACCGCGATGTCCGGATAGAAGAATTCCGAGGCATCATCCGAATATCTGGAGGCAAAGGCTTCCGCGTTTTCAACAATGACAATCAGTTCGTTCGGAGCCATGCGGAGTCCGTCGGGAAAGAGGAACTCGACGCCACCGGAGAGACGGAGACCATCCAGAGAAAGATACCTGCCGGAGGTATTGAGCAGCTCAATGAATTCGAACTCATCGTCACCGTCGGGGTTATAGCTCAATTCAGAGACAACAAGATCGCCGGGCCCGGGAGTTGTCGCTTCGTTGGCGAAATACCGGGACTCGGTGAGGGCGCTCCAGTTCCGGCCATCCCAGGCACGCGCCATCAGGTGACTGCCGGGATCAACGGGAATCTCCAGTGATGTCGCGCTTTCAAGCCAC
>JAUIAG010000192.1 GCA_030425355.1 Verrucomicrobiia bacterium
GCCTTGCGTGCTTCCCAGAAGCGCTCCGCTATCTCGCCAACCTGATCCAGCGATCCATCGTCGCATTGGGTGGGGATGATCAGGTAGTTCGCGATTTTCAAAAAGGCATCCAGCAGCGGCTGATCCCCCGGCGCTGTGTCGACGAGCACCATTTCATAGCCCTCGGCGGCGCAGAGCTTCTCTAGTTCGCGCTGCAGGTTCGCCGCCATGTCGAGGCCCTCAACTCTACCTCCCAACCACTCTGTGTGGCTTTGGACGACACCATCCTGCGCAAGACAGGCAAATGCATTCCCGGTACTGCCTACCGCAAGGACCCGCTCGGCCCAGCCTTCAATTTGAACCTTGTCTGGGCTCAGCGACGACTGCAACTCAGTGCCGCAGTGACCAGCCCCGAGGGCCATGCACGCATGATTCCGATTAGCTATGAGGATGCATCGACTCCACGCAAACCACGCAAGGGTGCCTCCAATGAAACCGTCGAAGCCTATAAGGAGCAGATGAAGCAACGCAATCTCAACACTTTGGCAATCAATGAGCTGAAGCGATTACAGGACCAGCGAACTGAAGAAAACAATGGCATTACGCCCGCCCTGCACGTTGTCGTGGACGGCAGCTATACCAATAAAAGAACCCTGAGAAACCTTCCTGCCAACACCACCCTGATTGGCCGCATTCGAAAAGATGCCAAACTCAGTGCAAAGCCACAGGAGCAAAAAGTCAAAGGCCGGCAGCGATTCTATGGGGAAGATCTGCCAACACCTGAGGAAATCCGACAGGATCCAGCAATCCCGTGGGTGGAGGTCCATGCCCACGCTGGTGGAAAACTGCGCCGTTTTGATGTCAAAACCATGGGGCCGATTCGTTGGAGAGCTGCCGGTAATAAGGACCTGCGCCTTCTTGTCATCCGTCCCGTAGGATACCAATTGCGAAAGGGCTCCCGACTACTCTACACGCAGCCAGCCTACCTCATATCCACCAGCACAAACCTTGCCCTCGAAGAAATACTCCAACAATACATCTGGCGATGGGACATCGAAGTCAACCATCGCGATCAGAAAACGATCCTGGGAGTCGGGCAAGCTCAGGTGCGGAATGAAAACTCAGTGCAAAGCATCCCTGCTGCAGCAGTGGCGGCAATGGCGATGCTCCATCTGGCAGCGATTAAAACCTATGGAAAAGGAGGCCAGCCAGCCGAGATACCACCAGCAAAGTGGAGAAAACGACAAAAGAAAAAACGGCCTTCAACACAAGACTTGATCAACGAACTACGCAGGGAACTATGGGCCAAAGCGATACGCCCTGAGGTTTTAAACGACTTCATGAAGAAAACCCAGGGAGGTATGAAGTCGGTTAAATACGACCCCGACCTCTGTAGCTCTTTATCGCAGGGTGCGGTCTGAACATCCCGACCATCCCGGTGCCGTCCACGCATCCCGGTGCCAGGCACGCATGTGCCTGGCACCGGGATGCGTGGACGACACCAATTTCTCAGGGGCTTTCAAAGCGTATGATTCGATAGAACGCTTCGTTTCCACCGGGGACATGGTGTGCCGCGTGAGTGGTCCGCGGACCTCCGGATGGAACCGGTTCACCGACCTGCTTCCAGGTGATCAGGTCGGGGGAGAACTGCAGCTGGTATTTCATGGCCGGGAGGGACGCCCAATTCAGCTCCAGCGTGGATGATTCAGCGTTGAGCGAGAATTCACGGATGGTCATTTCCTTCTCCTGGACCATCGGGTAGAGATCAAATTTCTGATCATCAAAAAACTGAAGCCGGGCGGGGATGGCCTTGGTGATCGTGGTCATCAGGGAATCCGGGATGCGGTCGGCACGGTGGCGGACGGCGACCCAGGGGAGAAAACTTTCCGCGATGTCCTCCCGTTGCGGGTTGTCTCTGGCGTAGGTGGAAATGAATTCCGGATCGGCCTGCTGAGCGGCAACCCAGCCGGGGGCCCTTGCATAATCGGCATCGAGGGACGTGTGGCAGGCTTCATGAATGAATGTCTCCTCGAGGATGCCATCGGCGATGTATCGGTCCGCCTGTTCGGTGTGGATGAGCAGGTTATTGTTTCCGCCTCCGAAGGGGTTGTTACCCTTGTGAATCCAGACTGTGCGGACATCGCGGCGGAGAGCGGCCGGGAGGCGGCCGATGACGGGGGCGAAGCGGGCTGCCTCCGCCCCTGCTGCAGCGCTATCCTTGAATTCGGGATTGACCTGGATTTCTATGGACTTTCCGTCGTCGTATGTGGCCGTGAAAAGGAAGGCGTTGTGAGTCACCCATCCATTGGTGCGTCTATCAAACATCTGCCGCTCGCCACGACCTGATTCGGTCAATGTATCAAAACAGGTCGGGTCGTCTTCCGTGAGGATGTCCGGGTCAATGAAGATGGTGCCGGAAAAGGGGGGCGCGGCCATCAGCGGGATGGAGGCTGTCAGGATCACGGCAATTATCAGTCCGAACGGCAATCCGGCCCGGATCCTCAAAAAAATGTCTGCTGGCTGCATGGGGGACATACTGGAGAGGAATCATGGGTCTTTCTACGAAAATATGTGAGGACGGGTGACGGCGTGTTGATTTTTCCGGATTTCTGCGTGACCGCCGGCAGGGGAGGTGTCCGGCCGCATGGCAGACCAAGTCACTTTTGTTCAGCGGGATTATGAAAAAACAGCTGCCGGTATTGATTCCGACAGCTGCTGCACCCGGATGGCGGGCCGGAAGAATTGTAAGGCGGTGAATCAGTAGGCGAATCTCTCTCCCGGAAGAGCCGGGGTGGTTTGAGGGGGCTTCCGGTTCGGGGCCACCGCTTCATAGGCGGCAGCGACCTGGATGAGATTCACATCATCAAATGACTTGCCGACAAACTGGATGCCAATGGGGAGGTTCAGATCTTTTGTATACCCCCCGGGCATGATGACCCCGGGAAGCCCGGTGACGGATGTGAGTGTGTTGATGTCGCCCCTTGTCTGGGTCAGTGACCCGAGGGGAGGCGGCATGGTCCGGTATGGGAGCACGATGGCATCCAGCCGGAATTTCTCCATGAGTTCATCGACAACTTCGCGCAGTGCGACGCGCAGTCCGAATCGTGCGAGATAATCCGGATTCTGATCCGGTGGAGGCAGCTTCATCGACTTCAGATACCGCTCGTGGATATTCTCTGTTCCGGCTGCCTCAATCATGTCCTGTATGGTTTTGAATGGCCTTTGTGGGCCGAGCCGGTGGAGGTAGGCGTTGCTGGCCAGCACCAGCTCATGGGGGTGAGTTGTTCCGGAGATGGCGCTTGAAGTCGCATCCCTGAGGTTGGTGCCGACAAGCACGGGATCAAGAACCAGCGCACCACCGGATTTCATGGCTTCCACCGCCGCTTCAAAAATTTCCAGAACTTCCGGATCCAGTGGTCCGGTGGAAAACATCTCTCTGAGGACTCCGATTCTTTTCCCGACGAGGGATGGTGAGTCGAGCAAATCGACGAGGTTGCGGGGAGGGAAATGTCCGATTCCTTCGAAGGTCATCAGGTCTTCGGCGTCCCATCCAGCAATGGCTGCGAGAGTGGCTGCGGCGTCATAGACGGACCGGGCCATCGGACCGGCGCGATCCTGGGTCGGGCCCCGAGGAACTATCCCCGAGCGGGTCACCAGTCCCTGAGTTGCCACGATCCCGACAAGGCTGTTGTAGGAGGATGGAATCTGCACGGATCCCCCCGTGTCGGTGCCGATACCGGCGCTCGCGAACCATGAGGCGATGGCTGCTCCCGTGCCATTGCTCGATCCCCCGGGCGAGTATTCGAGGTTGTAGGGATTGCGTGTCGCCCCGATCGGGTGCTGGTCGAACCCGGCATTGCCATACCAGTTCACCGTGGAGACCTTGGCGAGTATGATGGCTCCGGCCTGCTTCAGCCTGGCAACCACACCGGAATCACGGACCGGCACTGGAGCGCCGAAGGGGACAAATCCCGCAGTGGTTGGCATACCGGCCACGTCCACGAGGTCCTTGATCACAAAAGGAATGCCGTGGAGGACGGACTGGCGGCCACTGGATTTTAATGACTCGTCAGCAGCCCTTGCCTGAGCCAGTGCCTGATCATTGAGATACAGCACGGAATTGATGCCCGGCCCCTTTTTATCGTATGCCCCGATGCGGTTCAGGTGGAGCTGGACAAGTTTTTCGTAAGTGAGGGCCCCCGCATCGACGGCCTTATGGATATCGGCGATGGTGGCGGTTGCAAGGTCGAACTCGACGGCCTGAACCGGCGGGGCAGGAAAGGTGATCTGCAGAATTGTCAGCAGTGCCATCCTGACAAGGTTCCGGCGGAACCATCCGACTGGAAATGTATGGATTTTATTCATGATAGTCCGGGATTGAAGTGGTATCGGGAACAGGAACACGCCGTCATGGATTAAACTCCTCTCCCGCGAGAGGCGGTGTCGTCGGAGCCGGAACACGTCGTCGGCTTTGAGTCTCGTAGGCGTGAGCAATGGCCAGTATCGCGAGGTCGTCATGGGGCACTCCGATAAACTGGATGGCGATGGGGAGGTTTTCGCTGACATAGCCGGCGGGGACCACACAGGCGGGCAGTCCGAGAGACGAGGAGAGGGAGTTGACTCCCGGGCGCGGCGTCCCCCACATGCCTCCACCTCCGCGGGAGGACCGCGGTCGGGCCTTCGGGCCTGTTTCAGCCGGCGGCGGCGGCGATGCACTGAAGGGCAGAATGAAGGCATCCAGAGCAAATTTTCGGGCTGTTTCTCTGATCAGATCGATATGAGCAAGTCTGGATCGGTAACGGGCCTGGTATTCGAGGCTGTCGGTGGGCGACGGGAGTTCCAGCGCCCGGACCATGGATTGGGAGAACTTTTCAAACCCGACCTTTTCCATCATCTGTCGGGTGGTCTGAAAGGGGGCATCCGGGCCGAGTCGGGCAAGGTAGGCATCGGTGAAGGGAATTTTTTCAAATTCCGCGGTGCGCATCCGTGGCTGGGAGGTATCTGCAGCGAGGCTCGGGTTGCCGGTCAGCACCGGATCGACGATATGGGCACCGGCATTTCGCAGATCATCCAGAGCCCTTTCGAAGACGGCCAGACCTTCTTCAAATTCGGGACCTGAGGGGATCATCTCACGCAGGACCCCGAGCCTTTTGCCGGCGAGTGACGCACCGCGGATTCTGCTGGTCCAGTCACTGGTCGGGTGGTGCCCGAGAGCGGAATGCGTGGTCAGGTCCTCGACATCCCAGCCGGCCATGACCGAAAAGAGCGCGGTTATGTCGAGCACCGTCTTGCCCATTGGCCCCGGGCGGTCCTGTGTTGCGCCTCTAGGCACAATGCCGGCTCTGGAAACCATGCCGTAGGTGCCGACAAATCCGGCAGAGGAGGTGGAGGATGCCGGGTTCTGGACCGAAACCGAAGTATCTGTGCCAATCGCCAGCGGGGCAAAGGACGCTGCAATGGCTGCCCCCGGGCCATTCGAGGAGGCCCCCGGCGAGTAAGCGGTATTGTAGGGATTGAGTGATTCCCCGATCGGATGGGTTTCATCGAAGCCGTTGCCGAACCAGTTTGTTGTGGAGACTTTGGCGAGGATGATGCCGCCTGCATTGTGGATGCGCTCCACGATGGTGGCGTCGCGCTCGGGAACCGGGTTTCCGAAGGGGATGAATCCGGCCGTTGTGACCATGCCGGACACGTCGATCAGATCTTTGAGGACGACGGGGATTCCATGGATCGGGGATCTCGGGCCCTGATTGGATCTTTCCAGATCGAGGGCGCGGGCCTGTTCCATTGCGGCAGGATTGATGGAGATAACGCAGTTGATCTTCGGTCCCTGTTTGTCATAAGCCTCGATGCGTTTGAGGTAGAGTGATACCAGCCTGCTGGAGGTCAGCGCACCGGAATCAAGAGCGGCGTTTATATCATCGAGTGTTGCGGTGGTGAGATCAAGCCCACTGGTCCCAGGTGCTGCACTCCAGACAGCGATCTGGACCACCAGACAGAGCAGAGCCGGGAAGGCTCGAGTGTTGAACCGGGCCCGTGGATTCAGGCCGGATCGGATAGACGGGTTTTTCATAGGAGGTGTGTCAATTCAGACGGATCAGTACAGACTGAAAATTTTCTGGATCTCGGCGAGGTCGGTGGTCTGGGTCAGCGCGAGCTGCAGGAGAATACGGGCCTTTTCTGGAGGGAGGTTGTCTCCGGGGACGACTTTGGATTCTGTGCGGCGGGGTGTTTCCTGGACCCGGCCACCGAATGTCCTCGCTGTTGCAACGAAGATCACTCCTTTTTCCTGGGCTTCTGCGACGGCGTCCCTCATCGATCTGGGTATGGATCCGGCGCCGGTGCCGTCGATGACTATACCTTTGACGCCGTTTTCAACGAGAGCGTCGATGAGGTAGGCCGGCGTCTCGTGATAACCATAGAGGACTTCCACATCGGGCAGAGCCTCGGGGAGCTTTTCCACGTGGAACTGAGACTGACTGGTATGCCGGCGAACAGGTTCGCAGTAGAATTTCACGATATCCGGATCGGCCACGCCGATGACGCCGGTATCAACTCCCTGGAAGGTATGCATGCGGTAGGCACTGGCTTTGGTGACATCGCGCATGGCGTGGATGTTCTGGTTCATGGCGTGGAGTACGCCCTTGCCGGCGGCCGCGGGATGGGCGGCAACCCGGAACGCGTTCACCATATTGAGCGGCCCGTCGCCGCTGAGAGCTGTCCATGGACGCTGGGCTCCAACAAACACCACCGGTTTGGTGATATTGACGGTGAGATTCATGAAGTAGCCGATCTCGGCCATGATATTGGTGCCATGGGTGATCACCACCCCGTCAATGGATTCATCTTTTGCTATTTCACTCAGTCTGCGGGCGACCGAGAGCCAGTGAGCTGTGTCGGAAATGGCGGGTTCACCCTGCGGGCGAAGGTCCTCCACACTGACCCGGGCGAACAGCTCCAGCTCGGGCAGGGCATCCACCCAGTCCTGGGGATCAAGGCGTGGTGCCCCGTAGTTGGTCACATTGAGCCGCTCACCCGCTGTTCCCGAGATGGTGCCACCGAGAGAAATCAGTCTGATATGGGGCTTGGCCTTGAGTCCCGAAGGCAGCAGCGGTGGAATTTCCTGAGCCATGACTCCCTGAAATAATCCGGGGCAGACCGTGCCTGTCACCATGACCGTGGCCAATATCAGGGTGCGGAAAAAATTTTTCGAGGCGGTTGAAATCTGTATGTGATTCATTGCTGTGATGGTTGGGTGGAAGGACATGTGATGGAGGATATTTTCTGTATTCACTGCAATCAGTATTCATTGAACATTCGCTGGATTTCCGCCGGATTGGTGGTTTGGGTGAGGGCGAGGCGCAGCAGAATACGGGATTTCTGGGGATTGAGATTATCGGAAGTGATGATTGCCCGGGCGGCGGCGGAGTCACTGAGGACCACACGGCCGGCGCCCTTGCGGTCACTGCGGACGATCACGACGCCATTCGACTGTGCTGCGAGAAATGCATCGCTGAAGGCCGGGGATCCGCTGGCGTAGACAATTCCGCTGGCGCCATCGGCAACGAGCGCCGGTATCGGGGCGGCACTGGCCTCCTGATAGCCGTAGACAATGTCAACCTGAGGCAGCGATTCCACCTTGCTGATGTCGAATTCCGAGTTTGTTGTGTGACGGGTGATGAGCCTGCGGTAAAAGACGACCTGATCGGAATCGACATACCCGATAGGGCCGTGTTCTCGGGAAACGAATGTTTCGACGTGGTAGGTATGGCCCTTGGTGGCAAAGCGGGCCGAGTGAATCGTGTCATTGAGAACAATCATGACTCCCATCCCCGCGGCGGATGGTGTGCCGGCTGTGCGAACCGCATTATAAAGGTTGTACGGGCCGTCCCGGCTGATCGCGGTGAAGGGCCTCATTGCACCAACCACCACCACCGGCTTGGCCGACTTGACCGTGAGATGAAGAAAATAGGCCGTTTCCTCCAGTGTGCTGGTCCCGTGAGTGACGACCGCACCGTCGATGTCCCTGCGGTCGAGGGTCTGGTTGAGGTGCCGCGCCAGCCTGAGAAGCCTCTCGGTGTTAATATTCCCCGAGCCCACGTTGGAGATTTCATGGACTTCAATCTCCGCAATGTCCTTCAGCTCCGGAAGGTCCGCGAGGAGTTCATCCGGAGGGACACGCCCCGCGCGGTATTCAAAAAGTGTCAGTCTGTCATCACCTTTGCTCTGGATGGTTCCACCGGTGGTGAAAAGCGCAATCTTCGGCATGGACAGTGCATTGATCGGGATGGTCAGTGTCATTGCCAGACAGAGCAGAACCCTGAATGGGAGACCCGGTAACGATGGGGGTGATATTCTGTTTTTCATGGAGTGATATTGATGAGAGTTGTCATTGGGTAGAGAGGCACTCACCAGGAGAAGGACTCCCCCGGGAGTGCCGGGGTTGAAGCCGGTGCCACCCGTGAAGGGAATGACTGTTCAAAGGCATAGGCCATGGCGAGAAGCCGTGCTTCGCTGAACGCCGCGCCGAGGAACGAAAGGGTCACCGGGAGTTTTTCAGGTGTGGTCCCTGCGGGAACGATGACATCGGGGAATCCGGTGATATTGGCGATGGAAGTGGCGCTCGATGGACGGGGCTGGGAATAATCGCGATCCAGCCTCTGGGCCGGCACCGGATTGGTTGGGTAGATGAAGGCATCCAGATTGTGGTTGAAAAGGAGTGCTTCGAGATGCCCTGTAATGAGCTTCGGGCCATGTTCTGCCGCGGAAAGGTAGACGGGGTCATCGAGGTCGTAGCCGGCCTGCTCAGTCCTGAACTGTGCCCACCGGCTCGGGTTCGCCAGCCGGCCGGGGCCGGGTTCGAAATTCTCACTCGCCTCGATCAGATCCATCAGGGTCTTCGGATATCCTTCACCGAGAGTGGACAGGTATTGGGCAACATGAGCTTTGAATTCACCGGGACGCATGATGTTGCGAATCGACCGGCGACTGAGGATGAACTCCGGGAGTTCAATTTCCACCAGAGTGGCACCGAGAGATTCAAGTCTCCGGCAGGATTCATCGAAGACGCTTCGCACACCCGCGTCTGCACCGGCGTAGTCGACAAATACCCCGAGGCGGGCACCTTTGAGGGCATTGGTCGAGAGAGTCAGAGTATAGTCCTTCATGAACTTGCCTGCCGAACGGGCGGTTTCGGGATCCGCGGTGTCCATACCGACGGCAGCGCCGAGGCAGACGGCGACATCGAAAATGTTACGGCCCATGGGGCCGCTGGTATCGAAGGAGAGCCCAAGGGGGATGATGCCGTCACGCGACCACAGACCGCGGGTCGGTTTGATTCCGGCCAGGCCATTGGCGGCACAGGGATTCCGTATCGACCCGCCGGTATCCGTGCCCAGAGCCAGCGGCGCATACCATGCCGCGACCGCCGCTCCTGATCCCCCGGATGACCCGGACGGGCCGCGTTCCAGATCATGCGGATTCAGAGTCTGGCCACCCAGTGAACTGAACCCGTTGGTTTGTGCACTCGAGGCGAACTCGCTGAGGTTGGATTTGGCCAGAATGATCGCGCCGGCCTCAATCAGGTGGTCGACAATGAAGGCGTTGTCGGGCGGGATGGATCCCTCGAGAAAAACCGATCCCCCGGTTGTCGGCATGTCTTCAGTGTCGTGATTGTCCTTGAGGATCACGGGGATTCCGTGAAGGGGGCCCCGAATAACCCCGCGCTTCAAATCATCGTCACACGCATCCGCTTCCTCCATCACATCCGGGTTGACCATGATCAGTGCGTTGATCCGTGGCCCATTGTCATCATATGCCTCGATCCGGGCCAGACAGAGCTGCACCAGCTTCCGCGCCGTCAGTGCCCCGGACTTGTAGGCCGCGTGTATGTCGGCGATGGTGGCTGTTTCCAGAGTGAAATCGGCGGCGGTGGCCACCCCGGTCCCCGACAGGGTCATCCATAAACCAATAACCGCTGCCATTATTTTTAATCTGAACATCTTGTGAAAGTTTGAGAGGTGAGTAGGTGAGTCGAATACGCTTCCTCCAGCAGTGAAACCACTGATGCTGCGCTGCAGCCCGAACGGTCCTCACCGGATTGAATCGTTTCCATATTCATGCGGATCCACCGGCATACAAGAAAATTGCATATCAATAAATTGTGGCGCGGGATGTGGAATCCTCATGGTGACAGCGGCTTCTTGTTTTAAGAAATACCATTTCTGGATCCCGGGGGATTTTAATGATAAATATATACAAATTGAGTCCGTCCGGAGAACTTCCGCTTCCCGGATGCCGGGTGTGGAGCAGGTGCTGACAGGGGTTCATGCGGCCTTGTCCATCGGATTATGCGATGCTGTCGGACGGAGGCATCCCGTTTGAATCGGGTGCGGCGTTTCGCATCAGCGGGATTGGACGCTTGACCCATGAGGGAGATGAGGTATTCAATGGAGGTGGGTGGTCACATCCCGAAACTGTCCTGCCGGAAACGAAAT
>JAUIAG010000193.1 GCA_030425355.1 Verrucomicrobiia bacterium
GAATCGTATCTCCAGGTCTATGCCGAATCCAAAACATCGTACCGGAGTTATATCAACTCTTTTTATTTACAGACAAAGGACGGGAAACGAAATTTTGTGGTGCCAAGATACAGTGGGCGGGATGCTGAGGAGAATCTTGAACTGGCCCGGATGGAAAAGAGTGTTCAGTCTGTCTATGCCACTGTTGCCGGATCAGCAGAGATAATCTGGATCGATTCCGACATTCTCACTTCCGAGCAGTCAGCAATCCACTGCGTCGTGTCAGTAGTGCCCTATATTTAATTATTGAACCGTTCAGTCCTTAATGTGAAGGCCCGGCCATTCCTGCTGACTGCTTTGCAGTCATTCAGTTTGTTATAGCATCGATTGCTCTTGACTTCATTTCCGGTATTGATATTGTTTCAGAATTCTATCCCATGCGATGAGCATATTTATCAATTCATCTCCTGTATCTGTTTCCAATATATTCAAGGAAATATCTATTTCAATTCTGATACTGGCCTTGTGTGCGGGGTGTGGAGGACACCATGAGTCAGGTGTCGGAGTTGAAAAAAACGTTCCATCTGAACCAAAGACAGTCAAGGCTGCCCCGGTCACGATAGAGTCATTTGAAAGAATAGTGGCAGCTTACGGATCGCTGGCACCATTGGAGGAGTCCGTCGTCGGTGTGGAGGTTTCAGGTGTTCTGGAGAGCATTTCTGTCGATCTTGGAAGCCCTGTCAGCCGTGGTGACACGATAGCCGTCATGGAGTCTGAACAGTTTGAGTTCCGGCTTGAACAGTCGAAGGCGCTGGTCACGCAGGCACTCTCCCGTCTGGGTCTGTCTGAAGGGCAAATTGAAGGGTCAAAGATAGATCTTGAAGATACGAGTGAAGTTCAGCGTGCGGCTGCGCTGCTCGAGGACGGTCGTCGCAACCTTGAGCGTGCCCGGACGCTCTACGATGACGGGGTTGTCTCCCAGTCGGAGATCGAATCGGCGCAGACAGCCTATCAGGTGGCTGCCAATCGATACCAGGAATCCCTGAATGAGGCCCGCACGCGGCTGGCGCAGCTCGACCAGCGCCGTGCGGAAATGAAACTTGCCGAACAGCAGCTGGCTGACACCAGAATCATTGCTCCATTCGATGGGCATATCCAGCGGCGCTACAGCTATGTTGGTGAGTTTCTCAATGTCGGGGACCCCATCGTCATGCTTGTGCGCTCAGACATTCTGCGTCTTCGTCTCGAAGTGACGGAAAAGGACAGTGTTCTCATCCGGCTCGGGCAGGAGGTGAAACTGACTGTCACCGGCGATGCGTCAACATACAATGGCAGTATAAAAAGGATCAGTCCGAGAATCAGCGAACAGTCGAGAATGCTGGTGGTGGAGGCAGAGGTTCCGAATCCTGGGTCACTGCGGGCCGGTCAGTTTGCAACCGCCCTCGTCGTGGTGAATCCTCAGGAAAGGGTGCTGGCTGTCCCGGAAAACTCCCTTGTGTCCTTTGCTGGCATCGAAAAGGTGATCTGCGTGGTCGACGGGGCTGCTGTTGAGAAGCCGGTGGAAACCGGCAGACGGCAAAAGGGAATGATCGAAATTCTCAACGGTGTTGACGAGGGCGACATGGTGATACTCGATCCGGGAAATATCCGCTCCGGTAAAGTCATCATTGATCAATCCACCTGAGTCCGTTTCCAGGTTATTAAATTTTCCCTTTCCCGATATAATCAATGCAAAAGCTTGCTGAAATATGTATCAAACGGCCGGTTTTCGGTTCGATGATCATTCTTTCCCTTGTCGTGGTCGGCACGGCGGGGTTTTTCAATCTGGGAGTGGACAGAACGCCCCCTGTTGATATCCCGACTGTCTATGTTAACACCCGCCTGCCTGGTGCATCACCGGTCGAGATGGAAACGCTGGTATCCAGATACATTGAGGAGGCTGTCAATACAGTCGAGGGTATCGACGAACTTCGATCGGTTTCCGGTTATGGAAACTCTATTGTCATCATTCAGTTCAATTTGAACCGCGATGTCAACCGGGCCGTTGAGGATGTTCGCAACCGCGTTCAGACGGCACTGAATTTTCTCCCGCGGGATATTGACCCGCCCAGCGTCACCAAATTTGACAGCGACCGGGCTCCCGTTCTTTCTCTGGCGCTTTCAGGTGACCGCACGGAAAGGGAACTCACCGAACTGGCCGACAAGGTGGTCAAGCTGCAACTGGAACGGACCCTGGGAGTCGGCGAAGTCGAGATACGCGGCGGAGCCCAGCGTGCCATCTCGGTGTGGGTAGATCCTGACCGGCTTGCCGCTTACCGTATTCCTATCGACATGGTTCGTGAAGCGATCGTCAGACAGAACGCCGACATCCCTGGCGGCAATGTGGACGGGTCGATCACCGAACAGAGTCTTCGGACTGCCGGACGCCTCCAGACACCGGTTGAGTTCGAGGATCTTGTCGTTGCCCGCATTGAGGGAGCACCCATCCGCATCCGTGACCTTGGTTATGCCGAGGACGGTGTGAAGGAACAGCGGACACTGGCGCGTCTCAATGGCGAGAACTGCGTGTCTCTGATAGTCAAGCGCCAGTCCGATGCCAACGCCGTGGCAGTGATAGAAGCGCTCAAGGAAAAGCTTGGTCTGGTGCGTCAGATCCTGCCCCGCGATGTCCGGATCGACATCATCGAAGACCAGTCCCGCTATATTTACGAAGCACTTCATGAGATTGAAGTCCACCTCGTGCTTGGCAGTATCCTAGCCTGTCTGGTTGTCTTCATATTCATGCGGGATATCAAGGCGGTGATCATCGCCGGCGTTGCCATCCCGGCCTCGGTCATTTCCACCTTCGGGATGATGTGGGCGATGGATTTCACCCTGAACAGTGTCACCATGCTGGCGCTCGTTCTCGTGGTGGGCATCGTCATTGACGATGCTATCGTGGTGCTCGAAAATATCTTCCGGCACATTGAGGAGAAGGGCCTCGGGGCCTTTGATGCGGCGCGTGAGGCCACTGCGGAAATCGGCCTGGCGGTCATGGCCACCACGCTGTCCCTCGTGGTGATCTTTGTTCCGGTGTCCTTCATGTCGAGTATCTCCGGCAGGTTTCTTTTTCAGTTCGGCCTTACGGCATCGGTCGCCATCATGGTGAGCCTTCTGGTGTCCTTTACTCTCACTCCGATGATGAGTGCCCGGCTGCTCAAACGTGGGGTGCCGCAGCATGGGGGCGCTTCGAATGACTCACGCAAAGGATTCTATCACCTGATTGAAAGTTCATATCTCTCGCTGCTGCGTCGGGCGATGCAATACCGTTTTGCCGTTGCGGCAGGTGCAGTCGCTGTCATTCTCTCGTCGGCGGTTCTTTATAAGTTCGTCCCCCAGGAATTTGTTCCATCCAATACTGATGAGGGCGAATTCGAGATCACCGTCCGGGCACCTGAGGGCACCAATCTCAAGGCCATGAAGGAGGTTGCCAGCCGCGTGGATGAAATTCTCATGGGAATTCCGGAAATCCGGCTCGTCTTTTCCACCATTGGCGGGAGTCGGATCAGTGGAGCCAACTACATGCGGACCTACATCCGAATCGCTCCACATTCGGAAAGGAAATTCTCCTTTGGGCGGCTGATTTCCCTGAAGCCCTGGGAGGCCTTCCAGGGCAATTACACCCAGCAGGATGTGGCCGCAAAGGTCAGGAGGAAGCTGCGTGAGCTTCCGGATATCCGTGTCGCTGTCCGTGCCGGTGCGTCCTCAATCAACATCGGTGGCGCAAATTACGAGCTGGACTATTCAATTCTCGGCCCGGACCTCGAAAAGCTTTCAACCTATGCGGAGGAGCTTCGAATGAGATCCGAATCGATGGGCATCATTGACGCGGACACCACCCTTAAGCTCAACAAACCCGAGCTTCGTGTGCTCATTGACCGTCAAAGAGCCGCTGTCCTTGGAGTCGATACCGAGGACATTGCCTCCGCACTGCGTGTCATGGTCGGAGGGGATGAACGGGTTTCACGGTTTCGTGACGAACAGATGGGCGAGGAGTATGATGTGCAGCTCAGGTTGCAGGAAGGCAGCCGCAATGACACCGGACAGATCATGCGCCTCTATGTGGCGAGCAGCAGTGGTGAAATGGTGCGGCTTGACAATCTGGTGCGGATTGAACCGATCGTTGCTGCATCGCGCATTGACCGCCTTGACCGCCAGCGCCAGGTGAGTCTCCGCGCCGGCATTGACGAAGGTTACGCTCTTGCCGATCGCCTGAAGGCCCTTGATGAGACCGTCGAGTCCATGAATCTGCCGCCGGTTTACTCCACCCGTGTTTCCGGAAGGGCCCGCGAATACGAAACCACTTTCAGGGAGTTCATCTGGGCCTTCGGGATGTCCATCATTTTCATGTATATGATTCTGGCATCGCAGTATGAGAGTCTGATTCATCCATTCACCATCCTGCTGTCCCTTCCTTTGACGCTTCCGTTTGCCCTGATCACTTTGTGGCTGACGGGCCAGACTCTGAACCTCTATTCCGCCCTCGGGCTGCTGGTGCTTTTTGGTGTGGTTAAGAAGAATTCCATTCTTCAGATCGACCACATGAACCAGCTTCGGGAGAAGGGTCTCGACCGGCTCTCCGCTATCATGGAAGGGAACAGGGACCGGCTGCGTCCCATCCTGATGACAACATTGACATTTGTTGTCGGGATGCTGCCGTTGGCACTCGGTTCGGGTCCCGGTGCCGAGGAACGAAAGGCCGTCGCTGTTGTGGTCATTGGGGGCCAGACTCTGTCACTTGTTCTGACTCTTGTGGTGACGCCGGTTGTTTATTCCATCCTCGATGACATCCCGGTCCTGGTTCGCCAGCTCCGCACCCGATTCAGCAGGGGGGAGAGAGAAAAAGTGCCTGTTACAACCTGAATCTCCGGATTCTTCCTCAGATTTGCCCTTGACCCATGATGGCCCATGGTCCAGCTTCGTGCCGTAACCCGGGTCATGAGAGGCATCTTTCCAGTATTCCTGTATTCTGTCATCGCCACCTTGCTGTGCTTCGTGGAAGCCTCCGGTGCCGATGCTGAAAGGTCCTCAGGCGGACTGATGGCCCTGTATAACTTCTGCGAATCCGGCGGCCCACTTGTCCGGGATGTTTCTCCGGGCGGGGCTGGCGGCACATTACAGATCCAGGATCTCCGGCGGGTTGAGCGGCGGGATGGCGCACTTCGTATTTTCGGTGATGCAGTCATCTCTCCGTTGGAAAATGGACAAAGAAAGTTGTCTCGCGCCCTCATGGCGTCCAATTCCCTGAGTCTCGAGGCATGGATCACACCGGGATCGCTTAACCAGAAGGGACCGGCACGGATTCTTACTTTCTCCGGCAACAGCAGCGAACGAAACTTTACTCTGGGACAGGATGGCTCAGCTATTGATGTCCGTCTTAGAACCACGGAAACCAGTCGTAATGGAATCCCGTCGCTTTCCACCGGTGAGGAAGCAATAAGAGGTGGGGTGGTCCATGTGGTTTACACACGAGACCGACAGGGCCGGGCAGTAATCTACATCAACGGATCTCTGGCTGCGGAAGGCGGGGTTGGCGGCACTCTGGATAACTGGGACGACGGCTTCGGCCTTCACATTGCCAATGAATCGGGCGGTGGAAGGCCATGGACCGGCAGTCTGCATCTGCTCGCCATATACTCCAGGGCTCTGAGCAGCGAAGAGGTTTCCCGCCATTTCGAAGCGGGACCCGCCGCCGCGGATTCAGTCGAAAGCTCTGTCGCAGGAAGATCGGAAGAGGAACTCTTTTTTGAGAACCGCGTTGCACCCATACTGGCCAACCACTGCCTTGAGTGTCATGATTCTGCGACAAGGGAAGGGGACCTCGATCTTTCGCGAAGGGCTTCGGCTTTTGCCGGCGGGAAGGGCGGAAAGGTCATCATCCCCGGTCGCTCCGGCGAGAGCGAACTCTGGCTGACTGTGCACCACGACGAGATGCCGGATGATCGCTATCCTCTCAGTGCAGACCAGAAGGCTGTTATTGCAAAATGGATTGATGATGGAGCCCGATGGTCTCTGGATTTCATTGACCCCGCTCTCTATTTATCCCACGTCGGTGTCAGTGATCATCACGTCCGGCGCTTAACTGTTGAGGAATACATCCGTTCCGTTCAGTCGGCCGTGGGTGTGGACATCACTGATATGGCCCGTCGACTTCTTCCGGCGGATCTCCGGGCCGATGGCTTCAGAAATACCGCCTACAATCTCACTGTGGACCTCAAGCATATCCACGCCTACTCCGAACTGGCCTCTGAAATAGTCCGCCGCATGGATGTCCGCGACTTTGCCCGCCGCTTCTCAAGTCGTCTCAAGTTTACCGATAACGACATGGGCGCATTGATAACGGCCATGGGCATATGGATCCACCGCGCTCCTCTGGAGGAACACGAGCTTTTTGCCTATCGTGGAATCACCACCTCTGTCGCCGCATCCGGCGGAACATACGGGGAGGCTGTATCCCTGGTTATTGAGGCGATGCTCCAGTCGCCACGTTTCCTCTACCGAATTGAGAACCAGATTGGAGACGGTACAGCCTGGCCGGTGGATGGATTTGAGATGGCCTCAAGGATCAGCTACACCCTTTGGGGATCTCCACCCGACGCAGATCTGCTTGCCGCCGCCGAAAAGGGGGACCTCTATGATCGGCAATCCGTTTCCGGGCACGTCAACCGGATGCTGGATGATCCGCGAGCCATCCGGCAGTCTCTGGAATTCTTCCGTCAGTGGCTCAACCTTGACCGTCTCAACAGCCTCAATCCGTCAGCGGATCATTTTCCCGACTGGGATCCATCACTGGCGCAGGACATGGAGAAGGAAACTCTGATGTTTATTGAGGACCTTCTATGGAAGCAGCAGCGGCCAATCCATCAAATCTTTGATGGCGATTTCACCTGGCTGACTCCCCGGCTGGCACGTCATTACCGACTCGAAGCGTCCCTTGTGCCGGATGGACCCGGGCAGGAATTTCAGAAAGTCATATTTCCCGAAGGACACCCCCGCGGCGGGTTGCTGACACATGGCAGTGTTCTGACTGTGGGCGGTGATGAAGCCTCGATGGTATCCCGTGGACTCTTTGTCATGATCCAGCTGCTGAGGGGAGTGGTCAAGGACCCGCCTCCGTGTGTTGACACCACACCGGTTCCCTCGAAACCCGGAATGACCCAGAGAACAGTCGCACTGGAACGGCTGAGCGACGGTTCCTGTGCAGGATGTCATAAGAAATTTGAACCACTCGCCTTCGGTCTCGAGAAGTTTGACGGCCTGGGCTCCTACCACCAGATGGATGAATTCGGCAATGCCCTTCGGGACGATGGGCAGATTCTTGTTCCAGGAGCTGCCGAGCCGGTTGAATACGAATCCTCCAATGAACTGATGGGCTTCCTTGCCTCCAGTTCGAGAGTTGAGGAAACCATAGTCTGGAAATTGACCCAGTTCGCCCTCGGTCGGCCACTGGCCTATCGCGATGCTCCAGCCGTGAACGCCATTATCGAAAAACGGCCACAACGCGGATGGACCTGGAAGGAACTGGTCCGCACCATACTCCTCAGCGACCTGATGAAAACCAGCATGACGGAAACCCTCGAAAATGAATAATTCAGTAATCAGCAGAAGGACACTGCTCAAAGGACTTGGAAGCATCTCGGTCGGACTGCCTTTTCTCGAGGAAATGATGGCCGCTCCGGGGCCCGGATCCACCACCCCCGAAATCCCGGTCAGGGCATTCAATCTCTTCTTCGGGCTCGGCATCCCGGCTCCACTCCAGAAGGAAGGCTTCGAAGGCGTTCTTGAACCCCTCGCGCCTCTCAAAGACAAGCTGCTCATCCTCCGTGATGTCGATCAGGTCCGCTGCGATGAGTCAGGGATTAACGCCCACTTTGACGGAGCTTCCGGGGCGTTTACCGCTGAACCGCCACAGGGGGAGGCAAGGGCGGGCGGTCCATCGATTGACCAGGTGATCAGGAGACACTGTTATCCGAATGGCATGCCGGCCGGCGTGGCCCCGACAGTCGTTGCCGGGACGTTTTTCCGTCGCAGCCGGGTTTCCCGGTATGTCCACAGCTATAATCCTGACGGATCGGTGGCTGCGACCATGCAGGAACGCCCACGCGAACTCTTCGACCGGCTCTTCGGAACAGTGGCGGTGGGCGACACTGGAAATGCCCGTGAGCAACACCTCAAACGCAGTGTGCTCGACTCAGTTCTCGAACAATACCGCTTTTACACCGGGCAGCGCTCACCGCTTGGAAAAGCTTCCAGAGCCCGTGTCGCCGATCACCTGGACCGCATCCGTGAATTCGAACAGCGTGCCTTTTCTCCCGCACAAATCGAGGATGAGGACCGGCTGCGAAGACCGGATCCCTCCATGGTCCTTCATGGCGGTCTTGCGGATCCGGGAGGGGAGGGCATTGATATCACTCTCGACCAGCTGACAACGGAGTGGCGCCTGATGGCCGACCTCTATGCGACGGCCATTCAAATGGACCGCGTGCGGTTCGGATCCCTCACGTTTCTGGCAGCCGGTGAACGCATCCGACTTACCGGTGACTATCATTTTAATGGCAGCAAACGGTTCACATTTGATGATTCAAGGCAGCTGAACGCTGGCGGGTCTCAGGGATGCAGCCATGAATGGTGGCACAAGTTCAACGAGAAAAGAACCAACGAGGCCCTCAAGGCCCATGCTCACATGAAAATGCGTGAGCTGGCATGGTTTCTTACCAGATTGTCGGGGCCGGATTCAGTGGAGGCCAATGGCCGGACCATACTCGAAAATGCCCTGTTCACCATATCCACTGAATCCGGTGACGGGCGTCACTCCGATGTCAAACGTGAGCTCTCCGGAGTGTTTCACGCCATAACCTCGGCCAATGGGCGGTTTAAGACTGGACAGATCATGGACCTCGGGGCCGAAGGGCTGGATGTCTATAACTCCATGCTCCATGCGATGGAGATCCCCGATGCCATGGGTCCTTCCGGCCGGGAGAAGGTTCCTGTCGACGGGATCATCGCCTGATGATGAGCCTGTGTCCCCGCCTTATTCCACAGCGGTCGTAGGTTTTTATTCCGGAGATCCAGGTTCCTGTCCGGGAACTGCCCGTGCTATCCGCGGGTGATACGAAAACTGCGGGCGTAGGAGGATGGGGTGGTTTTGACAATTTTCTGGAACGAGCGGGTGAAATGGCTCTGATCACAGAAACCGGTCGATGCCGAAATCTCCGCCAGGCTCATCTGGCGGTTCATCAGGAGCTGCTTGGCCCGGTTGATACGGCATAGAAGGATATACTGATGCGGGCTCATTCCGGTGGAGTTTTTGAACATGCGGGCAAAGTGGGCGGTGGAGAGGTTGGCCTGATCCGCGAGCCGGGCTATTGAAAGTTCGCCATGCAGGTTGTCGTGGATGAAATGAACCACTTTACGGAGCGCGGACGGATTGAGGCCGTTGGCTGCAGGGGGACGTGAAAGCTGATCCTGACTGTATCGGCGGATGATATGCACCGCGAGTGTGTGAATCATCGCCTCCACATATCCCATGTTGGTATCCGCCACCTCACTGGTCTCCCGAAGAATCTCAAGCATCAGTTCACGGACAAACGGGTCATCAGCACCAAGGGTCCACTCAGGCTGCATTTCACCCGAATACCCCTGATCCATGGCGGCGCAGGCAAGAATCTTCTCGTCGATCGAGATAAAAAGCCGGCGGCCGGAACTCCGCACTTTGATAGAGTAGGGGTCGTTGGCCGTCATGATGGTGATCTGACCGGGACGAATCGTCTTGCAGACTCTCTGGTCCCCTTTGATCCATTCCATCTCGATATCACCATCCATATTGAGGCATACCGTGTTGGCGGTCAGACTGATATTTGTGAAGCTCAGCTCGTCCGGATCCAGTTGTTCAATGCTGAAACCGGCCGTACTGAGGCTGTCCGGAAATTTCTGGGAATTCTGAACCGCGATTGGACGAATACGTCCGGAATCCAGCTCGAGTATCGTCGGTCTTTTTCGCTCTGCTACCATGGTCAATATGGAAATATTGTGAGTTTAAGGAACCTCTGATTCCGCATGGTCCCGGAACATCGGCATTTTGCGGAAGCCATTGAATCTTCCGGAAGGCCAGTGTCCCGGGGACGTTCGTCGGACAGCGCCCCAGTTAGTCAAAACACGGAATCAAGACAGTTGTCTCCCCCGTTTCGTTCAATCTTTTGGTATTTTGTTTCAGACTGATTGATCTGCCTGACCGTTACACCTTTCGTGCAGGTTTTATGTCGGTAAACCCCGGGAGCGGTGGACCACACATTTTCGCATTGGGTTGGTCTCCGATGCGAAGAGAGGGTAATAAGTCTGGGGAGACTTCTCTGATTCCCGCTTGCCTGAAGCGGTTGAAGCCCGGATGATTGTCTCATGCAATCTCCATCGCCCGCCACAAAACGGAAATCCGCACTGTTCTCGATCCTTGTC
>JAUIAG010000194.1 GCA_030425355.1 Verrucomicrobiia bacterium
TAAACACTGCGGGCCATTGGGCCACAGCGTTCCTGGTTGAAGGACGTCATGGTCTGGCCGGTGCGCGAGATGAGTCCACGGGTGGGGGCCAGTCCGGCAAGACTGTTATTGGAGGTCGGGTTCCGGATGGAGACGCCTGTCTCGGTGCCGAGTCCGACCTGGCCGAATACAGCTGCCAGCGCTGCACCGGTTCCGCCACTGGATCCGCCGGGAGTGATCTCCGGATTGTATGGATTGACCGTGCGGCCCAGAACCGTGCTCTGGTCGCCCTTCTTTGGGACGCCGAACCAATCGCTCATATTGGCCTTGATCAGAATGATGGCTCCGGCCTCGCGAAGTTTTTTAACCACATGGGCATCATGGAGTGGGACGGAGTTTTTCATGGGCAGAAACCCGCAGGTGGTCGGCATGTCTTTAGTATCAAAAAGATCCTTGAGGACCACCGGTACGCCGTGGAGCGGACTGCGGGGACCGCTTTCCGCACGTTCCTTGTCCAGCGCCTTTGCCTCCTCAATCGCATTGGTGTTGAGATTGATGATGGCGTTTATCTTCGGGCCGCGGAGGTTATAGGCATCGATCCGTTTCAGATACATGCGGATCAGCTTCTCCGAAGTCAGCGCTCCGGCATCCATGGCGGCCTGGATGTCAGCGGTGGTGGCTGTGGTCAGCTCGAACTTTTCGGCCTGGCCTGAGCCGGCCGTCAACACCATCACGGCTATCATGGCCGCGCGGGCCAACAATCTTTGGGCGGGTAGTAGTTTCATAGACATAAAATATTGGAAAGTTGTTTTCAGGGCTTGGTCGGCACGAGGATGTCCTCGCCGTCCAGAGCGGGAAATTTGGCGGGTGGCATGCGGTGACCCGTCATCTGTTCATAGGCGTAGGCCACTTTGAAAAGTGTCGGTTCGGAGAATGGACGTCCGAGTATTTCAAGAGAAATGGGGAGTCCCTCCGAATTGACTCCTGCCGGCACGACGATGGCCGGAAGTCCGGTGATGGCGCTGACCGGATTGTCGCGCGGACCGCGATCGGATGTTCCGAGTGGCGGGGCCGTCAGAGACTTGAAGGGATGGACTAGAACATCAACCCCGTAGCGGTCCATCATCGAAATGATCAGCGATTTGACCATCCCGCGATTACGGAGTCTCGCCAGATACTCCGGGTCGAACTCGGGCGTGTCATCAGCCTCCAGCGAATCTGCAAACCGGGGACCAAGTTTTGGAAGAAATTTTCCCGAAGCATAGAGTTCCTCCAGGTTTTTAAATGGAGCATCGGCACCGCGGCTTGCCATGTATCCTCTGAATGCTTCGCGGAACTCATAGCCACTGGCTCTTGCTTTGGGGAAAAAGGAGACAAGCTCCATACCGGTGCTCAGCCCGTCAATCACAACCGCACCGGTCGAGGCTATCACCGAGATCTGCTGCTCAATCAGGCCGTTGATTTCCTGAAATTCGTCGCCCTTGCGGAAAAGGTCCCTGAAGACACCAATCCGGGCGCCGTTAAGGTAATCCTTATCCAGACCTTCGTAATATGGAGTTGCCGGGAGTTGTCCAAGTGCTTCGTGGGTGAATAGGTCCTCGGAATCCAGTCCGATCATGTGCCATGCGACTATGGCGGCGTCCTCCACGCTCCGGGCATGCGGGCCTCCACGATCCTGGGTGTAGGATATGGCCAGAAGTCCAGCGCGGCTGATCAGCCCCTGAGAGGGAGCCAGACCGACGAGGCTGTTGTTGGAAGCCGGACTGCGGATGGATGCGCCTGTTTCCGTGCCGATGCCGGCAGTGGCGAACCAGCAGTTGACGGCGACCCCGGTGCCTGCGCTTGATCCGCCGGGGTTTCGCGTGCTGTCATAAGGATTGATTACCTGTCCGCCCAGCGAACTGAGTCCTTCGGCGCCGCGGTTGAATTCATCGAGATTGGTCTTCCCAAGAACAACGACTCCTGCGTCTTTGAGCTTGCGAACGAGTGTCGCATCATCTTCCGGGTAGGTCCCGGCCAGTCCGATGCATCCACCGGCAGTTGGGGCATCAATGGTATCGACGGTGTCCTTGAATACCATTGGTATGCCGTGGAGCAGACTTCGAGGACCACTGGTCCGGCGTTCATCATCCAGCTTTCGCGCCTGTTCAAGAGCATTGGGGGCGAGCACAATCATTGACCGGAGCCGGTCGTCATATTTCGCGATCCTCGCCTGATACATCATCACCAGCTTTTCCGAGGACAGCGTGCCGGCATTCATGGCCGCCTGCAGCTCGCGAATGGATATGTCTGATAGGGGAACAGATTTGTATGCGTCAGCCTTGACATTGCCAGGGGCAATGAGAGCAACCCCGATGAGCAAATGCAGTATATACCTTGTCGAGAGAAGAAATTTCATGAGTTAAACCATTTCCGGTTGTTCAGTGGGGTTGCCTGAGAGGTTCCATCTGTTATGCCGTGTGACTGAGGACGGAAAAATGGCGGGTCGGTTGCCTCACCTGACCGCCCGTTCTGTTCCATACGGCTGAGGGTTAATATTAAAATGAAAGATAAAAAAAGGGGGGGCAACAGGTTGAATAGTGGTGAGATATTTCCGGCCCTGGCCCCCCCTTAGCGAACTCAACGATTAGCAGACTAAGAATTGTAGTTAATAATTATTTTGGTCAGCCCTGATCAGATCAGAATGACTTGGATACAGCCAGCTGGTAGCGTCGTGGCTGCATGGCCGAGATAAGTGCATCACCCCGGGTAACACCGTTACGACCGCGGAAATACAGTTCGTCGTTGACGTTGAATATGTCAAACTTGACTCTCCATCCCTTGTATTCATAGGAGAAGTTCAGGTCGATGGTGATGTATTCCGGAAGGATAATTTTCTGATTCCGGCCACTGTGCACCTCGGCGGCGTAAGCGGCACTGCCGCCTACAGTCAGGCCGAATGGGAAGGTATAGGCCGTGTTGAAACCAACCTGTGTGTTTGGATATCCGGGATGTTCAGTTTTTTCTCCGTCCTGAATGCGGTAGTCGGGACGACCCGCCCATGTGAAGGCTTCCGCAGGATAGATGACCTGACCATTGGCATCCGTGATATCACGGAATCCGAGGTCTTCACCATGGTAGTGAATCCAGTTGGCGTTGGGAGACAGGATATAGGTCTGCTGAACAACACCAAACAGCGAGGCATAGAAGTCCTTGCGGGGAGCCCAGCGGAGCTCCATTTCCAAGCCCTCGCCTTCAGTGTTGGTCACGACCGCGTTGCCCACCTCATCGGTGAAGGAGCTGCGATACTGGCGATATCCGGTCAGTGTTGCGAACAGGGTGTCATCCAGGAAGGATCCTTTAACACCAATTTCTTCAAGTGTGGCTTTTTCGTATGCGCCGGCTGCCATGGCTCCCCTAGCAATGGTAATATTGGATCCATCCATCAGAGTGCTCTGTTCAGCATAGGTGATGTATGGGCGGATATTTCCAGGAAGATTGTAAGAGAGACTGTGAGAGTGGGAGATTCCGAAGTCATCTCCGGTCGCAACCCGGTCCTGATTGAAGATACGTGATGACGGGTCATCGATATTACCGCCGGTAATGTTCCAGACACCTGCCTTGTCGACTGTTTCCCCGGTAATGTAGTCAACACGGGCACCCGTGGTGAAGTTGACCTTCTCCCAGAATGTGGTGTCCACCATCGTGCCAAAACCGAATTCTGTGTAGGTGGACCGACGGTGTCTGTCCCAGAAGGCTCCTCCATTCAGAGGATCTGAATTCTCGAATGGAGTGATGAACAGGTCAAAGGGCGTGCGCTCATTGTTGTTGCGCATGATATCCGGGCGGTCATCGTAATCGCCGCCGTAGGACTTAATCCGGGCCCATGTGCCGCGAACGTTCGGAGAGACGATGACGGATAGCTTGTCAAGCCACTCCGGGGTTTCATTGAAGTCCTTCTGGAGCGTGAACTTGTTCTCCCATACATAGACGTCCTGCTTCTGGTAGTATGGAAGTTCAGACTGCTTGAACTGGTCCTGGGAGTCGAAGAACAGCTGGTTCTTGATTCGGAGATCATCAAAATCGTCCTTGATGAAGTCGAGGTAGACAAGGCCGAGATCGGCAAGCAGCTCCCTCTCGAGGGCCACTGCAGCATAGTCCACCGCAACTTCCTCCATGGAATCCGGGTCCATGACGAATCCTCGGGGCATCAAAGCAAGGAGATTGGCAGTTTGCTGGTCAATGTAAGGTGCGAGGCTGGTGCCCATGAGAGCCTCAAGTGCACTGTTGACCGGGGGATTGTTAATATCCACATTCGGCGAGGTCCCATCCAGAACACTCTGATACCGGGAATCCCATCTTTGGCGAAGAGGCCGGTTGCCGCCACTCAGCTGTCGGTTCAGCGTAGGGGAATTCAACTCCATTTCGCGGACATCAATCTTGCCGCTGTTGTCGGTATCCAGATTGACCAGAGGTCTTCCGGACCAGTAGACACCATTATCAACCAGCTCCTGAGTCAGGCGGTTCAGGAATCCGCCAGCCGTTTCAGTTCGCTGAAGGTTGGCACCTGTCTCCAGGCGCCATCCGTTGGGGAGGTCCTGAGAAACGGCTGCCTGGAGGATTTTCTGGTTGGCTGGAATGTGGTTATAGAAGGTATCCGAGTCATCCAGCATCCCGTAGACATAGAAGCCGCCGTTCAGGTCTTCCAGGACGTTCATGGGGCCGCCATAGCCGAAGGAAATCTCCTGGCGGTCAAAGGATCCGTAAATTGCCTGAAAGAACCCGGTGGGGTCGGTCAGATATTTACCCTGTCTGGACCGGCCGGACTTCGGGCTAAGGTTACTGTAACCACCGATTTTACCGGGGCCGAGATAGGGGGCAGGAGCACCACGGATGATCTCAATCTGATCATTGGCACCAAGAGTGGTTCTGGAGTTCCCCTGTGGCTCAATCCTTTTGATACCGCGGAAGTAGGTATCCGCGGTCATGTTCCGGATATCGATATTGCCCTGCACACCCCAGCGGGTGGTGGTGAAGGTGTTGGGCGCCACCTTGGTGAGGTCCTGAACATCATTCAGTGAGAGGAGGTCAATCATTTCACTGCTGATGACACTGATGGAACGCGGTGTCTCCAATGGTGTTTTGCTGAAGCCCATAACGCTCTCAACCGGCTGGTTGGGAAGCACAAAGTTCGGATCATTGGCTCCGAAAGCAGTCAACGCTTCAACCTCTCCGGCAACATCGTCATCCGTCGGCGTGGGGACGGAAGGGCTTGTTGAGGAGGGGGTGGACGATGATGAAGATGGAGCAGAAGAAGTGGGGGATGAGGTGAATGTCGAGGTGTCGGAATCATTCTCCGAGGCACCGGGGGCGGTGGAAGTACTCGCAGGAGCTACCGGCAATGGCTCGTCATCCATTGCAAATCCGGCAGGAATATCCTGGGATAGACCGGTGTATGTCGTTTGTGCCACACACAGACTGGCCGTGAGAAGTGTGAATGGGTATATCTTCATCTTGTTCTGGGTTGAATTCAATAGGTTGGTATCAACTATTGTCGGACTCTCCGCGTCGCATCCGCTGTGCCAGCTCTCCTTTCAAAAATATTTAATTCAAATTTTCCCGCCATCACCGGCAATAAATAAGTCATTCAACAGGCAAGGATTATTCATAACAGCTTGAGCCGTACGGGTTGCAGGCATTCCTTCCGCAAGGATTCCCGGCTCTTCGGCCAACTCCACGGCAGGTCTCCCCCAGGAGAATGAAAACATGCTCAATCGTAATACCGAAAATTGTTCATGCCCCGGATTCGTCCCGTGAATGGCAGATGGCTAAATTTTGACAGAACGAAAAAATATCATCGTCACTACAGTTTTTCCTAAAGGAGTTTCGTCTCAAACAGCTGAAAATGACCGTTTTGCACATCGGAGATCCCGATTTGTGTGGATTCGTGGCACCTGGGATACAAATCTGTGCCAGAGATTCATGACATGCATGAACGCTTCTGATCACGAGGGATGCTCATATTATGTTGTGCTGAATCGTAATACTGAATGGATGAAGAAAATTCATAACACGGCCGTCTTTCGCTCATGGTGCAGGCCGGACATGATGAATCCTTCGAATTGCTCTCCATCTGAATGCAAATGAGGCCATCGATAATTTTCAGAATCGATAATTCATTGAATATCCATGCTCATCCCACGGAAGCTGAGTTTTTTTATTTTACTGAATATCGGGTGTAGAAAAATAAACACTGGCCGTGAGACCGGATTCATGGAGTTGTCAATGGACATGCCAGTCAACTGCCGTGATTCGGGCTGTGCACCGGGCTTTTCAGGCTGGCAGCCGGAAAAAGTCAAATGGTTCATCGGCTTGTCTGTCTGGTGGCATGAATGCTGCTCACGCTTTACCTGGTTGGAGAAGTGGCTGAATCGGAATAGACGACCATTGAACACTGCCTTCCTCGACTCAAACCTCATGGCCCGCCCTGATAATAAATTTCAGATAAGTACTGTTCGAAATAATCCACATTTGCTTCAGGTGGATTCGGATGGGGCGGATGCCGGGGGCTCCTGCAAAGGGAATGACAAAAAGTCGATTTGGCCGGACGTTCACCAGGTACTCTGTTTGTTGAGCCGTTTTTCTCATTCATTCATTGAAATATGATCGAAAACCAATCCGTCACCACAATGACCATGACACAACGACGCACTCCTACCCTGTTAGCTGCAGGCCTGATAACTGTAATAAGCCTTGCCCCGGAAGTTCATGCCCAGAGTATGAATGATGCCAGAGAGCTCTTCAAAGAACTCACACAAACCAAAACAATAATATCCAGTGAGGAAAATGAATGGGCGCAGGAAAAAGCCTCCATTCAGGATCTTCTTTCCATCACACGGGAGGAATCCGCTCTGCTTCAGGAAAAGATTGAAGCACTTAACAAGAATGTGACCACCACCGACGAGGACCGTGAAAAGCTGCTTAACAAAATCAAGGAAGCCCGCGACGCGGCCGGATCCTTTGACGGTGTGGTGGCTGAACTTGAGGCTTCCGCCAGGGAACTTATCCCCTTTCTGCCGACGATGCTGAAATCCGAGTTGCAGCCATTAATCATGCGTCTGCCCAAGGATTCCGCAAAGACAAGCCAGTCTGTATCCCAGCGGATGCAGACAGTCATCGCCCTGCTTTCGCAAATGGGCAAATTCAACGGCGCGCTGACAATGAACAGTGAAGTCAAGGAGCTGGACGCCGGTGTCTCTGTGGAAGTTAAGACCCTTTATCTTGGACTGGCCATGGCGATCTTCACCGATGCCTCCAAGGAATACAGCGGCTACGGAAAACCGGGGGCCGACGGATGGACATGGTCGACTGTGGAAGGACCCGCGGCTGACAAGATTTCAACAGCAATCGCCATCTACGAGAGCACAGTCGACCCCGCTTTCGTCAAACTGCCGGTTGACATCGACTGAGCGAGAAATACCGGATTGCTGAATTATCAACTAAACGAGAACAATCTTATTTATTGAACATGAAACTTGGATTTATCGGAAAAATTGCTGTTGCTGTCACCTTCATGGCGGTACTTCACATGGCACCTGAGGCGAAGGCCCAGTCCATCGGGTCGATTATGGCCACCGCGAAACAGGAACTGGATCAGGCCCAGCAGAAGCTTGCTGACCTGAGATCGCGGATAACCGAGGAGAAACTTCCACTGGCATCGGCCCTCAGGGAGGAGGAATCAAAAGTCATCACGCTCCGAAGGGAGGTGGAGCGACTGCAGCGCATGAATGACACACGGGATCTTGACCTCCGGAATCTTGAGGCGCAGCTCAAAGCAAGGGAGGACGAGCTGGAATATCTTTCCACGCTGCTGACAGACTACGTCAACCGTCTGAACTCGGAACTCAAGCCCAGTGAGTTCGGAGTGCTCGGCGATAAGCTGCTGGCAATTATCAATAAGCCGGATGATGTGGATGCATCCAAGAAAGAGATCTTCGAAACTCAGCTGGAAGGGCTGGCACTTGGGATTCAGCGGATGAAGGACATCGTCGGCGGTCATCGCTATGCCGGCAAAGCGGTTCTCCCCGACGGCAAGCTGACCGAAGGGAACTTTGCCATGATCGGCCCCATGGTCTACTTCGCTTCATCTGACAAGAAGTATGCCGGACTTTCTGAAAGGGGCCCATCCCTTGAGCCGCGACTGGTGCAGTTTGACGACACAGCCGTGGATGCGATCAGCACAATGGTGGAAACAGGCAAGGCCGAAGTCCCAATGGATCTGACCATGGGCAAGGCCGCCGCCATCGCCACAACCAAGGACACCGTGATCGGCCACATCGCCAAGGGCGGTATCTGGATGGGACCGATTCTCCTCTTTGCATTCCTTTCTCTGATCCTCGGCATCTTCAAGGCTGTTGAAATGAAAACAGTGACCAAGCTCAAGCCCGGTGTCCTGAGCACCGTCCTCGGCATGCTGCAGGAGAACAAAACCTCCGAAGCCAAGGAATTCCTCAGCCAGCACTCCGGCCCGGCCGCCAGGATGCTGGATCAGGCCATCAAGAATATTCACCTTCCCAAGGAACTGCTCGAAGAGTTCATGTTTGAAAGCATCCTCTCAATTCAGCCCAAACTTGAAAGAGGACTTGCCATCATCAGCACAACGGCTGCGGTCGCGCCGCTCCTCGGTCTTTTGGGAACAGTGACCGGTATGATCAATACCTTCAAGCTGATCACCCTGTTCGGAACCGGGGATGCCCGTTCCCTCTCATCCGGTATTTCCGAGGCTCTGATCACCACCGAATTCGGTCTGATTGTCGCCATTCCGGCACTTCTGATGTCCGCCTACCTCTCCCGCAAGGCTTCCGGAATTCTTGCCGATATGGAGCGGATCTCGGTTTCCTTCGTCAATGGTGTTGTGGCCATCAAGAACCCGACTCCATACCGCGAGGAAAAGGTCGAGAAGTCCGTAGCCCATCATTGATTCAATCCCTGTCCGGGGTGGCCCAGACGGATTTCACATCCTCCCTGCCATCGCGATGACACACTTGCAATGCACCATTCAAGGAAATCCATATGAACAGTTTTATCACTGAACTGACCACACTTCTGATCAACGGCGGATGGCTTATGATACCACTCGCGCTGCTCAGCTGTGTCATTTACTACTCCGCTGCCGATCTCTATTTTCATCTCAAGGAACAGCGTTCCAATTTCAAGGATGAAGATGAGTGGGTTCACTGGCTCGAAAAACCCGATGACGCCAAGGGTGACCTCAAGGAAATCTTTGAATACACCCAGAGCAACGTCCGTACTATCGACGACATAAAGGCCCGCTTTGCCGAGGTCAAGTCCGCTCACATTCCCTATCTCGATCAGCGTCTCAAATTCCTGGTGATCATCATCAGTGCTGCGCCGCTCACCGGGCTGCTCGGAACGGTCACCGGGATGCTGACAACCTTTGCCGGTCTCTCCTCCGGCGGCGGTGGAGACACTATTGATATGGTTGCCGGCGGGATTTCAGAAGCTCTTATCACCACAGAGACCGGACTCGTTCTCGCCATCCCGGCATACATCATCGCCTCCAGAATCCGGAAAATGCGCGATGAATTCGAACACTTCCTCCGCAAGGCGGAAACACTCACCCAGAAAAAGTTCATCCAGAAAGTATTTTAAATCCAACAAGGGACAATTATGGCCAGAAGAAGCGTATTCGCCAATGCCAACCAGGGCAGTGATGAGATCAATATCTCTCCATTGATTGACATGGTTTTCATCCTCCTCATTTTCTTCATCGTGACCACGGTGTTCGTTGAGGAAACCGGTGTGGATGTCAACAAACCTCAGGCTGCATCCGCGGTCGACCTTGAAAAGAACAGCATCCTCATCGCCATCACCGACCAGGGCAAGGTGGTTTACGGAGGTCGTGAAGTTGGAGCCAACGGAGTCCGGGCTGTCGTCAAGAGACTGACACAGAAGGAGGACATGCCTGTCATCATCCAGAGTGACAAGGTGGTCCAGACAGAACTCCTGGTCAGGGTCATTGACGAGGCCAAGCTCGGTGGAGCCAAGGCCGTCAGTATTTCCACTGACAATTTCTAGATAATAATTCACGGAATTCACCACTATTATGAGTTCAAGGAACGCCACGTACAAATATGAACCGGGCTCAGGCGTTAAACAGCGTTCGAGATCGGTTGTGGTCACACTCGTGATAACCTGCGCCCTTTTCGTCCTGCTTCCATTCACCCAGCTGATAGCCAATCTTGGGAAGCAGAAGAAGGACCTTGTCACGGTGGATGTGACAATCCCGCCACCACCGCCGCCACCACCGGATCCGCCAGTGGAGGAGGAGGAGAATGAAGAACCTCCACCTGAAATGGAAAAGCCTGTTGAGCAGCTGTCCCTTTCTCAGATGGATCTTGCGCTCAATCTCGGAGTCGGGGACGCCAT
>JAUIAG010000195.1 GCA_030425355.1 Verrucomicrobiia bacterium
GGCTGAAATGGACACCGGGTTCGAAGTCGAGGAACATGCGCCCTAGAAAGAGTGCGGGTTCTCTCCAGTGCAGCCAGAGGTGGTTGGAGGCGAAAGACATCACCATGGCCCGCATCCGGAAATTCAGCCAGCCGGTCTGGTGAAGGCAGCGCATGCACGCATCCACCAATGGGTATCCGGTCATTCCTTCGCACCAGCGCTGGAAATACTCGTGGTTCCAGTCATTTTCCCGCATCCCGTCATAGGCACGGCACAGATTGAAAAACTCCAGCTCCGGCTCATCCTCCAGTTTCTGCATGAAATGGCAATGCCAGTGGAGCCTCCCGGTGAAGGACCGAAGGGATTGCCGCCATTCCTTCGTCAGGTCAGGGCCACTGCCACTGCCTGAATCAGCATGCCGTCTTCCATCACGAATCAGCTCATCCCGCCGTGCCAGGGCGGCCTGGTAAATTGTTCGAAGCGACAGCGTTCCCCAGGTAATGTGCGGACTCAACCGGCTGCAGCTCTCAAAGGCAGTGAGCGGACTGGACATCTCCCTGGTGTAGCTTCTGCCCCTGGCATGGAGAAATGTGTGTAGATTTTCCAGGGCAGCTGACGACCCGGCCTTCGGGATATCTTCCACCGGCCTTGGACGGGATTCTTTCAGTGCCTGGTCCATGACCCCTTCCCACGAGCTGGCGGCAATCCAGTCCGGGAGAGGGCCGCGCAGGGGAACTCTGACCGGTTTCCGGACTGGACTTGCACGCATGAATTTTTCCCATCGGGAATTCCATCCGTCCCTGGATCCGAGTCGGCGAATGACGCCGTTCTGCCTCAGTTCCTTCCATTCGATGTTCCGGGACCGGCACCATTCTCCGACAGCCTGATCTCTGCGGTAGCTTCGGTGGTTGCCGGTTTCCGTGTGGCTCCAGATGCGCGCGAAGGGAACTGATTGCCACAGTCTGTTCAGGACGGGAACGCATTCACCCCGGATGACCACCAGGCGGTTTCCCATGGAAAGCAGGTTTTCATGCAGCTCTTTGAGGCATCCTTTCAGGAAGGTGAGGTGCAACCGGTCCACCTCTGGCGACATCAGCCACGAGTCCTCCAGAACAAAGAGGCACAGGGCGGGGCCATTCCGTGCCGCCTCCATGAGCGGGCGGTGGTCATCGATGCGCAGATCACGTTTGAACCACACCAGCTGGACGTTGGTGCGGGTCATGCTGTCACGCGGAACAGTTGCGGGGAAAGTTTTTTCCAGAAGCCGAAGAATCCGGAACCGGCGAGGTTCAGCCACATGCGATCTTCATCCCGGTAATACATCTCCAGAGGCAGGCCTTTGGAACGGAGGCTTTCAGAAAGAACATTGAGACAATCCATCGTGGGACCGGTGAACGGCTTTATGGCAACAAGCCGTGTGAGGTTGTGATTTTCAGCACACGCCTTCAGCTGCACGGCCGCATTGTCAGGATCCGCTGAAAGTTCGGGAATGAACCCGTGCGGTGAACTCCACACCTCTGCGGCTCTTTGGCCCGCATCTTCCAGGGCCTCGCTCCGGTATTTCCGAACCTCCGGTGCTCCACTCTGCGGCCTCAGGATGAGAATGGCGTCGAAGTGATGGTCGCTGAGGGAGGTCATCCCGGGACTGACATCGTCCTCGTGAATCAGAAGGCCGACACGGTCGCCGGGTGAAAATTCAATCCCGGAAATCCATGGTCCATTGACCCCGGCCCGTTCAAACTCAGACTGTCCGTCGACCGGAGGAGGCTGTCCGGCATCGCCGATCTGCTGCAGTGCCGCCTCGTGGCCGTGCAGCAGATCGGGATGCATGTGCCGGCGGATATTGGATGCACGAATCTGATAGGTCTTCCCGCGGGTGTGTAATCCGGCAACCCATCGCCATGAGAGGGTATTGGAGGCTGGATCCCCGTCCAGCAGGTGTTGGAGAAAAAAATCAGCCCCGAGTTCCCATGGGATCCCGAGGTGGTGGACCCACCATGCGGCATACCACATGCGCACGTGGTTGTGCAGATATCCTGTGGTGATCAGCTCGCTGGTCCACTGGTCGATGAGGGATACTCCGCTTGAGGCTGACGTGACGTCTTTGAAATCCTGTTTCCATGGCGCGTCATTCAGGCCTTTCAGCTCGCTGACCCTTTCCCGGTAATGGGTCCACACCGATGGCCGCTGCTCCAGCCAGCTTTTCCAGTAAAGTCTCCAGGATATTTCCTGAATAAACTTTTCGGATTTTCCGGGATCACAGGCGCCGATGACACACCGGATGGCTTCCAGTTCGGTGATGAGCCTTGTCCGCAGCGCGGGAGAGATTCTGCTGACGTTGGGATGGCCCATTAGAACCGCGTTGCGCTGCTCCGCATACGCCTCAGCCGCCGGCAGAAACAACCCAAGATGTTCGAGCGCATCAACCCGATTTGCAGGACAAAGAACCACCAGCTAAAATTTCCCCCGGTCGACACGGGGTCAACCGGGGGAAGTCCAACGAAATCTGTACAATGTTTTTGTCCCGGGCTGTTCCCTGCCTACTCCGGGATGATGTTGCAGGTGTAGCAAAGCGTCCCGTGAATGAGTGGCAGTCCATCCCGGCTGTTGAGATTGCTCAGTTCGAGCTGGATGATTTTGCGTGGTTCCATGCCATCGAGGGTCACCCGCACGCTTCTTCCATCCGCCAGTGGGCTGACGGAAGTGACAGGGAGGGATTTGACATCCCTTTTCGGACTGCCGTAGCGGAAGCCGTAGTCATAGTGCCATGACTGGGCCTGATACCGTTCCACGTCGTCAAAAGCCCCGGCGTCGACAGGGTGGGTGAAGGAGAGGATGAAGCCGTCAGGCTGGATGCGTATGTCGTGAACTTCGAAGGGCACCTTCCCGGTGAATCGAATGCGCTGCAGGCCTTCTTCCGGTCTGCCCCAGCCCCGGTATGTCTGTCCGACGTAGAGTGTGGATCCGTCGGGAGACCATGTGAAGCGGTTGTTGCCGCCGCGAAGCCCGGAGTTTTCCACAAACTTGATGCAGGCTCCCTGGTACTGGCCGCCGACTTCCTCGAGCATGATGCGGAGGATCCGCTGACCCGCGATGTCCCCGACGAACATCTGGTTCCGGAACGGCCCGAATCGGCCATTATTGATATCGAAAATCGGTTCGGCCGGTGAGTTGCACATCTCTCCCTGAGGGAGGAGGACTGCAGCCCTGGTGCGCATGGCATCGAGCTTGTCGATCGGATAGCGGAGCGGATCGCCCCCGGTCCAGTTCTCATCCCAGACCAGCGACGATGGGTGGCCGTAAAAGTTTCCTTTCTCAATGTGGTAGATGGGGGAGGTGCCGCGCCAGTCGCCCTGGTTGTCGGTGACCCAGAGGGTGTCATCCATGCGCATGGCGATGCCGTTGTTGGCCCGGAAGCCGCTCGCCCATGGAATCAGTGAGCCGTCAGGACGGATTTTGACCACCCATCCGCGGTATTCCACTGCGGAGAAATTCCGTCCCCGACGGCCGATCGGACTGTATGTGCCCTGGGTGTGATGAAATACCGGACCGTTGTGGGAAGCGGTCCCGACTGCAAGGAACCAGTTACCCTGTCCGTCAGGAACCGGACCGCCCGTCGTTTCGTGGTAGTTGCCACTCAGTCCGAACTCATTCGAAACCGTTTCAAAAAGGTCGGCGACTCCATCCCCGTCGGTGTCGGAGATCCGTGTGAGTTCGGCCATCTGCGGCACAAGGAAGGAATTCTCCGACTCAATAAGGATACCCATGGGGTTGTGCAGGGACATGTCGGTGAATTGCCGCCATTCAAATTTCTCCGGGTCGGCGGATGGTTTGCCGATGATGATGCCGTGGCGCCGCAGAAGCACGATCAGTTCGCCTTTCGAGTTGAAGGCGAGGCCCCCGACTTCCGGTGCGACGTGAGGCGGCAGGACGATGTCCTCCACTTCGTAGTAATCCGGCGGCATCGCCCGGGTGTGCGGCGCGCTCATACTCAATGCCGCGGAGACAACCAGTGCCGTGATCACGGCGCGGAACGCCGTCCTGCCATAACGGCTGAAGGAGTGGTGAATTGGAGAAGAAAAAGCTGTTTTGTCGATGGGATTCATCATGTTCCGGGCATTACTGGATTTTGAATTCGATGGTTTGGGTCCGTGTCGTTCCGGGTGCCGCTTTCATGGTGGATGTGCGTGTGTTTCCTGAGCCATCCACCGGGGTGATCATGGCAGCCAGAGACTCCGGAATGGAGTAGGCGAGAGTCTCGCCTTCCGCGGCACTCAACTCGTAGGTGATGGAAAAACTATTCTCACCTGTGACAGCGAATTTTTCACTGACCCGTGATTTGCTGCACTGGTAACTCAGTGTGGGTATGCCCTTGTCGTAGCCGATCGATTTGAATTTGAGGGCCGGGGTGTTTCCATTGATGGTCACCGGGTGCCTTCCTTCCGCCATGAAGAACAGGTCCCCCTCGAGGCGCGGCACATAATCGAAGCTCTTACGTCCACCGCCCGGGCCCCGTCCCCAGTAGGCGTCCATGTTGAGAAATCCGTTTGTCCATGCGTAGAGGAGACGGCATTCGAGGGTATCGAAGCAGACTGAAAGTTCATTGCCGTAATTGAGTCCGATGGCGGCCGGCACTCCGTCAATGGGCGGCACGGTTCCCTCCACGTCGTCGCCGCGATCCGGTGAATACCGGCGTGCATCCATGCCCTTGCCGTGATTGGCGAACACTTCATCGGGTATGCCTGGATCAGGCATGTAGGTGCGGATCACGAAAGGCTTTTCCGGGGATCCCTCGGGGCGGGTGGTATAGGTCACCCCCTCGAAGTTGTTGCGGATCCTGATCTGCTCAACCTCCTCGACGACAGGGGCTTCCAGCTCCGAACTGGCGGGTTTGACCACCATCACTCCGCGCATGATGATTCCGTGTCCGGGAAAAGTGCAGACATACGGGTACTCCCCCGGATTCTCCGGTGCCTCGAATCGGATGGACACGGACTGCCCGGGGTCAACCAGAGGTGTGGACTGAAGAACGTCGTCGCTGTCAGGTATGAAGCTGGCCGCCAGTCCGTCGGACCCGAGAGCCATGGCGGCGCTGACCACCGCATCGGCTTTGCCGGGCTTCACCAGCAGCCAGTTATGCTGCATCAGCCCGTTGTTGCCGAAAGTCACGGTCAGTGATTCGCCTGCCGCGGCATCGAAGCGGACCATGTCGTATTTGAGTACTCCCGGAATGACGCCTATCCTGATTTCGCGACTGTCCTGAGCTGTGGACTGCCGGATTCCTGCAAATGCCACAAGCAATCCCGTCAATGTCATCCGGACCGCAATTGAGAACTGAAGTCCTTGGATTTGTCTGGAGGCTGTCATATGGTGATATTGACCGCATTGGAAATTTGGGAGCCAGCAAAAAATGGCACCGGAGAGGCTTTGATGTCGGCACTGGACATGGATGAAAAACTATTCAACTGGAAGAGGAAAAGGAAAGAGGTCATGCACGGAGGATCGGGCATGGGCATGAGCAGTCAATGGTGCGCCGTGCAGAGATTGGCGTGCATACTCATTGCGGCGGTCATTTTCGCGGCCACTGCGACCGGCCTCGTGGCCCGAGAAAAGATCTTCGACTTTCTGGGAACGCCCACGGGTTCCACACCGCCGGGCTGGCGCAGCGAAGTCGGCGGATCGAGCAACCAGCCAGGACAATGGCAGGTCGTCATCGACACCATTCCCTCAATTTCCGCCAGCCTCGATCCACTGGCCTCCGGGGAACGCATGGTCCAGTCTCCTGTTCTGGCCCAGACCGGCCGCGTCACTGTCAATGAGCATTTCCCGATGCTGGTCTATGAGGACGCCTTCTGCCGGGATTTCACCATGTCCCTGAAATTCAAAATTGTGGAGGGCAATGTCGATGCCATGGCCGGTATCTGTTTCCGGTTCGTGGACCCGAAGAACTACTATGTCATCCGCGCCTCATCCAAGGACGCCACACTGCGCTTCTACAAATATTTTCAGGGCCTGCGTGACGAACCTATTGGACCGCAGGTGGAAATTCCGCGCGGTGAGTGGATGGACCTGCGGGTCAAGGCGGACGGGCCGCGATTTCAGGCGTGGCTCAACGGAAAGAAGGCATTCGACGAGCCCGTGGTCGATTACTCATTCGATAAAGGCCTTGTCGGTATCTGGACGAAGTCCGACTCGGTGAGCCATTTCGGGGCGATCCGTCTCGACTACACCCCGCTTCGCACCATGGCCGAGGTTCTGGTGGACATGGCGCAGAGAAAATTCGAGGACCTTGAGGAAATCAGCCTTTATGCAGCAGTCAAGGGCTCCGAAAGGATTCAGGTCATTGCCTCATCGGCTCCCACTCTGGTTGGCCGGGCCGCCACGGATTTGGAGAGGGATGTTCTTGAGAAGAAGCACACCTACCGCGCACGGGAGCGGGACCGCACCACGATCATGACAGTGCCTCTGGAGGATAGGAACGGCGATGCGGTTGCTGCTCTCAGAATTGTTTACAAGGGATTCCGCGGCGAGACCGAAACCACCTCCCTGATCAAGGCAAGAGGCGTTGCCGACTGGATGACCGGGAACCTCGGACTTGCCGACCTCATGGACCGCTGAAATTCTTCATGCGGCCGGACCCCGTGTCCTATGCGGCATTCCTTCCCGGTCCCCGGTGGAAATTTCTGTTCAACCCCCGGCGGGTCCTGTGATAAATTCTGCCATGTAATATCGATACGACTCCATCAGCGTCCGTGAGAGCAGCTCGGCATGAATGCCTCAAAGACGCCCAATTTATTTATTAGACTGAATGACTGATCCCAGATTCCAGAAACTTGCCACCCTCCTTGTTGAGTATTCAACCCGGTTGGAGAAAGGTGACCACGTGCTGCTTTTTCTCTCCGATATCCCCGAGGAAATGGGGGTCGAACTTATTCGCGCCTGTCGTGCCGCCGGTGCCCACCCGCACGTTGACATCCGTCAGGGACGCATCATGCGTGAGCTGATGATGGAGGCCAACGAGGATCATGTGACCGTCTGGAAGGAATGGGAGATGGCGCGCATGAAGAAGGTCCAGGCCTTTATCGCCCTGCGTGGATCGATGAATTCGAGCGAGGGTGCCGATGTTCCCGGTGAAGCGATGCAGACCTATTCGAAAATCATGAGGCCTGTTCAGAATTACCGGGTGAACAAGACCCGCTGGGTGGTCCTCCGCTGGCCGACGCCCAGCATGGCCCAGTCCGCCAACATGAGCACCGAGGCCTTCGAGGACTTCTATTTCCGGGTCTGCACCATGGACTACGCGAAAATGAAGGAAGCCATGAAGCCCCTGCAGAACCGCATGCAGGCGGCCGACAAGGTCCACATTACCGGCCCCGGCACTGACCTCCATTTCAGCATCAGGGACATCGATGCCATCATGTGCTCCGGTGACCGCAATATCCCCGACGGTGAGGTCTTTTCCTGCCCGGTCAAAAATTCCGTTCAGGGAACCATCCAGTTCAACACCCCCACCGTCTATGCCGGGACCCGCTTCGAAAATGTCTACCTCGAATTCGACAAGGGCAGAATAACCAAGGCGACATCCAGCAACACCGAGCGCCTGAACCAGATCCTTGACACCGACAAGGGTGCCAGATACATCGGGGAATTCTCCCTCGGCACCAACCCCCATATCCTCAACCCGATGTGCGACATTCTCTTCGACGAGAAAATCACCGGGTCCTTTCATTTCACTCCGGGGCAGGCCTACGAGGACGCCGACAACGGCAACCGGTCAGCTGTCCACTGGGACATGGTCTGTATCCAGCGACCCGAATACGGCGGCGGTGAGGTCTTCTTCGATGGAGAACTTATCCGCAAAGACGGCAAATTCGTGCCAAAGGATCTCCAGCAGCTCAATCCGGAAAACCTCAGGTAATTCTCCGCGAAATCTTCAGATTACCTACAATTTACAGATGCCAGATGGTGTCAGGCAGATTGGTGCCTGGCACCATCTGCTTTTCCGGCCTTCGCGATTTCAGATATCAGATTTCAGTTCCGATCGGTCTGCTTATAGCACCCGCTCTGTAGATAAACACAGCGATAACCAGCATGCTGAAATACAGAAGCGACGGTATGGATCCGGCAATGATTGAGTCTGCAACGAGATAGTACAGCCATAGTCCGACAGGGAAAATGGAAACCAGAGTCCAGACAATTGAAGTGAAGTGTCGACCGGGGTTCCACAAAAGGTGCAGCCTCTTTTCGCCAAGCCCATGCCTTCCGGTGAATGTCATGAGAGCCATGAACGGAAACGGGAAGAAACAATAGATACCAATCGGGATGCCGATGCTGTCGGCATCCGGAGGGTAGGCACCTGTCATTTGCCGGTACATGAAATGAGCCGTTACGAAAAATGGCGACGTCATCACTGTCGAGAACAGCAATCTCTCCAGAGCGGATTTATGGACGGGGAGCCTCATGGCCGTTTTATTCGCGACGATCGCCGGGTTGAGCCCGAACCGGTGGAGGGACAAGCCCGTAAATTCAGTGGTATTCCAAACCCGCGTCCCGATCAGTATAGCACTTCACACAGGTTCAGCATATACGGCTGTGCCGGAAATCATTTTCCCGATTGAAGTCTCACCCGCCGCCTGTCGAAGGAGCCGGGAGCTTCTGTCTGTTTATCGAATGACTGCGTCGGTCTGGGCTTGGATGGATTCGACAATCCGGTCGTGTGCTTTCTGAACTTCCTTGTCGGTGAGGGTCTTTTCCGGATCCCGGTAGGTGAGGGTATAGGCGAGGCTTTTGCGGCCTTCGGGGACATTTCCGCCCCGGAATACATCAAAGAGGCTGACTTCTTCGAGTATTTTGACCTTGGCCCTGCGGATGGCATCCAGTATCTGGTCATGTGTGACCGATTCCTCAACGAGCAGCGCGACGTCGCGGGATGTGGACGGATACTGTGGCAGAGGCTTGAACTTCTGGCTGCGGTTGGCGAGACGGATCAGCAGGTCGACATTGAGTTCCAGGAGGAAGGCGGGTTTGCGGATATCGCGCTTCTTCTGAACCACCGGATGAAGCTGCCCGATGACGCCGAGAAGGTTTTTTCCAAGGCGGACCTCCGCGGCCTCGACCCAGAAGTTCCCCGGGTTATCCATCCGCTGCAGCTGGTAGGCAGGCAGTCCCCATCGGCTCATGAATTCTTCAAACAACCCCTTCAGGTCATAGAAATCAAAACTGCGGTCACGGTCGGGGCCTTCCCAGAATCCGCCGTTGGCTGCGCCGGAGATGGCGACTCCGAGCATCCTCATTTCCTTGGGGCCGGTGTCGGTGCCGTCGCCTGCTGCGGGCTGGAAGGTCCGGCCGGTTTCGAACAGCGCGACCGAATCAGCCTTTTGATGAAAATTGAGTTCCATGGCATCGATCAGTCCGGGAAGGAGGCTCGGTCTGAGGACATCCATGTCGCTGCTCAGTGGATATTCGAGAGCCACTGGCGATCCGCAGAATGGGATCGCCTTGTCCCGGCCGATGAGGGTCTGTCCCTGTGCTTCATGCAGTCCCATGGAAACCAGAATCGACCGCATGGTCGACAGGCTGTCATGAACCGCATCATGTTCATTGGTGCCGACAGCGCCGCGGGGCGGTGCCGCAGTGACGTTGTTGATGCCGTAGAGACGGATGACTTCCTCGATGAGGTCCGCCTCGCGCTTGAGATCCGGGCGGTTGGTCGGAATGATGAAGGTCGCGGACGGGCTGGAGGCATCCCCTTCGGTGAGTTCCAGTCCGAGAGCCAGCAGGGCATTCAGCTGCGTCTGCGGATCAATGGACTGGCCGAGAAGTTCATCGGTCTTGTTGAAGCGCAGGGAAACCGTGCGGGGCTCCGGAGGGCAGGGGGTTGCGTCGACCACACCGGAAGCCATCTCTCCTCCGGCAGTTTCAAGGATCAGCGCCACCGCGCGGCGACCGGCATACTCGACCATGTTCCAGTCTGTGCCGCGCTCGAAGCGGTAGGAGGCATCTGTGCGAAGACCGAGGACCTTGGAAGTGCGCCGGGTGGCTGATTCACTGAAGGCGGCGGATTCCACCAGGACATCGCGGGTGGAGTCGCTGATTTCACTGTTGAGTCCGCCCATGACTCCGGCTAGCGCTATGGCACGGGTTTCATCGGCGATGACCGCCATGCCGGAATCCAGTTTCCGTTCCTGTTCATCGAGTGTGGTGAAGAGTTCGCCGTCGCCGGCCGCCCGCACCACGACACAGGGCCGGTCCGCACCCGGGCCGCTCTGAAGGAGGTGAAAGTCGAAGGCATGCAGCGGCTGACCGGTTTCCATCATGACGAAGTTCGTGACATCGACGACGTTGTTGATGGAACGTATGCCGATGCTTTCCAGTCTCTCCACCAGCCATGAAGGGCTGGGACCGACCTTGACATTGCGCA
>JAUIAG010000196.1 GCA_030425355.1 Verrucomicrobiia bacterium
CCGCGAATCGGTTCTGGCGGTGTGTCAGCAGAATAAGGCGGTTGGGACGATCCTTCTGGCGCATGAGGGAATCAACGGGACGATTGCAGCGCCGGGGGACGGCATTGACCGGATACTCGAATTTCTGCGGTCCGATGACCGTCTGGCCGGGCTGGACGCGAAGTTCTCGTGGTGCAACCGCGATCCGTTTTACCGCCTCAAGGTCAAGCTGAAGCGGGAGATCGTGACCATGGGGGTTCCCGAGGTGGACCCGACCCGGGAGGTTGGGGAGTATGTGGATCCTGAAGAATGGAATGCGCTGATATCCGACCCTGACGTGGTGGTGGTGGACACACGCAATGACTACGAGGTGCGGATCGGGACTTTTGAGAATGCCATCAATCCCCAAACGCAGAGCTTCCGCGAGTTTCCGGAATATGTGGACAGCGAACTGGCTGATTTCCGGGACAAAAAGGTGGCGATGTTCTGCACCGGAGGAATTCGCTGCGAGAAGGCGACCTCCTATCTGCTGAGTCGCGGATTCAAAAAGGTCTACCATCTCAAAGGAGGGATTCTGAAGTATCTCGAGAAGGTCCCGAAGGAAAAGAGCCTGTGGCGGGGCGAGTGTTTCGTCTTTGACAACCGTGTGACGGTCCGCGACGGGCTTGAGCCGGGCAATTTTGACCAGTGCCATGCGTGCCGGCATCCACTGGCGCGCCATGAAATGCAGTCGCCGCTCTACAAGCCCGGTGTGAGCTGCCCGCACTGCGCCGGGACCCAGACCGAGGAGAATCGCCGCAAAGCCGAGGCGCGGCAGCAGCAGATTGAACTGGCGAAGAAGCACAATCGTCGCCACATCGGTCAGAAGATTGAGCGGCAGTCAAAGCCACACTGCTGACCTCCGCATCCACTGCGGGATGTCATCCATGGGCATCATCGGGGATTTTTCCGGAAACCGTCTTTACTGCCATTTCCATGAGGAAAGACGGTATTTTCGACTACCGGATATGTTTCAAGATTTGGCGCAGTCTCCAGAAGATGCATGCCTGTGAAGCCTCCGAATGCCGGTAGCGTCAGGGTATTTTTATCATGGTCCAGAGCGAAGCAGGGGAACCTTGCGGATGAATGGCTGCCGGTCCGGACACGCACGCCGGGATGAACATGGCCGCAGATCGAGGCTTCGGACCCGGAACAATCCTCAGAGTTGTGCAGCAGGCGGAATGGATTCATCCACACCGATTTCTCAACCTGAAGGCAGGGCACGAGACGGGCAAGGGAGTTGAGGTCGAGGTCATGATTTCCGGGGGTGAGGATCATGGTGATGCGGAATTCATCGCGCAATTGAGTGAGTGCCCTGGCTGCCGGTTCCTCGAGTGAATCCCGGTCGTGCACCAGATCGCCAAGGAACACCAGTTCCCGCGGATTAAAAATCTGCAGGATGTTCCTGAGCCTTGCGATGTCATCCATGCTGCTTTCCGGAACGGGGATGCCATGCTTGTGGAAACTGCGTGCCTTTCCAAGGTGGAGGTCGGCGACCATGAGGATCCGGCGTGCGGGCCACCACAGACATCTCTCCGGGTGCAGGACAAGCCGCTGGTCTTTCCAGATGATTTGGTGGGGATTGAAGTTGTCGGTCCCGTTCATGCGGCTGTGGAATCGCGGCTGAGTTCTTCGGCCATTTTGCGGACTCGGTCCGTCCATGATTCGGAGGAGATTTCACCGCGGATCATTTCAGCCCAGAGGGGGAAGGCCATGGGTGTCAATTTACCGGTGGATACAATCTGAATCTTCCGGCTGTGGATTTTTTCAAGGAGCTGCCGCAGCCGGTTGATTTCCAGCTGCTGCTGAAGGACTTCGCGGCGGGCCTGGTCCAGCAGCAGGTGCTCGGGTTCATAGCGGCTGAAAACCTCATAGAGCAGCTGCGATGAAACCTGGACCTGCCGCGCTGATTTACGGGCTCCAGGGTAGCCGGAGAAGATCAGTCCGGCAACGCGGGCAATTTCACGAAACTGCCGTTTGGCCATCTCGCTGGCATTGAGGCATTCAAGCAGGTCGGCCTCAAGGTCCTCCGATCCGAGGATTTCATTCCAGAACGCGGCATCCGCCGGCAGGTCGCAATTGACGGAGAGATGGAACCCGTAATCATTGACCGACGTGACAACCGTCGCCTTGAACTGTTCGGTGATGCGCCATGCGACGAGAGCAACGAGGCCTTCATGGGCCAGCCTGCCGCCGAAGGCGTAGACGAACCATGACTGACTGCGGCGGATGCGGGTGTTTTCAATCAGCAGGGTGTCCGGGAGAGGGAGAATCGAACTGTCGGCCTGACGATTGAGAACCGGTGCGACCTGCCTCAGTTCCTCACTGTCCAGCTCACCGCGGGCGAAGCATTCCAGCTGCTCGAGCACGGCATCGGCCAGCTGGCTCGAGAGGGGCGTTCTGCCGCCATCCCATGAGGGCACCCCCGGTTTCTTTCCCGAAGCCGCACGGACATAAGCCGTGTTGGCGTGGAATTTCTCCAACTGCAGGGTGCGGCCCGAGAAAATGAAAACCTGACCGGGTCTGATACGGCTGATGAATGACTCCTCCACACTGCCAAGCGTCTTTCCGCTTTTGAATTTCACCGGCACGGCGGTGTCACTGGTGATGGTTCCGATGCCCATGCGGTGGAACTTCCCGACTTCATTCGATCGAGGATGGAGTTTCCCGTCTTCCTCCATCAGTCGTGAATAGTCCTTGTAGGCGCGGAGGGATTTCCCTCCGAACTGGATGAAATCGAGGGCCCAGTCGAACTCCGTGCGTGTGAGGTCCCGGTAGGCCCATGCGCTGCGGATTTCCGCGAAGATTTCGTCGGCGGGCCGTGGTTCACCGAGGCACAGAGTGACCACGTGCTGGACGAGGAGGTCGAATGGTTTTTCCAGTGGATTTCTGGGTTCGATGCGTCCGGTCGCGATGGCCCGGCGGACCGCGGCGTATTCAACCAGCTCGAGTGAATGGGCAGGGACGCAGACAATTCTGGAAGGCCGTCCCGGCTGATGGCCGCTACGGCCGGCCCTTTGCAGCAGCCGCGCAATGCCTTTGGGGCCGCCTATCTGGATGACCTGCTCCACCGGAATGAAGTCGACGCCGAGGTCCAGACTGGAAGTGCAGACAACCACCTTCAGCGATCCGTCCTTGAGGCCCTGTTCCACCGGTTCCCGCTCCTTCCGGTCGATGGAACCGTGGTGAATGGCGACTGCGCCGTCCCATTGCGGTCTGGCATCCCGGATGGCGTGAAACCACGACTCCGTCTGCGAGCGTGTGTTGGTGAAGACCAGTGAAGTTGAGGCCCGATCCAGGACTTCGAGAACCCTGTCGAGAAGTGCCAGTCCGAGATGTCCCGCCCACGGAAAGCAGTCCATCGAATCGGGGAAGAGGGACTCGATGTGGATCTCCTTTTCGTGGCGTCCCGAGACGATGGCGGTTTTCCGCGGGTGAGTCCCTGCCAGCACCTCCACGGCAAGGTCGAGGTTGGCGAGAGTCGCGGAAAGGCCCCACACTTTGAGAGCCGGGCGCCGCCGCCGGAGGTGTGCCAGGCCCAGTTCGGTCTGCGTTCCGCGTTTGCTGCCCAGAAGTTCGTGCCACTCATCCACCACTACGCTGCGAAGGCCGTTGAAGATCCCGGTGCTTTCCGGATAGGAGATGAGCAGGGACAGGCTTTCCGGTGTCGTCACCAGCACATCCGGCAGAGCCTTGCGCTGTCTGGCTTTTCTGGAGGCGCTGGTGTCACCGGTGCGGGCCTCCACTTTCCAGTCGATGCCGTGCCCTGTGAGGACGCTTTGAATGGAGTGGACCGTATCGCCTGCCAGTGCCCGCAGCGGAGTGATCCACAGCAGTTTGAGCCCAGAGTCCGGGGTTCCATCAGATCCGGATGCGGCTGCATCACGGAGCTGGAATTCATGGTGGATGACCGGCAGCAGCGCCGCCACCGTCTTGCCCATCCCTGTCGGCGCGTGGACCAGTCCGGTTTCCACCCGGTCATACTCCCTGAGCACATCCAGCTGGAAATCAAAAGGCTGCCATCCCTTCGAATGAAACCAATGTCTGATGCGTTCGTGCACCCCGGAAAAATGCACGGATTCCGCCTCGAATCAACCACGGGTGACCGTGCGGGGCCTGAGAAATGACTGTTCAATCCACCGGAGACGATAATATGATGAGTGCGTTCTTCCGTTATTCACCCCGGGCACGGATCCCGACACAGTTACACAGTTCATCCGCAAAGGATTACATTGATGAAAAAATTTCTGCTGCCAGGTATTCACCGGCCACGTGGAGGCTTTACGCTTATTGAACTCCTTGTGGTGATCGCGATCATCGCGGTTCTTGCTTCGATGCTTATCCCGGCGCTCGCCAAGGCCAAGGAAAAGGCCAAGCAGACCAAGTGCATGAACAACATGAAGCAACTGGCTATCTTCGGGACGCTGTATGCGGACGACAACGAGGGCCGCAACGCCTACACTTTCCAGGTGCGCGGCAATAACTCCTTCCGCAAGGCGTGGTTCAATTTCATTCAGGAATACCAGCGGTCCACCAATGTGGTCCTGTGCCCGACCCGGACACCGAAATTCAATCAGCAGGTGGCTCTCTACCCGAGCGACCAGGCGGCCAAATGGGTTTCCAACTACGCTGCCAACTTCCGAATCGGCGGGTGTGACTGGCCCGGTGTCTGGCCCTCGGAGCGGTGGCCCCAGCTGAGAATGAGTGATATCAGATTCCCGGCCGCGACCGTCTATCTCACCGATGGCGGGGCCCAGCCCATAAACTCCCGCAATCCGGACCTCTGTGTCACTGTCAAGTCCCCCGAAAAGGCCGGGTGCTGGATCGTGCATGACCCGGGGGACAGTTCGCCCTGCGGTGGATGTGTCACTTCTCCCAATGATCCCAACTGGGGAGGTCCTCATCCCCGCCATTCCGGTGGGCGAAGCAACGTCACTTTCGCCGATCTTCACGTCGAACCCATGCGGCCATCGCAATGGTACTGGTCCGGAACAAAATGGCTCAGTCCGGACGGCACGGGACGTCCGCCCGTCCGGCGCCTGAACTGATCAGACGATCAGACTGATAAAGCTGGTGCCAGGCAAGTCTTTGCCTGGCACCAGCTTTATACACTTATACAATGTCCGGTGATTCCATCGGAATCAATGCGGCTGGAGTTTTATCCGCTGGGAAGAAGAATGATGAGTCCTTTTCACTGAAGGTGGATTCCATGGTGAGGGCAAACAGGCACATCAGGAGTGCCGCCAGTCCGATAATTGCCAGTTTGACCCATCGGCGGTCTGTGAGGTTGTTCTCTCCCGGTAAGTGTCTGCAAACGACCCCGGCCCGCTTTCCGATACCCTGTTGGTCGAACGGGTTCCACGTGATCATGGTCTCATCAGATTCGACCCGATTACAGGATTTCTCATTCTCAGGCATCAGATCCACTCTTTCAAATCTGGTTGGAAGTTTCTTATGATAACCTGCCATTCTGTTGATCATTGGGGGCTCAGTCTGTCGGTTTTATCCTGTGCATGCCGTGACAGCCGCCCTTTCGAAGGGCGTGTCGGAGTTGAAAAGCAGGCTCCGGATGCAGAAAGCTCTTAACAGCGTAAGTTACTCCGGGTGGCAAATCAATGGTGGGTGTCTATTTTTCCGGCATTGTCTGAGGAATGCTGTTAGGCAATTTTTATATATGTCTCTGTGAGAGGAGGTTGTGTATATTGCCGGTTTGCCGTCGGATGTGTGAAGTCTGCTCATTTTTGCCGGGACTCACAGGTTGTAATTTTTATCGCGGTTGTTTCAGAGCATGCCTGTCGTGAGAGTGCTGCACTGGAAGGTGGGGATTCATTTTGCAGAGTGGGCGGGTTTCACTTTTTATAGAGATTCTGTTTTCGGGCGGATCTGGAATCTGTGTCCTGAAATCCCCAAAGGTGTCCTGAATTCGGTTATGTCCATCCTTCCGGAGTCGATGGAAGTGGAGGAATAAACATGCGGCTCCGGGCAGTCCGGACTCATTCACTCCGGAAAGGAAAAGCTGAGTAGATCAGCGTGCCGGCAGAAGAGATAGAAAAAGTCCAACATCTGAAAAAGTCCCCACACAGAGAAAGTGAGATGACATGCATACGTACACGATGAGAAAAGTTGAGATGACGGAGTGATCCGGACTGAACAACCAACAACTGCGTCCTATGAAAGACCCCTTTGGCGAAGTCGTTGAAGGGGCTTTCTTTTTGGGGATGAAGACTTTTCAATTGTGATTCTATTCGGGATGATTCCGTGATGAAGATTGAACGGATACGGGTGTGGCAGGTGGACCTGCCACTGGCAGAGGGCCGGTACAGCTGGTCGGAAGGCAAGTCGGTGGATGTATTTGACAGCACGGTGGTGGCGGTGGACACCGACACCGGCCTGACCGGCTATGGGGAAGTCTGTCCGCTCGGGCCATTCTACCTTCCTGCCTATGCCGAAGGGGCCAGGGCGGGGATCCGGCGACTTGGACCGGCCCTTCTGGGACAGAATCCGCTGCACGTGGAGAAGATAAACCGGTATATGGACCGTTGTCTTCAGGGTCATCCGTATGTGAAATCCGCACTGGATATGGCTTTCTGGGATCTGCTGGGCAAGAAGTCCGGGCTTCCGGTCTGCGATCTGATGGGGGGGCGATATGGTGAGCGGGTCAGGCTCTACCGGGCAATCTCGCAGGAGAGTCCGGACAGGATGGCCGAAAAGGTTGCCGGGTACCGGCGTGAGGGATACCGGCGGTTTCAGCTGAAAGTCGGCGGCGATCCCGATGTGGATATTGAACGGATTCGGGCGGTGCGCGGTATTCTCGAATCCGGTGATGTTCTTGTCGCGGATGCAAACACGGGATGGCTTCCGCACCAGGCCATGCGGGTGGTGGCAGCCATCCGCGATCTCGACGTCTATGTCGAGCAGCCCTGCCGCAGCTATGAGGAGTGCCTGGGCGTCCGGCAGCATACCGACCTTCCCTTTGTGCTGGATGAGAATATCGACAGTCTTACGCCGTTGCTTCGGGCCCATGCGGATCGGGCAATGGATGTCATCAACATCAAGATCAGCAAGTTCGGCGGACTGACGAGGGCGCGGCAGGCGCGTGATCTGGCGGTTCATCTCGGACTGGCGATGACACTGGAAGACAGCTGGGGCGGCGACATCATCACTGCCGCCATCAGTCATCTGGCTCATTCCACGCCGGAGGAGTTCCGATTCACTTCCACAGATTTCAACAGTTACGTGAGTCAGCCACTGGCTTCAGGTGCCCCACGCAGGGTGGACGGTTTTTTTGAAGCCAGCACCAGCCCGGGACTCGGCATCGAGCCATTGATGGACGTCCTGGGTGAGCCTGAGTTTGTGATTGAGGGCGATCCGTCCCCATAGGCTGACCACTGCATACAGGTTTCCCCGCATCTGTTGTAACAACCGTATCTTCAGGGGCGTCATCAACGATCATGGATCCTCGGATGGAGACACAACTCAATCGATGAAAAGGTGTTTTCAGCAGGAAATACTTCGAATCCGGACAAGGGCGGCTGACCCGGGCATCAGGAGTGGATGGTCTGCTGATCAGGATCGATCCTGGCCGGTGCGTTATTCCCTCTTTCTGTGCTTCTGCTGCCTGCTTGCGGGCTGTGCCGCATCACCCGGCAGAAAGACCGGGATGCTTGAGGCGGAGATCCCCATACCGGCCGGGTATGCGCAGTCTGATGCGGAGGGCGACTATCCCTCACCGGCCAGTGACAGTGAAACCGGCTGGTCCTGGGTGACTGATTTCAATTCCCCTGAACTCGAGCAGGTGGTCAGCCGGGCCATGGCCTACAATTACGATTTGAGGAGTGCGGCGGCCAGACTGGACATGGCGCTGGCCACCCGGAGTATTGCCGGAGCAGGGCGGTTTCCATCCGTCAACGGCTTCGGCGGGATGTCGCGGAATAAACGCAGCTCGCGGGATGAGTTCTCGGCATTGCGCGCCTCCACCATCGACATCTTCAATCTCGGCTTCAACTGGAACTGGGAGCTCGATCTGTGGGGGCGCCTTCGCAATGAAAAACAGTCGGCCATTGCTTCTGCCGAAGCCGCCGAGGCGGAGTTCCGGGGAGCGCGGCTGTCCATTGCCGGGAATGTCGTGCGAAGCTGGCTGGAGCTCCGGGAGGCGCTGGCCCAGGAACAGCTGGCTCGTGAGACCCTGGCGAATTTCAGGAACAACCTGGACGTGGTCATCCGCGGCTATGCCGACGGTATCTACTCCGCGGTGGATGTCAGTCTCATCCGGGCCAATGTGGAATCGGCAGTCAGCCAGCTGGAATCCCGGGTGCTTGCCGCCGGCAATGCGCGTCGGCAGCTTCAGATCCTTCTCGGTGAGTACCCGGACAGCGATGTGGACGCCGAATCCAGTCTTCCCGAACTGTCGGCTCCCGTGCCGCCCGGGCTTCCATCGGAACTTCTCAACCGCAGGCCGGATCTCGTGGCCGCGGAACGGACACTGGCCAGTGCACTCGAGAACCGTAAAGTGGCGCGGAAGTCCTTTCTGCCCCAGATTCGGCTGACGGGAAACTACGGCGTGAATTCCCAGGAACTGGGGACACTGCTGGATCCCGCTTCGGTGGCATGGACGGTGGCCGAGAACTTCACCCTCCCCATTTTCCAGGGCGGCAGGCTGTGGGGAACATGGAACCTGCGGAAGGCCGAGGTGCGTATGGCCTTTGCCGAGTATGCCCGGACAGCGCTTCAGGCCTTTCTTGAAGTGGAATCGGCACTGCAGAGTGAACAGAGCCTGCGCGATCAATCCACGGCGCTTGCCAATGCCGCCCGTGAAAATGAAATGGCGGCCGATCTCGCATGGAAGGATTATGAAAGGGGCGTGAGCGACTCGGTTGTCACGGTTCTGGAGGCCCAGCGACGGGCTTTCAGCACCCAGAGTCAGTACCTTCTGACCCGCCGACTCTATCTTCAGAACCGGGTCGCCCTTCATCTCGCTCTCGGTGGACCGTTCGACTTCCCGCTTTCTCAGGAGGATGTCACAGAGGGCAGCGCCGGGAGTGAGGAACTTCTGATAGAGGACCCACCGGCAAATGGATAGGATTTTACGGAATTGAAAATGAACTGGCTGCGAATTCTTCCTCCTGTGGCGGTGCTGGTGCTGGCGGTGCTGGTCGCCCGTCACATGATCTCGAATCCGGTGGAACCGCCGCGACGACCCGCCCCCCGCAACGTCGTCACCGTGGAAGGCCGGACGCTCCATCCCCAGGACTATCAGGTCATTGTCCGGACCCAGGGCAATGTGGAACCCCACACCGAAACCCGTCTCATCCCACAGGTGGCCGGTTATCTGGTGCAGGTTGCCCCCTCCTTCCGCGACGGGGGATTCTTCCGCAAGGGGGATCTTCTGGTGGAAATTGATCCCAGTGATTACCGGACGGCTCTGGTGGATGCGGAGTCGGCTCTCGCCCAGGCCGAAGCGGCTCTTGAAACTGAAAAGGCCCGGTCGGCGCAGGCCCGTGAAAACTGGGATAATCTGAATATCGACGCTGATCCGAATCCCCTGGCTTTGCGGAAGCCGCAACTGGCCCAGGCCGAGGCTGCTGTCGCCTCTGCTGCCGCCCGGGTGGAGAAGGCGCGCCGCGATCTCGAGCGGACCCGGATCACCGCGCCATATGATGGCCGCATCCGGGGCAAGGGCGCCGACGTCGGCCAGTACGTCACGCCCGGCACGGTGATAGCCAGTATTTTTGCCGTGGATTATGTGGAAGTGCGGCTCCCGGTGCCCCCGTCTGATGCGGTCTTCATCGATCTGCCGGAACAGGTGGTCGGACAGTCATCCATCCAGGGGCCGCAGCCGAAAGTCCACTTCCGTGTCTACTACGGGGACCAGTTCGAGGAATGGGATGGTCGAATCACGCGCACCGAGGGAGTCATGGACGTCCGCAGCCGCCAGATCATGACCGTAGCCCAGATTGACTCTCCCTACTCACCGGATTCACCGGACAAGTCCCCGCTGAAGATCGGGCAGTTCATGGCCGCCGACATCCTTGGCCGTGAACTGCAGGACGTTTTCGTGCTCCCCCGCAGCTCCGTCAGGGATGACGACCACATTTACATCATCCGGGATGGCAAAACACTTCAGCGGATGGATATTGATATCATCTGGGGGGATGCGGTCCGCGATGAAGTCGTCGTTCAGGGCAACCTGAGGGCAGGGGATGTCCTCTGCATCACGCCGGTTCCCTTTGCGGTGAACGGCATGGAAGTCAGCCCGATCATCGACGGAGTGGCCCCCGTTCCGGATGCCCCGGGCGGCGGTGGCGGTCCTCCCGGTGCCCGGGGCAAAAAAAATCAACAGACTGGAGACT
>JAUIAG010000197.1 GCA_030425355.1 Verrucomicrobiia bacterium
CGTCAGACAAAACCAGTACGCCACTCTCCTGGTCCAGTTCCCCTATACCGCGGGCCTGCATGACAACTGTGTCCGCGCTCCCGATTCCGCTGCCCAGCAGGATGCTGAACTCGCTGACTCCGCCGGGATTGTAGATATTCTGGCTCCCCGTCACCACTGCACCGGGGGTGGTCTGTGTCAGAACAGCCACCATGTCACTGCCTTCCACATCCGGTTCATTCCCCGGTTCGCCGAAAGCCTCGCTGAAATTCAGCCACTCCGCGTAAACCGCACCGCTTTCCCCTGCCCAGTCGGGCACGACAAAGCCCGCTGCAGCCGGACTTAAAATTCCCAACTTCCAGACAACACAAGCAAGAACCAGCTTCCAGACTGAACTCCCGCTATCAAAACATTTTAATAACATATCTCTTATAATAATTATTGACATTTATATACATAAATCCGCACCAGCACCGGATTCTGGCCGGATAATATGACCGCTTGTAAATTTCATAAACACAAGGTTCATACCGCTTCATAACATATAGAAAAAAAAAGGAAACGGCTAACGGAGCATTGCAAAAATTGAATGCATTTTTGCTATAGGCAATAAAATGCGCCCCCGAAGCCAGGATGGTTTATTCAGAATCCAGAATCCAGAATCCAGAATCCAGAATCCAGAACCCGAAAGCCGCAAAGACGGATACAAAAAGGGAAAAGAAGGTTACCGGATGACCACCTTTCCTGCACTACACGCATAAAAAAGATAAAAAGGCCGCAGCGGGCGGACCTGTACTGGAAATAATTCAATTCTGACGGACGAGAGTCCATTCGCGTCCGGATGCGAGGTTGGACCAGTGACGCATATCCTGCAGCTGTCGGGTGCTCAGACTCTCAACATGGCCGTCAAACATGGCGGCGACGGCACGATTATTGTAACGGGGGTGGACAAAACCGAATTTTTCCGGGGAACTGGAGGCCGACCATGACAAATCCCAGACACGTCTTGTCAAATACGGCGGGTCCACCTTGTAGAACCCCTCGGCAATCCTGTCGCCATGACGGGCCCTGGCCGAGGCAAAGGTCAGGAGTTCCGACGGACGCCGCGGGTCTGAATCCCGCATCACACAGAATTTTCCAAAATTATTGAATGCCGTGGAGGTCGGCGGCAGAATGAGATCATCCCCTCCAACAAAAACGGCATTGACCCCAAGCGAAGGGAAGACACTGGCACTGTATACGTATGAAGATTCCTCATCAGTCTGGAATGATCGAAGCAGTGCCCTGTTTTTATTGGAGTAGAGAAGTTCAAAATTATTTCCGCAATATGGCGCAATCCTCCATGGGTATCGCGCATTGATGGGATGACCGATTGGATTACCCTGCCTGTCTACAGCGGGAAACCCGTATCTATAACCAGGGAGTACACGACCGTCATTGTCATCGGAGTAAAGCCTGTGGGCAACCATGACCTGTCTGGCCGAGCTGACTTCATTGATATATCGGGCCTTCAGCATGGACGAAGAAAGAACAGGCAGCATGAGACTGCCAAGAATCCCAATGATGGCTATTACTACGAGTAGCTCTATGAGTGTGAATCCAATCCTTTGACAGCATGGAGACCTCACTTTCATGAAACGCATGGTAATTCGATGTCTGGGATTGCGCTCACGGCGGATTGCCAAAATTTTCTCTTAATTTGCGGCGAGCAGATTTCCATGGCGGCATATACCGATTCTATTACCAGCAGATCCCTCACTCACTTTCTGATCGCGGGATCGTGAATTTTCAGAGTCCGGCCATTTTAAGAATGATTGAGCGCCAGAGTTCCTCATCGGATTTTGAGGCTGACATGACAGCCAGAGATATCCTGCTGTCACGGTCACCAGTCTCCAGAGCCCATTGATGCCCTTGACAACAGTCGCAGTTTCCCGTCCACAGCCAGACAGAATCAACAGCTCTCCTGAAAATGCGGAGTCGCACGCTGTTGCCCGCGATAAAATCATAGCCATCGGCTTCAACGTCCAGATTCTGATTCTTCTCCGGCTCAAGGTTGGCCTGAGCGAGCCGGATTCCAGTGCTGCTGAATTGAATAATCTTCAATGAAACCCCGGCGCCGGAAGCGCGGCTGATCGCATTGATCAGGTCTGCAGGTTCAAGCTCAAATACGTTGGATGCGTTCTCGGCTGCCCTTCTTTTCAACCATGGGATTCGAGCCTGCATCTTCCTTTCCCTTTTCAGACTGGCCGCATGATTCGGTGAAAACCATGCGCCGGCCTCCTCCGGCACCACCTGGTATTTATTGACAAATTCTCTCAACGACGCGGTTTTTGCTCCAATCGGCAGGACGAACCGGTCGCTCAGATGTCCATCCAGGTCGAAGACCTCAAAACCCTGAACAATGCCTACTGGAGAAAACTGACGAAAGGCCCAAAGGCTCCCATACTGAGCCAGGTTGATTTGATTAAGACCAGTCCAGTCACTGAAAACAGTCTCTGAATCTGTTGGCCAGTATTCGGGGATTGTCCTGATGATCCCCAGTGTGGAGATGGCATTCCGGCTGAGGTGAAGCATTTCATCAAATCCGGACAGAATCTCCATCCAGGCCATCTCAGGCACTGCCAATCGGACCCTTACGGTTCCTGCAGCATCAATTCTCAGACATTCCGCCCTGATGGATGCTCCACAGAAGAGTGTGGATTCACTAATCGAACAACCCCTGCATAGACTCATCGCCTGAAACCTCTCGTGGAGAAAGAATGGATCTGTGTTCATATCATATTTTTTTAATCTTTTTACCAGCACCAATGACTGATCTGGTATTCGTGTGGTTTTGGTCTTTTTGAGCGGGAGTCTGTATTGCCAGCCAGGTGAAGCTGATGTCAGAAACACCCTGCAGAAGACAACACTCTGCAATAAAGATGTGTTTACCATACAACTGATTTTTACAATCTGCCTTCGACCGATTGCCAATTGTTTGAAGATATTTGCCCGACCAGATTCCCGCGCGGTCAGATCTTCATTGTCATTGCGACCCTGAATTGAGCACCCAGCCCGATCCCCGGCAAACTGCCAGCCCGTGCAGAAACCAACCAATGAGGGTATCGGTATCGGTATCGAATATTCATTCCTCAAAATGCTGACGCCTTGCAGGATGAAATGGCCGGAACCCGCCTTTGACATTGCCAGCCATACCCTGCCGGGTTTGAATTGCGGTATGAAGGCAGCGCAGCTTGTAGAAATCCGCAGACCAGTCCAGATCAGCGACATCCCTGAACCTGAGCCACGGGAGGATGAAGCCGTCATTCAGTTGAATGCAGCCGCTCTCAACCGCCGTGATTACTGGATCACCCAGGGAATGTATCCGGGAATCACTCTTCCCTGTGTCCTCGGCTCAGACGGGTGCGGTGTGGTTTCCGCAACAGGCAATGCGGTATCAAAGGACTGGATCGGCCGTGAAGTCATAATCAATCCCGGGATTAACTGGGGACAGTCTGATATCCACCAGTCCGATGAGTTCCGGATTCTTGGCATGCCGGATGATGGCACACTGGCTGAGCGGGTAGCGGTCCCGGCCGGACTGATCTGCCGGAAACCGGCACATCTGTCGGCGGAGGAGGCGGCGGCACTTCCACTGGCGGGCGTCACCGCCTATCGGGCCCTGTTTACTCAGGGACAATTCAGACCGGGCCAGAAGGTTCTGATCAGCGGTATTGGCGGCGGCGTGGCGACTCTGGCCCTTCAGTTTGCCGTGGCAGCCGGCGGCGAGGTCTATGTCAGTTCCTCCTCGAGTGAGAAGACCGGCAAAGCCATCGCCATGGGAGCCACCGGGGGCTTCCTCTACACCGGGGATCACTGGCAGAAGAAGGCCCCGGCGATGGACCTGATTATCGACGGTGCGGGCGGTCCCGGATACAACCAGCTTCTTTCGCTGATCTCTCCCGGCGGCACCATCGTCAACTACGGCGCCACCGCCGGGCCCCCTTCCCAGGTGGACTTCTTCAAGCTCTTCTGGAAGCAGGCGCGGCTGATCGGGTCCACCATGGGATCACCCATGGACTTTTCAGCCATGATGGAGTTTGTGGAGAAGCATCAGATCAGACCGGTGGTGGACCGGGTCTATCCCCTCGATCAGGCGGGCGAAGCCATTGAAAGAATGGGCAGGGCCCCGCAATTCGGGAAGACAGTGGTGAAGATCCGGCCCTGATTGCTGATTACCAGGGGCATCCATCTCCGTGTCTGACAGACTTCGGGCTTATTTTTTCCCGCTGCCCCTGTAAATCGCGGCGTCCAGGGATATTCTTCCGGCACCGAGGAAGATGAGGGCCAGTGCCATTAGAAGGTAGATCATCGGCAGCTCAATCTCGCTGATTGTCGCCTTGTGCACAAGGAACGAGATAACAGCCATGGTGAAGACCACACCTGCCGACGCCCAGCGGGTCATCAGGCCAAGGATGAGCAGGATGGAGCAGCCGACTTCCGCAGCAATCGCCGCTATCAGACTCCACTGGCTCCCAAGCCCCAGCGGATCCTGGAAGTCCTCCACCAGTTTGCTGTAGGAGCTGATCTTGGCCCATCCGTGATAATAGACCAGAACCCCCCCGGCAGCGATCCGTATCATTAGAAGACCGACAGACGACGGCATCGAATGGCCGCCCCAGTGGAATAAAAATTTCTTCATATCAGAGGAGTTGGAATCTGTAATGGATCTCAACTGTTCACCGTCGAGGATTCGTGCGTTGTGCCGGCTCACTGGCCGATGGAGGCCCCCAGGTAATCCTGCCCCGGCTTGCGATACACCGAGTGAAGATGATTCATCGGATCCCCGCCGAGGTTCTGATGCGTGAACTCCACAAGGAAGTTCGGTGTGCGGATCTGGTAATACACAGGACTCCCCGGAGCGGTCTCACCCTTCCAGATGAACTGGCCCTGATCGAGAGCAGCCCTGACCGCCTTCATTTCCTTGGAGGCCCAGGCTTCGGGCATGATGCCTATCCACGCATGGCAAAGCTGTTCAAGCATTGATTTCTGATCGGCACCGAGTTCACTGATGGCCAGCCCGGTGGATGAAGGGATCACGGAGTCCTGTCCGGGACCAGCCTCAAGGCTCTGGGTGCGGGGTCCGGTCACGGCCTTCGAGCGCTGTGAATCACTGAGACTGCCGATGATCTCATACGGCAGGGTAGCTTCCACCTTCATCGGCTGGATGTGCCGGCGCTGACCGTATGTAAAATCAGCAGGCTGCGTGCCGATGAAGGAGGGCGCTATGGTCAGGTTCCCCTCCTGAATCACCACGTTGAGTCCAAGATGATGCCCGTCCAGCTGCCATCCCCAGATCCCGTCGTCGGACGGCTTTCCGAACAACACGATGAAATAGTAATCCGATCCCATCAGAAAGCTGGAATTGGACCGTCCACCGGGGGTGACGAGCTTGTCATCACTGAGGATGATGTCCCTTATCTTCGCAAAACCGCTTTCGCTGGTCGATTCCACCACAAGGTCAAGGAAAGCGCTGATCTGATGCGGGCTGAGATCCTTCATCAGCGCACCGGCGTAATCCGGACGCGGAGGAAGGTTGCTCCACTGCCGCCATTCCGGATCGTGGGGTGGCAGCACGGTGCGGGCCTGCAATTCCTTTCCCAGTGTGCGCTCAAAACGATCCCGCGCCCCGGCTATGGATGCAACCGTCCGCGCCGGGTCAGCAGCAGGTTTGTATTCGTAGAGCTGCCGACCGACGTAACTCATCCACGGTTCATCATTATTTTTGTCCTGCGAATGAAGCGGTGTGACGAAAACCTGAAGGCAGAGGACAAGAGCCGTCGCTGCCGGAATAAAAGTGCGCGTGGTCATAGGGATATGGAAAGCTGTTCAAAGAGTTAGTCCAATTGTAGACATCCGCCATGGCCGAATCCAGTGAATTCCCGCTGGGCCATTCACAACCTCCATTCCCATTTGCAAAAGCCCATTCGTGAGGGCACATTGAGGTCAGCGCGAAACCGACCCGAATTATGAGGAACCGCAACCCCAATTCACGGAACCAGAGCCGCGCATGGACGACTCTGATGTGCCTCACCGCCCTGCTGGCATTATGCACCCCTTTTCCCATCGATGCCGGAGCCGGGACCAACCCGCAGCTCCAGACAATTGAGGAAAAGGTCATCGGAATGGTGAAGGAGAATCACCCGTGCGTTGTCGGCATCAATGGCGGCGGATCAGGTGTTATCGTCTCCTCTGACGGACTGGTCCTCACCGCCGCCCACGTGGTCACTTTCCGGGGCAGTCGGTGCCTCATCCAGATGCCCGACGGTTCGGAGCTGGAAGGCCGCAAACTTGGAATGAATTCCGATCGCGACGCCGCCATGGTCCAGATTGTCAGTGACCAGACCTGGCCCTTTGCCGAAATACGATTTGAACCGATGAAAGCTTCGGAATGGGTGGTTGCCATGGGCCACCCGCAGGGATTCGACAGAAACCGCAAACCACCGGTCCGCTTTGGTCGGGTCATCAAACCACACCGTGACAGCCTCGGCCCTCTGGGATTCCTCATGACGGACTGCACTATCACCGGCGGTGACTCGGGCGGGCCACTCTTCGATCTGGACGGCCGGGTGGTCGGCATCCACTCATTCGTATCGCGGGGGCTTTTCGAAAATTACCATGTCCCGATGGAGGTCTTCAAAAAGGACTGGGACAGGATGTATTTTGGCGAGCGCTGGGGTGACCTGAGCTCCATGGACACCGCTCCCGACAACCCCGCCGAGATCATTGAAAAACCGGCTCTCGGCATTCGCTTCGAAGAGAATGACAAGGAACTCCCCATCATCAGCGAAGTTTACCGCGGTTCTGCAGCTGAAGAGTCCGGACTTCAGCCCAGCGACATCATTCTCAAGGTCAACGACACCGAGGTTGCCAGCTTCAGGGACGTCCAGCAGATCGTCAGCAGCGCCGGGATCGGCGATGAAGTCCTCCTCACCCTCAAACGTGACGATAGCGAAAAACAGGTGCGGGTTCGCCTCGGCCGACTCCCCATCTTCAAAACTTCCCCCGACTGGGATGGCCTGATCGAGGAAATGGAAAAAGGATGGGAACTGGATCAGGCATTTGTCACCGGCATGGAAAAAGCAGCCATTCTGGCGGGCAAATCCACCGTCGCCATTTACGACGGAAACCGCCGTGCAGCTCTTGGCGTCATCATCGATGACTCCGGTTACATCCTCACCAAAGCATCCGAGGTCCGGGACATCCAGAACATCCGTGCGCAGCTGCCTGAAAGGGATTTTGTTTCAGCTGTTCTGCTTGACGATGTGGAGTCCCTCGATGTCGCTTTACTGAAAATCACGGACTCGGGCAGGGATCTTTACCCGGTGAAATTGCCGGAATCCACACCCGCCATTCCCGGAGTGGGTTCATTTGTGGTCTCTCCAACAGTCACCGAGGAGGAAATTATCTACCTCGGCGTGGTCAGTGTGGACCAGCGTTCGGTGGAACGCGACCGGGGATTCCTTGGAGTCAGCCTTCGCGAGATGGACGACAGTGTCACCGTGGTTGGCATCATCCCGGACTGTCCCGCACAGAAAGCCGGAATCCAGGTCGGCGATATCATCATCGAGGTGAATGGCGATCCCATCAGTGATGTTCAGAATGCCATTGATACCATCGGTCTATACGAACCGGAGGAACTGGTCGCCTTCGAGGTCACACGCGACGGGAAACCCTTGGAGTTCGAGGTCCGTCTCGGCAGCCGCGTCAACCAGATGCCCATCGCCTTCAATATGGAAGGCGGACGTTTCAGCAAAATACGCGCCGGATTCGAAGCCGTCATCCAGCACGACTCCCCACTCACTCCGGAAGACTGCGGCGGTCCACTGGTCAATTCCGAAGGTGAACTGGTCGGCCTGAACATCGCCCGCTCATCGAGGATCCGCAGCTTCGCCCTCCCGTGGAACCTCATCGAACCAGTGCTCCATCGCACGGATGACGGATCATGGGCCCTCAAAAAACCACGCAAGGACATCGAAAAACAACTGGCCCGCGCCAGACGCGAATTTGAGCGCACCGAAAACAAGATCAAGGAGCTCGAAAGCCTCCTCAGCGACCTCGATTCTGAATGACCTCAACCCACAGATTTTTCTGACTTCACTCTTGCCATCAACGGGCAAAATCCCGATGATGTCCAACGACCGCGGAGAGATGGCAGAGTGGTCGAATGCAACGGTTTGCTAAATCGTCGAAGGGGTAACTCTTCCGAGGGTTCGAATCCCTCTCTCTCCGCCACTTTCCTTGTATCCCAATCCTTCCGCCCCCCATTTCCATCTGTGCAGGCAGATAAGTTCCAGTCCAGGGACTATAATTGTGTTTAATTCCAGTCGAGGCTCAAATTCTGCTGCTTTAGTGATAGGAATGCAGCGGTTCCTCTGAACCACTAAGTGGAGATCGCACAGTTCGCCTTACAAAGGGAAACTTATCCTCTTCCCCAATTGTTTCGGGTATTTTCCCTGAATCCACCCTTGAAGCCTGCTAATTCCCATGTCCTCAAAGAAACGGTCATTCCTGGAAGTCTCAGCTACCGATCAGCTTCATCCCGTGTTGCGGGCGGGGACGTAGTTCCAGAAAGGAGTCCCTGGCTGCAGGATTTCAAAGACTCGTCCTTGTCACCAGGTAACCGGTGGTGCGGGGGTGCAGACTGATTGTTTTCCCGCTGGATGATTCACCTGTGGTGTGGCCGTTATGGTCGAGGGGAACGAATGTCACCTGATCCTGAAATTGGACGTATCCCTGGAACTCGCGAACACGCCACGGGTCGCGGCCGATATTGGTGATGCGATGCAGTCCGGTGCCGGCGGTTTCGGTTTGAAAGCCGGTGGGTTTTTCCTCGCTCATGACCTGGAGCAGCATGCGACCGCTTTCGGAGATAGGCCGGTTGTCCAGAGAGACGAGAACGATGTGCAGCAGATCCATGGTGGAACTTATGGTGATATCGCGCAGGTGTATGGACTGCCGGGTTCCCGGATTTCCGGATGCGCCCTGCACTTTCCGGGCGTTGATCACCAGAAGACCACTCCGGTAATCGAGTTCCAGTTGCTGATGGCTCGAAGCCACGGATTCCTGCGGGCGATCGATGAACGGCCGCAGGTCCTTCGCACTCATTTCGCTGGAGTCGTCGGTGAACTCGACTTTTGTGCGTCCGACGAAGTGAATCAGCGGATCGATTAATGTATCGGCCTGAGCAGGTGCACCATCCGGCACGTCCTGCAGGCGCAGCAGATCAAACGAACCGTCCTGAGGAAGCGGGGTTCCCCGGAGCGAGATGAGATCCTCACGATTCAGCCGGACTTCAGCCATCACCTCTCCGGGATCGATGAGTCCTTTGCGGAAGATGAGGGCGGCGGCGGGAAACTGTCCTGCCATGGCTGGCGACATGAGCGTCCATGGCTGCATCCAGAAGCCGGGCTTCACCGACCACCTTGAACCATCAAAGGCAAAGTGGACGATGGCGTCAGTTTCCTGCAGTGCTCCATAACACGCCAGAAAGAGCGGCGCCTCACCGCGGAAGCGGTTCGGGCGATTCCATGTCGTTTCTGAAATCATCGATGGCAAACCGTTGTATTCCACATCCATGACGGGATGAACGAATGCCTTTGCCCCGCCCGGTTTTGACGCATCGAAACGCAGGGCGCTCCGGTCGGCATAGAGATGTCCATTACGGATTGACCAGGCAGCATTATCACCCTCATGGTGTCCGGCGAAGTATCCATGGCGATCAACGAAGTCGCCGACCGTGTAACTCATATTTTCAAGAGGCCCGAGAATTCTGGCATTGGCGGTTTTCCAATTACTGGCAGTGATGAGTCCCTTGAATCCCAGACTGCGCAAAAAGGCGGATGACTCACGATAAAAACGCTCCTGTTTTTCATAGAGAAAACGGACGGTATCAATGTCGCGTGGGGTCCGGTCGGTGAAGATATTGTAGAGCCCGCGAAATGCGACCCGATGATTGCCGAGATCATCGCGGGGAAGAGTGGATTCACCCCATCGCTCCGCCACATTTGCCAGTGAGCCGTATCGATCGATCAGCCACCCGGCAAATTGTGTTTCCAGCATGGACAGTTGTGGCCCGGGGAGGTTGCCTTCGGAAAAAGTCCAGAAGAAGAAGGAGTCCTCATTCTGGATTTCCGCACCGAACAATGCCGGCTCGTCGATTAATGCCCTGCCCGTGACCGGACTCGGTGTCTGGAGGAGAACTTGCCACCATTTCCTGTATTTCTCCTGGAAAGCGGGGTTGAACATCAGGGCGGCGAACGGGTGCTTATCACCCTTGTAGCCGGGCAGCCACGGGTTGTCCGGCTTGGGGCGGAACCACAATGGAAAA
>JAUIAG010000198.1 GCA_030425355.1 Verrucomicrobiia bacterium
CCTGCCTTTGTCTATATTCCAGGAGGTATTAAGGGGCCTGCAGGAAATTGCACTTCTGAATAAAATAATCATTTTCGGCTCTATTCTGAATTTTGCAGTCCAGGGATGGCTGCTTCAAAATGGCGGAGGGATTATCCCTCTGGTTGCGGGTGCTACGGGAGTCATTGTCTGCCAGCATTTACTGACGTGGTGGTGCTGCGTCAGATACTATCGTCGGCTCAGTATAAAATTCAGGTATTTCAATACCGGAACCATAGTTGAGTCGGCGAGGTTTGGATTATTCGGCTATATAATCCTCCTGACCTACATGATAGTGACAAAAACTGATCAGTTGATCCTTGGTGCGATGGCTGGACTGACGACCGTAGCGCTGTATCAGCCGGCACTTAAAGCCGGCGAGTTGTTCGGAGTGTTGACGCGGCAGGTTGCAGAGAACCTGCAACCTGCTGCAGCACACTATGCATCACTTGGCAGGAAGGACCAAATCAGACGACTACTACTGGACGGTGTCCGATGGTCGGGATTGCTTGCAACACCTCTTCTACTGATATTTCTGGGGTCACTGAAACCAATTCTCTCCCTTATGACTGGTGAGTCCGCCATCGACTTTTCAGTATGGCTTTCAGGCATTTTTCTTCTCGTTTGGGGATATGGTTTTGTTCTCAGCCACAATGTATTCAAGCGAATCATGATCATGTGTGACAAACACAGGTATCTCATGCGGCTTGGAGTGGCCGAGGCAGTGCTGAATGTGGTCCTGAGCATTGTGTTTCTTCAATACACGGGAAACATGGCAGCAGTTGCCCTCGGCACAATGACAGCGTCATTCCTGATTGGATGGGGGCCGCTCTGGTCGCGGGCCACACGTGAAGCCGGAATGCCGGGACATCAGCTTTTCCAGGAATCGATAGCACCGGGCATCATCTGCCAACTGCCTGCGATACCCGGTGTCATAGCATGGAATACGTTTGCCTCTGCCTCAAATTATCCACATATGCTCACCATCGCCGGAAGCGGTGTGATAGCAGGTGCCGTTTTCCTGCCTATGGTGTGGAAATTCGGCATCAGGGAGGAAGAGAAAGAAAATCTCCGATCAAGATATGGAAAACTATCCACGAGAGCAGCTGGTGAATCACGGAACAGGATGAAAGGAATTTGAAGTGGATGAACACGTAGACATTGTGATGCGTTCTTTTAATGAAGCATGGGCCTTGAAAGGAACGCTGGAAGCTCTTGAATCGCAGACGTATTCAAAATGGCGTCTCACGGTGATAGACAGTGGATCGACGGACGGAACACTTCAACTTATTGAAAATTTTCCGGTTCACAGACTGATACAGATCACGCCGGGAAGTTACGTGCCCGGAAAAGTTCTGAATCTCGGCATGGAGTCAACCACGTCCGGGAGAGTGGTATTTCTGAACGCTGATGCGACACCGGCGAACGAGAGATGGTTGGAACTACTGATCAGCGGGGCTCGGGGAGCGGAAAACCTGGCAGCCGGTTTCGGGCGTCAGGTTCCGCGACAGGACTGCCGGCTTCCTTTTCGCCGTGATTATGATGACTGTTTCGGCCCGCATAGAAAATCCGCCTCATGGAATCATTTTTTCAGCATGGTCAGCAGCATCATTGACCGGAAGTGCTGGCTTCAAAGAGGGTTCAGAGAAGACATAATGTACGCCGAAGACCACGATTTTTCACTTTATTGGAGAATGAATGGCCGCGATATAGTCTATATTGAACAGGCCACAGTTATACACTCTCACAATTATAATTTAGAACAGTGCTACAGGAGATCCAAGGGGGATGCCCATGCCATTGCCCTGTGTGGGCTTGACAAATCAGTGACCGAAAAGGCGACACTGTCCAGGGTTTTGACAGGATGTGTCAAGGACTGGGTGATGGATTTAACTTACGGCATGAGCGGCCGATGGGACCCATACGCTGCAGTGAGCTTCCCGACGAGATTTGCGCAGCGCTATGGAAAATGGAGCGGTCTGAAACAATATGCGAAGGAACTGAGAGATCAGGTTCCAGTGACACAGGGGAATCAAGAGACATGCGTGTTTATACCTTGAAAGAAAACCGGTTTATCTACAACAAGATTGAGGATATCAACAGTGAGATCATCCAGGGAATCGATGAGTGCTCCAGCCTGAACCTGGTAAAGGCCATCGTATTGGGAGGGGGTTACGGAAGGGGTGAAGGCTGTATATCATTGAAAAACGGCATCCCGCAGCTGCACAATGATCTTGAGTATTACCTGTTCCGGGACGGGAGCCACCGCACTGACAGTAGCGAAAGGCGTGAAATTGTCGATTTTATGAAATACATGTCGGAAAGGCATGGGATTGACATTGAGATTTTTGACACAGACACAGGGTGGCTGGACAGGCAACCGGTGACCATGTTCACATACGACCTTGTTTCAAAAAGTCATATCATATATGGCGACCAGTCATTTTTTTCAAGGCACACACGGCATCTGGACAGCTCGTCGATAGAGATCAGCGAGGCTGAGAGACTTCTGTATAACAGACTGTCCGGAATACTTTTTTCACTGGAGAAAATCAACAGGGGATATCTCACGCAGCAGGACACGGATTTTGTGGTCAGGAATATCGCCAAGCTGAAGCTTGCACTGGGAGATGCGTGCCTGACAGTGTTCGGGAACTATCACTGGAGCACTATTGAACGCAATCGTGCACTCAGGAAACTTTTTGACCACTGGGTGATACTCGACTCTGACACACAGGAACGCATTGTGGCGCTTCATGATGAAGGCATGGCCTATCGGATGAATCCATCATGGGGGGGTGAGTCATTGCGGACCCTCGCGGCAGAAATAGATGAGTTACTGGAACTGGCTCAGCCGATATGGCAATGGACACAAAACGAAAGTCTTGAGCAGCAATACATTCGTGCGAGGAACCGGAATCGTTTCCAGGTCATGGAAGCCCTGAGAGACCGGGTCAGGAATCTCAGGTATTTTGGCATCAGTGATTCTCTGAACCCATACAACCGGCTCAACGCCAGGGACAGGCTTAAAAAATGCCTGTGGGATCTTATACAGCGTCAGAGGTATCATTGGGTGGAATTCCAGAACGGCCATGTGGCAAGACTCCTGAACACCTTCCCCGAGAAGGCTGATGACCTGATTAGTCGTTATCAGCTGCTCTGGTCACGCCTCGGGTAGTGCACCCTTACTTTTTATAAACCCGCCGTGGACGCAACAGTTATAACGAGATCGGAGGGACCTGGGGATGTGGCTGAGTCGGAGCGCGGTGCGTTTGTCACGCCTGTTGTTTCATCGACACTGTCGATGGTGAAAGCAAGCGCCCGGGAGTTGATTCAGAAAGTCATTCATCTGTTCCACTATGGAATTAATGTCTGGTATGACTGTTTCAGGATCATCCGCTACAGCAGTGTCTGGAGGGGAATGAATGACTTCAGGCGACAGGAGGCTTGGATAAGAGCTGATATTCACAAACTTGAGAAAGCTCTTTCCCTAAAAAGCCCTCGCCCCGGCTTTGGCGGATATATTTTCAGCCGACTGGCGGACAATGTCGACAGACTTTCCATGACTGGAAAGAAGCTGGATGAAGTTGACATGCTGTGGCTTTCTGATGTTTTCCATAAGTATGTCGAATTTCAATCCAGTCACGGGTGTGGCCTGGATCGTCTGCCGACAGGTATTATTGAATCCTTCCTTGGCTCCGGTTTCTGCAGCGAACCTTCATCAGCTCCGGCCTCCCCTGAAGAGAAGTATGACCATGCCGTGGAATTTGATTTCAGGAAATTTGCATGGAGCCGTCACAGTATCCGAGATTTCTCTGCACAGCTTGTGGAAAGGGATCTTCTGTTCAAGGCGGTGGACATGGCGAGAAAGACTCCCAGTGTGTGCAATCGTCAAACCACGAGAGTTCATGTTTTTGATGATCCTGTGCAGGCAGGAGAGGTTCTGAAGTATCAGGGTGGGAACCGTGGATTTGGTGACGCAGTGCCTGCAGTTGCCATAATCACCAGTGACATTTCTCAATTCTTCTCACCCGATGAGAGGAATCAGATGTGGATTGATGGTGGATTGTTCAGCATGTCATTTGTGTATGCCCTTCATTCTCTGGGGCTTGGGAGCTGTTGTCTGAACTGGAGTGTCAGCAGCAAAACGGACAGGGCATTCAGAAAAACCGGTTTCATACCTGCGGAGGAAAGCGTCATCATGATGGTGGCAATAGGCCACGTGCGCAAGGGATCGAGAGTGGCATCATCGCGGAGGCTTCCAGTCGATCGAATTGCCACTTTTCACTCATCAGAGACTCCGGCTGCGCGTTCACAGGGTTAATTAATGTGGCGACCAACCTGTAATCATATCAAATAATGAAAATACTAATATGCGGTGTGCCGTATGGGCGTGATAATATTGGGGATGAGGCAATACTTGAATGTGTGGTGAGGATCCTCAAGGAAATATCATCTGAGATCCGGATTACAGTCAGTACCGACCAGCCTGATATGACCTCTCAGCTTCTTGGAGTCAGAACCTGTCCGTTATTCGGGTTTCACGAGCCACGATGGGACGAAGATCAGCTCGATGCGGCCATTCGGGATCATGATCTGATATTGTGGGGCGGTGCCACGGGGCTCTCTGATTATCCGGAGTATACCCTGCAGATATTCGAGCGAGCCCAGAAGATGGGTAAGAAGACAGCCGTTTTCTGCACTGGGATGAATGATCGGCTCAACCCGTACCTTTATGAGATTCAACCCGGGGTGAAACGGATTCTTCAGAGGCTCGTCGCAATCGGAAGCTTTGGACTTGTTGATACAATCCGCATCAGGGAGAGCAGAAGGAAGGCAAGAGCCATATCCAGAATCAAGCGGTTCATAGAATCCACCAATGCTGTGATTGTCCGGGATGAAGAGACCAGAACAAATCTGCTGGCTGCGGGCATTGAGAGGGATGACATTATCGTGGCATGTGACCCGGCTATCACCATCAGGACGTTTGATGGAGAAACCGTTCCGGAGGGAAACGCAGTGAATTGCCCGTCGCGCATCGGGATATGTATCTCCTCTCAGAGTCCGGTTAAAAAATCCGGAAAACTGGCCCTCTGTCTTGATCGAATCATCGAGGAGTACGGGGCTGATCTGTATATGATTCCGATGAATCCACTGACTGACCGTGTGTATATGTGTCAGCTTCGGGAGAAGATGAGGAATCGGGACAGATTTCACGATTATCACGGATCGGAACTGCCGTCAGCGGTGACTGACTATGCTGCCGGCATGGATCTGATCATCAGCAGCAGGCTGCATCTGCTGATCCTGGCCACCGTATCACTTGTCCCTGTTATCGGCATCAGCCGGGGCAGTAAGGTTGACTCATTTCTTGGTCAACTGGGGCTTGAATCAGCGGGCAGTGTCGAATCACCGGATTTCAATTTTCTCTTGAAGGAAACCGGTCGGCTGCTTCATTCGGGTGCGGAATACAGACAGAACTCCATTTCTGTTCTGAATGAAATGAAGGCACGCCTCGATCTGGGTACACGAAGACTGGAGGCCCTTGTCACCGGGGACCAGGAAGTCGAGATAGCAACTGCCTGATCTTCATCCCCGAGCATTTTTTCCCCAGTCAAAAAATGGCCACCTGCAGTTCCTATCGGGAAGGGTCGCGGCCGTGGGGGACAGATGTTCACACCGCCTGTGAAGTTAGGAGAATGCAGGCGGGCTTGAATCAGATGAGGACATCTACGCGAGGATGTCGCGATGTATTGCCGGAGCGTCGGATGGTCCGATGAGGCGGTTGTTGAGTCCCTGGAACGGGAATGCGAAGTGGTGGGCATCCATACCCATGAGGTGAAGAATTGTGGCCTGGAGATCATGGACGTGCATTCTGTTCCTGGTGATGCTGTAGCCCAATTCATCTGTTTCCCCGTAAACGAAGCCCTGCTTGACTCCGGCACCGGCCATCCAGATAGTGAAGCAATCCGGGTGATGGTCACGTCCAAGCCATTTGACTCCGCCTCGTGCTTCGTTCATCGGGGTCCGACCGAACTCCCCGCCCCATACAACCAGAGTGTCCTCGAGAAGTCCTCTTTGCTTGAGGTCCTTGAGGAGGGCAGTCATCGGCTGATCGATGTCCCGGCACTTACTTGGAAGAGCCGTGTTGAGGGCATTATCCTTTGAATTTCCGTGGATATCCCACCCCCAGTCAAACAGCTGGATAAACCGGACGCCCTGCTCTGCTAGTTTGCGGGCGAGGAGGCAGTTATTGGCGAAAGACGATTTACCGGGCTCCGCGCCGTATGCCTCGATGACCTTTTGCGGTTCTTTGGAAATATCCATGACCTCCGGAACCGAGATCTGCATCCGGTAAGCCAGCTCATACTGGCTGATTCTGGTCAATGTCTCGGGGTCGCCAACTGCTTCGTATTCAAGAGCATTAAGCCGGTTGAGGGCATCGAGACTGCGACGGCGCACACTGCGGTCCATTCCTTCAGGATTGGTGACGTAGAGAATCGGTTCCCCTGAGGTTCTGCACTGCACTCCCTGATAGACAGAAGGGAGGAATCCACTGCTCCAGAGACTTTTTCCGCCGCTGGGATCGGTTCCTCCAGATCCGAGCACCACAAATCCGGGGAGATCCTGATTTTCCGACCCCAGTCCATAAGTCACCCACGATCCCATTGAGGCATGGCCGAACTGCGCCGAGCCGGTGAAGAGAAGTAATTCAGCGGGAGCGTGGTTGAACTGGTCGGTATACATCGACCTGATGATAGAAACATCGTCGATGACGGAAGCGAAATTCGGCAGCAGTTCGGAGATCATCGTGCCGTTTCTGCCGGCGCGTACGAAGTCCTGCTGACATCCCAGCAATTTTGGGTGCCCTTTGATAAAAGCCAGTCTCTTGCCCTTGAAGAACTCATCCGGACATGGCGTCATGTGGAGTTCATTCAGCTTGGGCTTGTAGTCGAACATGTCCATTTGAGGCGGGGCCCCTGACATGTGGAGGTAGATGATCCTTTTTGCTTTGGCAGGGATCATGGAAGCCCTTGGGGCATTCGCGTTGTCACTGCCTGAGCCGGCGGTGGCGGCCTTTGAGGCTCCGGCCATCAACTGTGAAAGAGCAATGCCTCCGAGGCCGAGCTGGCACTGGCGGAAAAATTGACGTCTCGTCTGAAAAAGCAGTCTGGTCTGGGCTAGGTTCACGGCATTATCCTTTCATCAGAAATCCATCGAGGTTGAGAATGACATTGGCGAGGACCACCCATGCCGCGTTTTCAGCTGCAGACGCATCGCCTGGCATCCATTCCGCGAAGCGTCCAAGCAGCTTGGCGGCTTCCTGTTCATTCCCGGTGTAGAAATCCTTTTCGGACTGAAAAAGTTCAACGAGTATCTGCACCTGCTCATCAGAGGGAGGGCGTGAGAGCGCGGCGCGGAGAGCGAAACGTATCCTGTCCTCGAGAGTTGAACCGCCTTCCTTCTGAATTCGGGCGGCGAAGGCCTGCGACATTTCAACAAAGGCGGGGTCATTCATGGTGACAAAGGCCTGAAGAGGCGTGTTGGTCGGCAGACGCCGAAGCGTGCATATCTCGCGACTGGGAGCGTCGAAAGTGGCCATTGACGGATACGGGATGGTCCTTCTGAGAAATGTATAGATTCCTCTTCTGTAGCGGTCCTCACCTTCACTGGTCGCCCAGTTCCGCTGTCCGTTGAAGGCGGCGCGCCAAAGACCGTCGGGCTGAGGAGGGAAGACGGAGGGGCCAAGCTGTTTGTGACTGAGCAATCCGGATACACTCAGGCCCTGGTCGCGAATGAGCTCGGCACTCAGTCGGATGCGGGACATTCTCCAGTAAAGCTCGTTGCGTGGATCGACCTTCGCGGACTGTTCATCCACCCTTGAGTCCTGCCGGTAAGTGGAGGATGTCACCAGCAGGCGGATAAACTTCTTGATATTCCAGTCCATCTCGTGCTGGAAGGTCCATGCCATCCAGTCGAGCAACCGGGGATGGGTTGGCATTTTGCCCTGCATGCCGAAATCCTCCTCAGTTTCGACCAGACCGCGGCCGAAGAGTCTGGACCAGAACCGGTTGACTGCCACCCGGGCTGTGAGCGGGTTCTCGTCGTCCACGAGCCAATGGGCCAGACCGAGGCGGTTTTTCGGGGCATTTTCAGGCCAATCGTGGAAGGCCGACGGGACCCCGGCCTCGACCGGATCTCCTTTACTGAGGAAATTGCCTTTGAGGAGGATGTGAGACTGGCGTTTTTTGTCGTCCGGCAATTCCTGCATAACCGGTGTGGTGACCACGCTGTTCTGAAGATTGCGCCGGCGGGACTCCACACTGGCAAGCTCGGCACGTTCCTTTCGAAGTGACGGAGTGTTATCCAGGAAGAATGATTTTATTTTTCCCTGCTCATCCTCCTGAAGGGTGGACTCGTCTTTAAGCAGAAGCTCAACGATGTCATCGGGGGCGTTGCGTTCCTTGATATCGAAATAGAAACCGTAGCCGCCATTGCCGTTGGCAATTTTAAGAAGCAGCTGGTTGCTGCCTTTTTCGAGGGGGAGGCCCACATAGTCCTGATCAGGGGATACGCCCCGGGTGATTTTATTATTGTGGAGGCGTTTGCCATTGAACCAGAGCTGGACACTGTCGTCACTGCCGAGAGAGACGAACCGGTAGGCGTCCTCTTCGGAGGAGATGGTGCGGAAGAGGTAGGTCGCGGAATTATCACCGGAGAGATTGTGAACCACGCCGTCCCCGAACTCCGGCCGCAGAGTCCATTCATAATCCTTTTCCCCGTAGGTGACGGGCTTTGACGGGTCCACCTTCGAGGCATCGACGAAATCAGTACTGTGGGCCTTGTCGAAGTTTTCCGCGGTGAAAGGGCCGGCCTGATACCATTCAGAAAGGGTCAGTCCGGTAATTTCCGGCGGCGTCCTCACGGAAGTCTTCCATGCATCGAATTCAGTCTGGAGGCCTGCGTCGATGGTGGATGTGACCCGCCTGAGTTCGGCAATGCGGTGGTCCAGCCGGTCGAGCTGCTGCTGTTGACCGGGTGTCGGGGTCGCGAAGCGGGGTTCCTCGTTGGGGCGGTCCTCATCAGCTGTCTGGTTGAAGAAATCGTAGAACTGATAATACTCCGTGATGGAGATTGGATCGTATTTGTGGGTGTGGCATTTGGCACATCCCATGGTGACTCCCATCCACACCTGCATGGTGGTGTCGACGCGGTCGCGGACAGCTTCGGTCCGGAACTCCTCGTCATCAGTACCGCCTTCGGTGTTGGTCTTGGTATTCCGGTGAAAAGCGGTGGCGATATTCTGGTCGGGCGTGGGATTTTCCAGAAGATCGCCGGCTATCTGTTCAATGGTGAAACGGTCGTAGGGGAGGTTGCGGTTGAAGGCCTCGATAACCCAGTCACGGTATTTCCAGATAGTGCGGAGCGGGTCCGAGCCGTAACCGGCGGAATCGGCGTATCGGGCGAGATCGAGCCACATGGCGGCCCATTTTTCACCGTATGCCGGATTATCCAACAGTGAATCAACCAGGTTTTCATAGGCCCGCGGATCCGGATCATGGACAAATTTCTCCACTTCCTCCCATGAAGGGGGCAGGCCGATAAGATCAATGTAGAGGCGGCGGATGAGAGTGTAACGATCAGCCTCGGGGGTTGGCCGGAGTCCGGCATCCTCAAGGCGGGAAGCGACGAAGAAGTCGATACCGTTGCGGGGCCAGTCCGATGTTTCAATTTCTGGAAGAGTCGGACGGGTGACAGGCACGAAGCTCCAGTGTTCTTCATAATCCGCGCCTTCGTTGATCCACTGCTTGAGAATCGCCAGCTGATCAGCGGTTATCTTGTGCCCGGTTTTAGGAGGGGGCATGACATCGTCGGGATCAGTGGATTCGATACGGGCGATGATTTCACTGGAACCGGCATTTCCAGGCTGGATGGCTTTGTATCCGCCAAGATCCACCGTGGAATCCTTGAAGGAATCGAGCCTCAGATCCGCCTCCCTCGAACTCGCGTCCGGGCCATGGCAGGAATAACAGTTGGCAGCCAGGATCGGCCTGACATCGCGGTTGAAGGAAACCTCCCCTGCTCCGCTCCGGCTCACGGCAAGCCCCGCCCCCATCAACAGGATGGCACAGCGCTGCAGTACAGTGGAAATCGTGTTGTTCATCTGCAGTATCATATCGGATTCCAACTTGGAATTATAACAGATGAGTCGGTCGGAGCAATCCTGTTGGGCATCGTGTGACAATTTTGCACAGTATTT
>JAUIAG010000199.1 GCA_030425355.1 Verrucomicrobiia bacterium
AACAAACCCCAGCACATTCCCGGCGGAGCCGGCATCAACTCATGGGACCGGCACGGGGCGGGCACACGCCGCGATAGTTCCTCCAATTCGCTGCCTGGCAGCGGCAGACGCAATGCCTCCCCCGGTTCGCGCGATATCCTTCCGCCAAGTTTCAATCCCCACTACACTTTCGAGAATTTTGTGGTTGGCGAGAACAACGCCCACGCTCACGCCGCGGCACGGGCGGTTGCCAAAACGCCGGGACAGTCCTTCAATCCGCTCTTCCTCTATGGAGGCGTGGGTCTGGGGAAGACACACCTGCTCCAGGCCATCGGTCAGGAGGTCTATGAACGCGGCGACCGTTCAAGGGTGGCCTATGTGTCCTGTGAGATGTTCACCAACGAGTATATCAGTGCTCTCCAGAACAATGAACTGCCGCGGTTCAGAAAGAAATACCGCCTCCTCGACCTCCTGCTCATTGACGACATCCAGTTTCTGCAGGGCAAGGAACGCATCCAGGAGGAATTCTTTCACACCTTCAATTCGCTGCACGAATGCCGCAAGCAGATCGTGCTGACCTCGGACTGTCCGCCCAATGAACTCAAGGGCCTTGAGCAGCGCCTCATCTCCCGCTTCGAGTGGGGGCTCACCGTCGACGTTCAGCCGCCCGATGTCGAAACCCGCCTCGCCATCCTCAAAAACAAGGCCCGCACCTACGACCGTGACGTGCCGGAAGAAATTTTCCTGTTTCTTGCCGAGCGGATCAAAACCAACATCCGTCGCCTGGAAGGGGCGCTCGTCCGTCTCGTTTCCCTGGCGAGTCTCACCGGCAAACCTCTGACAATCACCGTCGCGGAGAAGGTCCTCAGCGAAATCCTTCAGGAGGAACAGCGTCAGGTCGTCAGCCCCAAAAGTATCCAGAAAATCGTCGCCGAACACTTTGATATCCGCCTTGAGGACATGAAGAGCCGGCGCCGGCCTGAAAATATCGCCTTCCCAAGGCAGATTGCGATGTTCCTCTGCCGGGAGCTCACCGACCTGTCTCTCAGTGCCATCGGAGAGGATTTCGGCGGGCGCGACCACGGTACCGTCCTTCATGCCTACCGACTGGTCAAGGACCGCATGGAAATCGACACCAAAATCCGGGAAACCATCAATTACCTGATCAAGGTGATCAACCGATAGTCGCTGCGCCCCGGGATTGCGGTGAAAGGGTATCACGAACTGCTTGAACGTGTTCTGCGCGACGGGACCCCAAGGGAGGACCGCACCGGCGTGGGAACCCTCAGTCTTTTCGGAGCTCAGGTGCGCTACCCGCTCCATGAATCCTTCCCTCTGGTCACCACAAAAAAGGTCCATCTCAAATCCGTCATTTATGAACTGCTGTGGTTCCTCCGCGGCGAGACAAATGTCCAGTGGCTGAAGGAGCACGGTGTTTCCATCTGGAATGAATGGGCGGATGAGCAGGGCGAACTCGGCCCGGTCTACGGCCGCCAGTGGAGAGCATGGGAAAGATCCGACGGGACCACCGTGGATCAGATTGCGGATGTCATCCGTCAAATCCGCGAAAACCCCCACAGCCGTCGCCTCATTGTCAGCGCGTGGAATGTCGGCGAGATCCCGCGCATGGCACTCCCTCCCTGTCACAGCCTCTTTCAATTTTACGTTGATGGAGACCGGCTCAGCTGCCAGCTCTACCAGCGCAGCGCGGACCTCTTCCTGGGTGTTCCCTTCAACATCGCCAGTTACGCCCTCCTCACTCTCATGGTCGCCCAGGTCTGCGGGCTCGCCCCAGGGGAATTCATTCACACTCTCGGCGATTACCACATCTACACCAATCACATCGAGCAGGTGAAACTCCAGCTCTCCCGCGATCCACGGCCCCTCCCGGTCATGCAACTCAATCCCGCCGTCCGGGAAATTACCGAATTCCAATATTCCGACTTCACGCTGGTGGGCTATGACCCCCATCCGGCCATCAAAGCACCGGTCGCGGTCTGATTTTTCTCAAATTTCCTCAATTTCCACGACTGCCGCACGTGATCCCGTGAATGCACAGGCAGCGGATATCAGAAAACGGATGACAGACACAATTTCCAGCTGCACCGAAACCAGCGATCGTCTTCCGTTGCAGGCCATTGCCGCCATGTCGGAAAACCGTGTGATCGGGCGGGCCAACTCAATCCCATGGCATCTGCCTGAGGATTTCCGATGGTTCAGGAAGAAAACCATGGGCGGCATACTTATCATGGGCCGAAAGACCTTCGAGTCCATCGGACGGCCGCTGCCCGGGCGCACCACATGGGTTCTCACAACCAACCCGTCCAGCCTTCCCGACACCGTCGAAGCCTTCTCCTCCTGGGAGTCCGTTCTTGAACGCATTCACCGCGATAAACCCCATCAGCGCCCCTATGTGTGCGGCGGTGAACAAATCTACCGCCTCGCCCTGCCATGGTGCGCCGATCTCTTCCTCACCGTCGTCCACCGAACCATACCGGATGGTGATGCGTTCCTCCCGGAATTTAATGAATTCATGGAATTTGCCGAAATTATCGAAGAGAGCTGCGATTTCCGGATTGTCCATTTCCGAAACCGACATTATAGTTCCTGAGTCTTTTTGGTTTTTGCAGGATTTCGGTTTGACCAGCACACAAATCGGTAGGAATCTTTTTTCCTGCCCGCAACATTATGGATATTTCAACTCCAGGCGACCTCGTTCATTGCTTTGGGGTAGGAGACGGCTGGCCGAATAAAGAGCGAAACCATTCCTCGTTTCTTTATCGCTTTGAAGAGAATCCCATCCTCGTGGATTGTGGTGAACCCCTCAGCCGGACTTACCTCAACTCCGGGTATACCTACGACGACTTTGACGCCATCCTGCTCTCCCACTTTCATGGGGACCACTTCGGGGGGTTCCTCATGTTCCTGCAGGGCCTCTGGCTCCGCGAGAGACGCAAGGACCTCACCATTTACATGCCCGCCGACGGCATTCCAGTGGTCGAGAAACTCATCCAGGTCGCCTGCCTCTTCAAGGAACTGATGCCTTTCCGGCTTGAGTTCAAGGCAATTTCCGACCGCGGGGACTTCCGGATCGGCTCCAACACGGTCAGACCGGTGCGCACCACCCATCTCGATTCGCTCCGCGACCAGTTCCATCACCTCTACCCTCACAATTTCGACTGCTTCGCCTTTGGTTTCGAAACCCGCAATCAGTATGTGGTCCACAGTTCGGATATCGGCGCTCCCGAGGACCTGATCCCTCTGCTGGACCGGCCAGTCGATTTCATGGTGTGCGAGCTCGCGCACTTCAACCCCATCCACCTCTTCGAACTGCTTTGCCAGTACGAAATCCGCAAGCTCCTGCTCATCCACCTGCCTTCATTTCTCTGGGAAAACAAACAGCAGGTCATCGAGCTGGGACAGAAGACGTGCCCCGGCCTCGACTTCGAAATCGCGAATGAATACCAGTCCTATCAGATTCCTCCCGCTGCCGCGCGCTTGACGCAAATCCGCAAATTCGCCCAGTCCCGACGGTAGCCTCCCGGTTTCCGGCTGCAGATCTGTGAGCGCCGGCGCTTGTGATGTTTCACGGATTCCTTGCATCCACCCACGGGTTCATTCTAAAGTCTGAACCATGGAGCCCACCGGGCCAGCAGACACAGGCGATTCCGCCACTCAATCCTCCTCCACCGGGACCATCGGCAACTTTGCACGTGAGGGGCGGGCCAACCGTCCCCGAATTCCATACATCCCCTTTGTCATTGCGGACCTGCTTTTGCTGGGTACCGCCGTGGTCATCGTGATGATGGCGGACCGCCCCATGAATGCATGGGAAATATCCGCTGTCGTGGTGTGTGTCGCGGCTGCTGCGTCCTTCATGGTCTACCCCTTCCGGAAACTCATCGACTTTGAATTGCGCCAGGCCGGCTCAGAAAAGCTTCACGATGCCGTGCAGCGCATCCGCACCGTCGAGTCCCTCGCCGCCCGCATCGAGTCCGTCACCTCTCACTGGATGGAGATCGAGAAAAAGGCCGAACACAGCCTCGACAAGTCGGAGGACATCTCACGGGAAATGATCGAGGAAGCCGATTCATTCCGGGAGTTCATTAAAAATGCACAATCCGAGGAAACCCAGCACCTGCGGCTCATGGTGGAGAAACTCCGCAAAGCCGAAAAGGACTGGGTGCATATCATCATGGCGATGATGGATCACTCCATCGCCCTGCGCTGGGCCGCTGAAAAAAGCGGCAACGCCAACCTCGCTGCACAAATCGGCAATTTCCACGCCCAACTCATCGAAATCACCCGCCAGATCGGCCTCCTGCCTTTCGAACCGCAGCCGGGAGATTCCTTTGATTCTGAAATCCATCAACTGATGGATTCCGAAAGCAACGCCAGCGAAGGCACATCCATCAAGTCAGTGCGCAGCGCCGGTTACCGCTTCCGCGGCGTTGTCCTCAGGCGGGCCCTGGTCATCATGGGAGATACCTCAAAGCCTGAAAACACCGGTGGATCCTCATCCAGCAAAGCCCCGGCTCAACCCGCCAGCCCGGCTCCCAAGCCGCCGCGTAAACCCGTCAGAAAGTCCCCGGCAGACTCAGGCTCCAGCACCGATGAGGATGCCCGCGGCACTCAGACAGAGGACTCCGCCGTCTCAGGGCAACAGACCTTCCTCTAGTTTCCATTTCTTCCCTTTCCATCGCCTCAATTGAGCGGGGGCACATACCGCCACCTCCACCATCTTTCTGTTCAGCCCTTCCTCGGAAGGGCTTTTCTATGGGTAACTTAAGAAATCAGAACACCTCACGGCGCGACAGATTTCAAAAACAGAATACCACTCAACACGACTCAATACCGTTCAAATCAATCCAATTCCCTCAATTGCGCCTCTATTGGGATTTCCTCCGGATGCCTCGAAGAACCCGTAAAACCATCCCCTACGGCACCAAGCTGCCGGTTCATTTCTGCAGGCTTTCGCCGACGATTCGCAAGCCGGGGTTGACAAAGCAACTTGTTAAGTCGATTTTGTCAACATGGCTATGGACGACCCCAAAAAGATTTTCGGATACCGCCTGAAGCAGGCTCGCACGATGTGCGGGCTGTCGTTGCGCGGTTTGGAGGAGAAAATTGCGGGCGCGGTCTCCTACAACGCACTGAACAAGTATGAGAAGGGGGAAATGATGCCCGGTAGTGACGTCCTGATGGCAGTCGCCGAAGCAACCAGTCAGACCGCCGGGTTCTTCTTTCGCCCCCTCAAAGGCGAAATCCAGTCTATCAAGTTTCGCAAAAATACTAAGCTCCGGAAGAAAGCGCAGGATTCCATCCGGGAGCGCGCCTTGGACTTTTTTGAGCGATACCTCGAAGTCGAAAACATCGTCGGGCTGGACGGTGGGTTTGAGAATCCTCTTCGGAACATGAAGGGAGGAATTCGAACCCCCGAGGCCGCCGAAGAGGCCGCCGATCATCTCCGTGAGGCTTGGAAGCTTGGCCGCAACGCTCTACCGAACCTTCACGAAACACTTGAGAACAATCGGATCAAAGTGTTCGAAGCCGATTCCGACGATGCCTTCGACGGATTCTCGGGATGGCTCGATGGTACTCCAGTCGTTGTCATTGCAAAGCGGCTCAATATGCAGTGCCTCACGCGCAAGCGTAATACCTTCGCCCATGAGCTGGGGCATGTTCTTTTGAAAGATGCCCTCGCTGAAGATATCTCCGAGAAAGAAGAAGAGAGCATCGTCCACCGCTTTTCTGCGGCGCTCCTCTTGCCCAAAGAGGTTTTCTTTGAAGAATTCGGTAAGAATCGGAAATCGATTTCCCTCGAGGAGCTGATCGATATCAAGGTCACATACGGAATCTCGATTGCGGCAATTGTTTATCGCGCCCATGACCTCCGCTCAATCAGTGACGCCACTTACCAACGATTCTGGAAGGTTTACAACACCCGGGGATGGCGACAAAAAGAGCCGGGGGACGATGACTACCAAGGGAGCGAATCCTCGACACGGTTCAAGCAGCTCGTCTGGCGCGCTTTGTCCGAAGAATTGATAACTCGCTCAAAGGCGGCCGAACTCTTGAATGTGCCGGTCGATGAACTCCGGAAACCCGACGCCGTCTTTTCGTGAAGATCGCCATCAAGGACGCCAACGTTCTCATCGACATGGAAGTCGCCGAGCTTTTCGATCTCTGGTTTCAACTGGGACACGAAACGATGACGACCGACTTGATCGACGCCGAACTCAGGAAAGGCCGCCACCAGAGAGCCCTCGATTACATCAAGGCGGGTCATATCAAGGTGGAACCGTGCTCACCCGACTTCCTCTCCGATGCCCTTGGTCTGATGAAGGAAATCGGGGGTGGCCTCAGCATCCAGGATGGCTCAGTCCTTCTGTTGGCGATGCAGAGAGATGCCATGCTTTTGTCGGGCGATAAACCACTCCGTATCGCTGCCAATGCCCGCCAAATTGAAGTTCATGGTACACTATGGATATTCGATCAGTTAGTCGAGTCGAGGCTGATGCGAAAAGCCATCGCAGCCCAAAAGCTCAGCCACCTTTTCGAAAGCGACAGATACTTACCAGCGCAGGCATGCAGCGAAAGGATAAGAAAATGGTCGGCCAGATGAGCAGCGCAAACCATTGGGCCATAGGGGGATAATAATACCCCGCACCCGCAACACCTATCTTTTACGGAAAAACGTAAGGGTATTATGAATTCTGAAATTAGTGATGTTTTACCAAAAGAGCTGAACAGGGAGGAGTATGTGACGTATCTCCAGAAATTAGGTATACACCCAATTGATGTATTTGGGAACTGAACATCAACGATTCGACGTTGCTTGAGACCGTCGTTCTCGTGGATTCGGTCGAGATGGAATTGGATTACATCGACGACTATGAAACACAGCGAACGAGCAGGAAGACGCTCGTATTTGAAAGATGCCGGAAGGTCGAGTTTTCAATCAATCCCGGGTTTAATACGCCTAACTCGCTGCTGGATGCCGAAGAAATGCCAGAGGGAGATTTGCGAAGCATACGGATCGAAATGAATACCACGGCGGGGACGATTCGAATTGATTGTGCGGAAGTCTTCATGAGGGACTCCACGCGCTGAGGCTGTCGCCGAAACAATGGCCACCACCAAGGCATCGGAAAGCATTCAGAACATCACCCGGCAGACGCGCTACCAGCCACTATGTCAAGGACCGGATAGCCAGTCGGGTGGAGCGGGAAGTGAAAAATATCGAATGCTCAGGCACGTCAGGCTGCAGACCGAAGAAACGGTTCTGATCCTTGAACTGGATGAGTGCTCAGTGGCACGGGAGGCACGAATGGATGGGATCTGCTTCGTGCGGGTCCGCAATATGTGTGCCTTGAAGAAATGGGTGAACGGGAGCTGGTGGAAACCAATAAATCGCTGACCCATGTGGGAAGTGTGTTACGGTCGATCTGAATGCAGGGTTTGAATGCGTCCGATACTCATCACATCAGCAGGGAGGAACTGGATTGGGGGTCCAGTGGGGCACGACTTGCCTGCCGCCGCTCAGTTCCGGAAGACATCGGTCTAAGCAGATGAATCCGGTTGGTGGAAATTTGTATTGCTAATTCCGGAGGCGGGTTTTGAATGGACTCATGAAGGGCACCTGTTTCCGACGTGAGGACCGGCCAGTCATCCTGACCCTCATCCTCCTGACACTCCTTTCAATTGCTCCCGGTGAGATCGGCGGGCAGGAGTCCTTCAACCTGCCTGGCCTTGAGGTCGGTGCCACTGTTCCCGCATTTTCCCTGCCCGATCCCAAAGGTGAGATCTTTCAGATTCACGAACACCTGAAAAAAAATCAGTGGACGGCGGTTCTTTTCTACCGGTCAGCCGACTGGTGACCCTACTGCAAACAGCAGCTGGTCGAGCTGCAGAAAAATGTTCAGTCTCTCAGTGATGCCGGCATCCAGCTGGTTGGGATTTCCAGTGACGCTCCGGAAAAACTGCAGCGCTTTCAAACCCGCTCCATGATCAGCTTCCCGTTGCTGTCGGATGCTGATGGATCAGTCATTGAATCCTTTGGTGTCCGCAATCGCGAGACCCGTGGCATCCTGCCGCACCCCGGGTTCTTCATCATCGACCGCGAGGGTGTCATCCGCACAAAACTGGCTTTTGAGGGATATAAAAAACGGCACGGAGCCGCAGACATCATCCAGTCAGTAAGGGACCTCGAAAAACCCCTCCAGAATACAGATGACTCTGAAAACAAAGAGAAGGACAAAGACAAAGACAAAGACAAAGACGAGGACAAGGACAAGGACAAGGACAAGGCCGCACTCATCGGCGTCTACGACTCCAGGGCCGTCGCCATCGCTTTCATCGGATCGGAAATTTATAAATCCACCGCCGGCAGGGTTCTCGCCGCGAAAATGGATGAGTACGCTAAAGCAAAAGAGCTCGGAGACGAAAAACGCATTGCCGAGCTTGAAGCATGGGGTAAATCACAACAGGCAATTCTTCACAGACAGGGTTTCAGCACCGCCCCCGTCGACAACATCCTGGCGCACATACCCGAACAGCTCCGGGAAATCAAGGACAAAAATGGCATCAACCACCTCATTTCCAAATCGGACCACCAATCCTTTGAGAAATACTCCAATGTGGCAAAACAGGATGTGACTCTCCTCCTCATCGATGCCTTCAGGCCGAAAGCACAGCAGAAGAAAAGCGCCATGGAAATCCAGAAGACCGATCCGGTACCACTCCGGCAGCTGGAGATCTCCGAGTGATAAACTTTTCCCCCTGACTCCTCCGATACGGACGATTCCTCATCCATCAATGAAGTCGACGGCTGCAGGACATCCTTCCTCGAAATCAGCTCAATCTCTCGGCACTTGCAAAGTGGCCTCCACATCTTCGTTTGCAGGAACAAGAAAGCGGAGCGTGAATACATCCTGTGCATCAGGCGCTACTTCCGCCATCGGGATTCCGGCTGGAATCACTTTCTCTCCTGCGCGCTGCTGAAATTTATTGGATGACTGGAGCCCGAGTTCGCGGTGTGGCTGTCATCAGGCTTGATGGCCTTTCTGGTGCGTTTTGGAGTGGTGGGCCTGTTTCCGGGCTATCAACCATTGGCGACCTTCCTCGGGGAGCTGATCAGTCGTCGGACGGCACGGAAATACTTTACGGCGGACTGTTTCTGGATCCGGCATACAAGCGTCTGCTGGCCCAAGCGATAATGTTGGAAAGTGATGCGCTCTGGGGACACGGCCAGGGTCTACCGTGTTGTGGTCTTGAGCCGCCAAGGGTATGTGGAACTGCAGGTGGAGGAGGGCGAGAGATGCGCCACATCCGCTTGTGTGATCCCGTGGACGGGAAAGGAACCGTGGATCTGATATGCAGTTAAGGGAATCCCATGCCTGATCCGGGGCGATCAGACACGCCCAAAGCAGCTCGGGGGAGTTGAAGTAACAATTGTATCAAGACATCTCGAACTACGATTTTTTGTCTCCAATTGGAGACAAAAATTAATGTCAGAGGAAAGCAGGATAGGGCAGGGGGCTGGAGAGAGGATTGAGGAATTGGGAGAGGCCAGGTCTGCTGCGAGTTGGCAAGTATGAGATAAGGAAGGAGGGAAGAAACAGCCGGGCCTGACCATCAATGTCTCCCGGAAGAAGAAATCCACACCGGAATCCATCGGAATATTCAAATAATCGGAAACTTTTTTTGAGAAAGTTTGAAATATTTTTCATTGAGCAGCGAATAGTGGGTAGAACTCGGAAAACCCAGGCTCGCATGAAAGCAAACAAAGTCACCGTCGTCGAAGAGGATTCAGTCCCAAGCCTGAGCCGGACCGAGAAAAATCGCCTTGCCGCGCTGGAGAAAACAATCAGTAAAGGCATGGAGACATTTCTGGAGGTTGGCAGGGCGATTGCGGCTATCCATGATGAGAAACTCTACCGCGAGAACTACAAAACATTTGCTGAGTATTGTAATGCTCGCTGGCAGATGGGCCGGGCCCATGCCTACCGAATGATCGATGCCGTGGAGGTGGTGGAAGGACTCACTAAGGCTCTGGGGGAAGAACATCCCATGCCCACGAATGAGGCACAGATACGGATATTGAAAAAGCTGGATCCAGAAGATCGCCCCGAGGCGTGGAAAAGAATAACCGAGAATAATGCTTATCATGAGGCTGAGAAACAGGTGCCCCATTATCTACAGGAGAAATACGGGGAATCCCCTTCAGCCATATTCGATGACAAGGACG
>JAUIAG010000200.1 GCA_030425355.1 Verrucomicrobiia bacterium
CGGCACCACCGGGGGGCATACCACAATCGTCGTGGACATCGACTGGCAGAGCATCAAGGTCTATCCGGCCGATCACGCCAAGGCATGGCCGGAACTCGAAGGCACTTTCTACGTTGAGGTCGTCGTCATGGACAGTTCAAGCGGGACACACACCGATGACACCCGTCACGTGTCCTTCAACAACCAGATTGTTGAAACCAGCGGACTGGGAATCGGGACCATGGGGATCCTGATCAATCAAAGTTATGAGGTCATCGGGTACACATGGAGTCTGCCTTACTCCGATTACGAAACGCAGACCGGGGGATGGCTGGATGGCGTTCATAACCGCCTTCAGCCGCAGACCGATCGGAAAATGGTCTTCGGACGATTGCCGGTCATGCCCTGAGTCTCAAACCCGCCCCAGACTCCCAGCTCCAGCCGGATGCCCTCCGGCTGGAGCTTTTATTGTTTTACGCTCTCTTTGAGCAGTATATGGACAGGGACAGCGTCTGAGTAATCCCCGCCTCAAGGAATATTGAGTGGACCTTTTTTCCTGCCTGGACAAAATATGATGAGTATGGCTCACAGATTTTTCATTGGTCTGGTCTGCCTCTTCGGAATAATCCATGCGCCGGCACGTCCTGAAGTGGAGGTTACGATTATAGTGCATAAAAAAATTACTGGGTTTTTCAGCTGGACTCCAGCCGCATTTCTAAACAGATTCCAACTCTGAAAAATTTCGCCCAACTGGGATAGGCCCTATTTCAATGTGCCATTGCGTTTTAATTCGGCAATGTGAGAAACTATTTCCTGTGTGCCCCACCGCATATCCAATCCGATCAATGACTTCAGCTTATGGAAAACTTCTTTCGATTGGTCAATATTCCCGTTCATCACATTCAGATTGATCATTTGCCTGACCGTCAGGTTACTGATGGTCAGCACCAACTTATTCTGAAATTCAGTAATTCGCCAATCCCCTGTTGAAGTGCATCCACCCGCCAGGTAGAACCACAGATGGCATCCATCAATGATGAAATAATTATCCGCTGTTTATGGGATTCTTCCGAAATGTCTGTCAGTTTGATATCTTCTGTCAGAAACTTGAAAAGTGGATCAGGTCCTTCGCTGGCTTGTCGGAGGAATCCGTCAATGTAAAGTTTATGAAAATTTAATACAATAGTATCAAAGCCGGTCTCCCCATGGGAATATGCCTGTTTTAAAGCACTATTCACTCGGCTGTTGAAAAGAAGCATCGTCTTGGCGGTTGGGACAGTGGGGAGTTTGAAATACACCCCCGCCACGGCGAACGAAGCTACGTCAAACCGATCCTTTTCGTTCATTTTTCCCCCAGACTTGCATAGGTATTTGAAAATGATGGCTCACAATGCAGTGATACACACCCGACATCATGGCTTTTCCGGGCCCCATATCCCTGTGTATCCGAATGCAGATTTCCTCAAATCCCTCAAGTTGACCATTGACAATTGCTTCGGCAAACAATTTGGCATTTAGGTCAGACATGCCCTTTTGTGGAGGTTTGCAGGCAGCCAATATATCAGGCCAAAACTCAGCAGAAGTCCGACACGTAAGTAATTTCTCATCAGTAGGTGAAATAGAGTCGGGCTTCCAAATCCTGCTGAAAAGATGGATATTGGAACGATTCTTTTCATGGTTACTTGCGTATAGAAGACTTTCCAAGGATAACGAAGTAAAAACAGAAAACTCAAAAACTTAAGTCAGAGACATACCGACTCCGGCTGCGATGCGTTGGGAAAGCTTGAGAAAGTCGGACCAGCAATCCTGAACGGCCTGGACATGGGCGCCGATCGCGCCATCGACAGGCTGCAGCCGGAACATGGGCTTGCGGGCCTCCATGGCCAGAGGCATCAGACTGCGGTAGTGCTTGAGCAGGGCGAGTTTATAAGGATCGTTCTGCACGGAAATGTGTGTTGCTGAATCAGTTTCATTCAAGACTGTCTCCCGATAAACACCCGGGATGCGATCCATCCAGCGCTGATAGGCTTTCACCGGGCGATTATCCCGGATACCGTGTTGCATGATGATATAACCGACTGGCTGCATGCTGCCGGAGGGAAGCGACAGGTCACTGGGAGCTTTCATCTTCAGTTCATTCCATGTGGTGGACCATCCCCGGATGGCCGGCCCAAGGTTGCGGAGGCCCTGAAGGGAAAAAAGGTCCGGGGCCAATGGCAGGCAAACGTAGTCCGAAGCAATAAGGGCCGCCCGGTTAATTGCGCCCAGATTGGGCCCAAGATCAATTAAAGCGAGGTCAGCCCAATCACCGGCAACATCCTCAATGAGGCGGTGAAAAGCAGTCATGGCCCGAAAAGCGGCCTCATCAGAATTATGGCAGCGCGGCCAGGCATCAGAGAGTTTGTCCTCAAAACTGGAAAGCCCGAGATCACCCGGCAGGAGGCCGAGGTTCGGATTCAGTTTTACCGGGGCAGGTGCTTTTATGTCTCCGGTACCGCGCAGGATGGGGCGGAGTGCCCCAAAGACGGTCTCAGAATGCTCGGCTTCATCGGGCCAGATTTCCTCAAGCCGATCCTCAGGGAGAAACATGGAAGTCAGATTCGACTGCGGGTCGAGGTCGACAGCCAGCACCGGAAGGGAGTGTTCAGACATCATGTGAGCGATGTGATATACGAGCGATGTCTTTCCGACGCCCCCCTTGTTATTAAAGAAAGCGATGGTCTTCATGGGTGTATGCGGATGATGGAGGCAAAGTAGGTATCGCCGAAGATGAATTCGGCAGGCGCGCTGCCATTCTTTTCCAGAATTGCCTGGGCACGTTGGACACCTCTGCCATAGCGATTGACCGCACCTATAGTTTTCATGGCTTCGGCAATGACGGGATTTCTATAGGAGGTCTGCCGGGGGAAGTTCTCGGGACGCGCCTCTCCGTAGAGAGGGCCGGGGTTCTGAATCTCAATGCGATCTGAGAACTGGTAAAAATGAACAGGCGATCCTGCTTCGTATGACCGATGCAGAACCGCGTTCATGAGCAATTCCCGGACTGCGGGCTCGGGATAGTCGGCCACCAGCTTTTCCTGGAGTGAGGAAGTCCGCTCCGGGCGTGTCGATGTAATCAGTGCGACCCAGTTATTCAAGTTGCGCACCACCGTAAGCAGATCTCCCTGAAAGCGCTTTTCCGAGAGCACATCAGAACCCATATCGGGCCCATCGAAGCGGACATACTGGATATAGGCATTGGGCAGCCAGTTCAGAAGGTCTTTGGCAAATAGAATCATGCCTGCGTTTGTAGGCAGGTTGTTTTTGAGATCGAAAAAACGGAGGGATGCAAGCTGATTTTCGATGGAGCGATGGTTCTCAGCGATAATTTCCGCATCAATCGCCTGAGGGCGATATGTGGAGGTAAAAAGGTCGATGGCGAGATCGGAAAGGCCCGCCCCCTGACACGGCTGTGCATCAAAGGTGGTTGAGGCTGCCGTTCTTCGTTCCACAAGAATCCTTTCCTCCGCCTCATTTGCTATTCCTTTTCTTGGACCGCGCCGGATCCAGACCTGACCTTTGAACCGGACCGGCGGAAGTTTTGATGGCTGAACCTCGACAACAGCAATTTCCCCGGCTCCCGATGACAGGACAATTTTGTAGGTGATTAGTGCTGGCACCGGCAGAATGTTCCCATCAGAAGCCAGTCCAGCAAGATTCTGTAAAAGCTGGTCGGTGACTTTCAGGCCGGATGGGGTGCCTGTCTTATCATCCGCTCCAATAAACAGAAAGCCCGGTTCTCCGGAGCCTGCCATATCATTGGCAAAGGCACAGACGGCCTGGCTGAACTTGGCAGTATCAGTGGTTGAAGTAGTGCGTTCGACACGAAAGGATTCCGTATCGGCAAGCAGTCTGAGGAGTTGATCTTCACTTATCATGAAATACCCTTCCAGCCGATTTCCATTCGGGCGATACCACGATTGAAAGAGAAGTCCTTGTTACTATAAACCAAGTCGCGGACAGGATGAAGCACAAGCTTTACATGGATGTCCCCATATATAATTGATGCTGCCCTATCCTTGACCAGCGGCAGCCCGTGCTTGGATTCCCCCAATTTGCTCACGCGCAAATGATGTTGATTTTCACCGTGAATGGTCAACCATTTAACTTCCGGCAGCAGGCTTCATCATGCGCTGCGCCGGTCCTTTTGCGGAGTGTCAGGTATGTCCGTTTTTCGGCAGATTTCAGGCTATAAAGCTCAAAATCTGATCCACTGGTTATCGGAGGTTCGAGATGTTCGCTGATTTTGGCACCAATTATTGAAGTGACGATGGCATCAATCACATATCGGAGTGCCGGATTTAGTTGCAGGGGATACGGCCATCATCGCCTCTCTGCACCCACCAAACGGGTGATGGATAAGATGCCAGAGAGTTGCCTGCCGCGGAGGGGCCCTGGCACCGGTGAAACCTACAGCCGTTTCCGGGGCAGTCTCGCCCGGGTGTCGTTACGCCAATTATGGAGCCGGCGCTTGAGGCGGGCGGCGCGGTCCGGCATCGAATCGGCGAGATTTTTGGTTTCACTGAGATCGGCCTTCAGGTCGTAAAGCTCCACGGAGTTGTCATCGAAGTATTCGATGAGCTTGTAGCGCCCGGCTCGGACAGCGCTTCCAAGACGGTTCCCGCGGTGAAAGGCGAAATTGGGGTAATGCCAGAAAATGGCATCGCGGTCCGGTGCGTCCTGTCCGGAGAGTATCGGCAGCAGACTGAGTCCATCGCCCGGGTATTGCGGGAGCGGGGTGAGTCCGGCAGCTTCAAGAACCGTCGGGTAGAGATCCATGCTGATGACAGGAATTGAAGATACCGTATCCGGTTTGATATGTCCGGGCCACCGGGCGATGAGCGGGACACGGATGCCGCCCTCGTAGAGGTATCCTTTTTCCGCGCGGAGCGGGGTGGGGTCGCCCACGCCGCCGAAGGGTCCGTTGTCGGATGTGAAGATCACAAGAGTGTCGTCGGTCAGTTCGAGGTCATCGAGAGAGTCGAGGAGCCGGCCCATGGCATTGTCCATGGCCTCGATCATCGCGGCATACCGGTAATCGCGGTATCCCTCGACCGGCCGGTCGCGGTATTTGGCCAGCAGCTCTTCCGGAGCTTCCATTGGCCAGTGGACGGTGTAGGTGAAAAGCGCCGCGAAGAAGGGCTGACTTTTCTGTTTTGATTGGCGGATGAAGGAGAGCGTTTCATCCACCAGCCGGTCGGGGAGGTATTCACCGGGTTTCCTGTCGGGCAGGAAATCAATGCCGTAGGGATCAAAAAATGTGGGAGGTCCTCCGTAAGAACAACCACCGATGTTGATGTCGAAGCCCTGCGCCAGTGGCCCGAACTGCGATTCCTTTCCGACATAGAGATGCCACTTGCCGAAGAATCCGGTGGCGTAACCGGCATCATTTTTCAGGCGCTCGGCCAGGGTGACGTGTTCGAGCGCCAGATGATCCTCCATGCCGGCAGGAAGGAGAACAGAATCCTCCGGAATGAATCGTTTCTGGTCGGGCAGGTGATTGGTGATGCCAAGTCTGGCCGGTGCGAGTCCGGTGAGGATGGCGGCGCGGGTGGGCGAGCACACAGGGGCTGCCGCGTAAGCATCTGTGAAACGAATTCCGCTTCCGGCCAGGGCGTCGATGCGCGGGGTGCTGACGTGCGGATTGCCCTGGCATTGCAGATCCATCCATCCAAGATCGTCAATCAGGATGAGGAGGATGTTCGGGCGTGAGGACTCCACGCCGGCGGCTGAAACAGCCGCTGTCCAGACAAGGACAAAAGTCAGAGAAATAAAACGCATTCTGGGGCGGGTTGAAGGGTGAGATGCGGGGCGGTCGGAGGCCACGCGATGATGATTTCCCGGTTTGCATGAAATAATGCTGACCTGCACGCACTCATGCAAGAAGCAAACAGGTGAATCGGATCTGAGGTCTCCCGGGTTCGGCCATGGCTGACACCGACAGGAGACGCTGTGCACTTGTGGCCATGCATGGCCATGGCTTAACATGAGCGGGTGACAGGTTATCAAATGCGGGACTATTTAAGGCGTGCGCGGATGGCGTCAGTGACGGCAGTGGCATTGTTTACAGTTTTGTGCCTTCATGTCGCGGTTCCTGAGCTGTCCGCGCTGGAGGTGGGTGATCAGTGTCCGGAATTTTCGCTGGAGGCATCTGACGGGCAGACATACTCCTCCAAGGACTTTGTGGGGCGGGTGCCTGTGGTGATTGCCTGGTTTCCAAAAGCCTTTACCGGTGGCTGCACCCGTGAATGCCTTTCACTGCAGGAATCATCGCAGTCACTGGGTTCCTATGACGTGCTGTATTTTGCGGCCAGCGTGGATGACGTGGAGACCAACACCAGGTTTGCGGCCAGCCTTGGCGTCAGCTTTCCGATTCTGGCGGATCCGTGGAAGCTGGCGGCTTCGGCCTTCGGGGTGGTCGATGAGGAACAGCCACGGGCACGGCGATGGACCTTCTACATCGGCGCGGATGGATTCGTCCGTCACATAGACAAATCGATCGACACAGCAAATGCGGGACGCCAGCTGGCCGGGCGGATGGCCGGCCTTGGATTTCCTGAAAAACCGGACCTTCCGAATGTCCTCTCCGAATCAGAAAAGGCGGCCGGATGGCGCCTGCTTTTCAATGGCCGGGACACCAGTCAATGGATGACGGAGATGCGCTGGGCGACGGAGGCGCCAGTCGACCGTGATGCCATTCTTGCCTCGAACAGCGGCGGGTCCATGGTGCTTTTTTCCGAACCTTTCGAGGATTTTGAACTCTCTGTTGACGTCCTGATGGAATCGGAGTTCAGCAACTCCGGGATATTTATTCGCATGTCCGACCTGAATGACCCATTTCCCAGTTCCTTTGAGATTCAGGTTGTGGGTGCCGGAGGGGGAGGCTATTCCGGATTCGGTTCCGTGCTGGATCTGGCACCGTCCGGGATTGAGTCCTTTGATCCGAAAGTGTGGAACCGTGTGCTTGTCCGCGCCGATGGCCCGGCCATCACCACCTTCGTCAACGGCCGTCAGACCGCTTTCCTCAACACCGCGCAGTTCACAGAGGATGGACTGAGGCCGGACGGGTCCCGACACAAGTACGGCGTGGTGAGTGAGATGCCCCGACGGGGTTATCTGGGTTTTCAGGACCTGGATTCCAAAGTCTGGTTCCGGAATATCAGGATCCGCGAAATTCCCCGCTGAGTCCCGGGTTTATTTGCAATGGCTGCAGAGCGGCGTCCTTTCGGCTGCAGCTTTACAGTGATGGGGCCATCGGATAAGTTCCTCACCGCGTCATGCCTCGATCCATTAACGCGGTCATCATCTCCGACAGCCGTATCGGCCATCAGAATCAGTCCATAGCCCTGTGCCGGTGGATGGGGTGGAATCATATCATCCTGCCGGTCAAGTATCGATTCCCCGGGGCCCGTGCATTGACACTCGCATTGGATCCGCTGGGTATAAGGCCCTCTTTCCCGGTTGCCGGCCTGACCAACCCCTTTGAATACCAGGGCGGCCTGGATGTTGTGGTGGGCACAGGATCCAGAACCTATTACGCCGCCAAGGTTCTGGCATCGCGCTGGAAGGTTCCGGCGGTCGCCATTCTCAACCCGGGAATTCTTTCACGGGGCTTTCGTGCCATCATTGTTCCGGAGTACGAGAACTCCATGCCGCGGTCAAAACGGTTGATAAAGCTGCCTGTCAATCTCTCCGTTCCGGACCCGGACCGCATCCGGGAATCCATGGATGAGCTGTATCATCGGATTGGCACCAGTCCCGGCGAGTGCTGGGGCCTGATCATCGGAGGGGAGAACAAAACCAGCTACATCGACCCGGAGGACCTGCGAGTCCATCTGAAGTCGATCAGGAACCGGATGCCCGCCGGGGTGAAACTGCTTGCCACGACCAGCCGCCGGTCCGGTCCAGCCATCGAAAACATCATCAGGGAGGCGGATCTTGATATGGCGGTTCTGGCCGGTAGCGACCATTTCAACCCGATCCCGGCTTTCACCAGACTGTGCGGGAGGATCTTTGTCACCAGCGACAGTGCCAGCATGATCAGCGAAGTGGTGACAAATGGTGATGCGGCCATCGAGGTCCTCATGAACCGCCAGAAAGTCCCGAAAAACAAGTTCCTGCGATTCATTGAAAACCTGGAACAGTCGGGGCACGTCCACGTTTTTGATGGTGAGATCGGCGAAGCCAGGGCGAAGGTGGACATCCGTTCTCTGGCTTCAGACATCCGCTCCAGACTTTTTGATGATGAGAGCGACGGCACTGAAGCCGCTGGCACCCCTCACGGTGATAATGGTGAGGTGACGAAATGATTTCCGGCGCCGGCAATGATGCATCAAATCATTCGGGGGAAGAGCCGGTGATCCGTGCCAAATTTCTCTATCGCGGACGCAGTGAAAACGGGGACGACCTGTGGCTGCGTCAGTTTCCGGGCCGCAGTGGCCGGTGGACGAATGTTCAGTTCATCCTGGACAGGGAATGCCGTGATTACGACTGGCTGGTGGTTTATGACGACCTTCCTCCGGCAGGCACAGAGCGCTTCAGTGCCCGCGAGGAAATTCTCGCCTGTGATCCCGCCAATACACTGCTTATCACCTCCGAGCCCTCCACTATCAAAGTCTATGGCCGGAATTACCTGAAACAGTTCGGCCATGTTCTGACAACCCAGGAACCATGGGTGATCCGCCATCCGGGCGCCATCTATTCCCAGTGCGGTTACCGATGGTTCTACGGCATCGGCCCGGATTACACCCGGTCATGGGATGAAATGGAGGCACATCCTCCGACTGCAAAGACCGGTCTGATCTCCACTGTCTGTTCCACAAAGAAGCAGAAGAACACCGTCCATGCCCGTCGTTATGCCTTCACCATGAAACTCAAGGAAGTCATGCCCGAACTCGAACTCTTTGGACGTGGGATCCGCCCGCTCTCCGACAAGGCCGAGGCCCTCGATTCCTTCCGTTACCACGTGGTGATCGAAAATTTTCAGGGCCGTGACCACTGGTCGGAAAAACTGGCCGATGCCTTTCTCGGTCACACGCTTCCATTCTATTTCGGCTGTCCGAATGTTGGAGACTACTTCCCCGCAGATTCCCTGATAGCCATTGACCCATTCGATGAGCAACGCTCCATCGGGGTCATACGCGATGCCATCGCATCCGGAGAATACGAACGCCGTCTGGAGGCTGTCTCCGAAGCCCGCCGGCGCGTGCTGGAGGAATTCAATGTCTTCGCCGTCGTCGCGAAGATTATCAACGGGAACAATCACTCCAACGGTAACACCGAGAGCCCCACCGGGTGCCGGATCCGCAGCCGCCGGAGTGTAAGAAATTCCAGTCCGCTGGTGTGGGTTGACTATTTTCGTGAGCGTTATTCGGTGAAGCTGCGTCATGCGCTGGGCAAGGGCAGGGTTGCGGATCCGTCCCATGACACCGGAGGTCAGAAATGAAAATTGTACAGCTGCTTCCCGAACTCAATGAAGGCGGCGTGGAACGGGGAACCGTCGAAGTGAGCCGGGAGCTGGTCCGCATGGGCCACGAAAGCCATGTCATCTCCAAGGGCGGGAAGCTGGAAAACATCCTGGCAAAGGATGGCGGAATCCATCACCTGTGCGATGTGTGCTCCAAGAATGTGCTCACGGTACCGGGAAGAGTCAGTGGGCTCCGTGAGCATTTTAAAGCGATTGATCCCGATGTGATACACGCCAGGAGCCGCGTTCCCGCATGGCTCTCCCTCATGGCCAACCGCCGTCTTCGGATTCCCTTTGTGACCACCGTTCACGGTCTCAACAGCGTCAGTCCCTACAGCCGGGTGATGACCCTCGGTCAGCGGGTCATCTGCGTCAGTGAAGTGGTCCGCGACTACATCATCAAAAATTATCGGACAGACACGAACAAGATCCGGGTGATTCAGCGCGGAGTGGACATGAACTATTTTGATCCCTCGGCGGTTGACGGCGGCAGGGTGGGTGAGATGAGGGAATCCCTGAAAATCGGCGATCGCCGGGTTATCACCAGTGTGGGGCGCATCACATGGCTCAAGGATTACGAGACCTTTATCAAAGCCATCGCGGCAATCCGCCGGTCGATGCCGGATGTCGTCGGGGTCATAGTCGGAGGCTACCGTGAGGACAAACAGGATTACTTCCGGTCATTGCAGAAACTGGTGGCGGATGAAGGGCAGCAGGACGGTG
>JAUIAG010000201.1 GCA_030425355.1 Verrucomicrobiia bacterium
AAGGGGGTGCAGATGCGGTGATGAAGGCGGCCACCAGCAGCGGGGTCAACGGATATATTTCAGCGCAGGGTCATAAATTCTACACTGGAGAGGGCGTCTTTGCAGAGAAGTGCCCTGTGAGTGGCACCATGGATCTCGAGGAAGTTGTCGGATACGTCCCCGAGGCGTGGACACCGGGAGACACCAATATTGTCATCGCTCCAGTATCTCTGGGCGCGGTCAAGTCTCCATGGAGTGGTGAAATTTATCGCAAAATAATCCTCCCCGACAAAGATCAGCTGGAATCGTGGGGAGCCGTTTTCGCTGAGGAATCGAGTGTAAAAATCGTCCGCTGATTATTGGCATGACGAACGGCTCAGGTCGGACCGGGGTATTCGGCAGCCTTCCTGCGGATGAACCGGGATACTGAGTGCTTCAACTGCATATTTCCCCCCCGAGATGAAAGAAATCAACGGACTCGATTCGACGGTGTCACTGGCACAGGCTCTGATACAGTGTCGCAGCGTGGCACCGGATGACGACGGCGCGCAGACAATTCTCAAGTCCCGGCTGAAGTCGGCGGGATTCTCGATCCACGATGTTCCCTGTCAGGGACGGAATAATTTCTGGGCTGAGATTGGCGAATCCGGGCCGCTGCTCGCATTCGCAGTTCATACGGATGTGGTTCCCGAGGGGTCGCTGGAGGAATGGAGCGTGGACCCTTTTGAGGGGACGGTTCGGGACGGGCATCTGATCGGGCGTGGCGCGGTTGACATGAAGTCACAGATAGCCTGTGTGATCACTGCGCTGGAAAATTTTCTGGCTCAGTCCGAAGTTCCCGGTTTTCGACTGGGTGTGTTTGTCACCGGCGACGAGGAGCCCGAGGGAAATTATGGAGCCAATGCCATACTGGATTTCCTTGAGAGCCGCGGCACCCGCATCGATTACTGCCTTGTAACCGAGCCCACTTCCCAGGATACATTCGGGGATACAGTCAAGATCGGCCGCCGTGGATCCATTCATGGAAGTGTCCGGGTTTTCGGCCGGCAGATGCATTCGTCATTGCCCGACCGGCACCTCAATCCGGTTTTTACTTCGCTCCCCGTGCTGCGCCAACTTTCGGAAATTTCCTGGTGTCGCGGAAACGATTTTTTTCCTGAAACAGTCTTCCAGTTTACACGCATCCACGCTGACGGCGGGGCGACCAACACGACTCCAGCCGAACTGCAGTTCGATTTCAATCTGCGGTTCTCCACCGAGCTCACCGCAGGGATGATTCAGGAGCGTGTGGAATCCATACTCCGCGAAAGCGGCCTGCGCCATGAAAGTAGGTGGTCATGCAACGCCCACCCCTTCCTGACCGAACCAGGTTTGTTCACCGAACTTGTCCGCAATGTGGTGAAGGAGGAATCAGGTATTGAACCGAAACTCTCGACAGGTGGAGGCACCAGTGACGGGCGCTTTATAGCGGCCCGCGGGACAGCCCTCGTTGAATTCGGATTTGTGGGGCGGATGTGCCACATGGTGGATGAGATGGCCCCGCTGTCCGACATTGACAGGCTCAGGCGGGTTTACCAGAAAGTGCTGTCGGTGTTTGCAGAAAAAAGCGGGACACTGGAGAATCGCTCGACGGACTCAATGAGCCAAAGCCATCATGCGAAATGAAATTTGCAGTCCACACCCGGATAATCAATCTGAAACTGAAGAGGGAATTCGGGACAGCACATCTTCGCCGGAAAACACAGCGCACCGTGTTGGTGCGGGTGACACCGCGCGGTGGTGACAGCCATGCAGGTTTTGGTGAATGCATTGAACACCCCGCGTGGGGCACCACATGCGAGGATCTGGTCCAGGAAATCAGCCATGCAGCCGAGTGGTTGGAGAGCCTTGATTTTTCTTCCGTTGTCGAGGCCAGTCACTGGCTGACGGATCAGGCGGACCGGCTATCCAGTCACGCCAGATCGGCATTGGACCAGGCTTTTTGGGATCTTCATGGCCGCATCAAATCGGTTTCCACCTGCAGCAGCCTGATGGAAATATGCCCTCTGGTCAGCAGGGGCACGGCAAGAAGCTCCATCACTATCGGACTGGATACACCGGGAGCGATGGCGGCCGATCTCGAAAATCACCTGGCATGGCCGATTATCAAGATCAAGCTGGGAGGGGGCAGTGATATCGAGGCCCTTCAACTGATCCGCACCCGTGCCCGCGCCAAGGTGCTCAGAGTGGACGCAAATGAAGGGTGGGACACCGACAACTTTCTTGAATTGCTGCGGGCCTGTGAAGCGGCGCGGGTGGAGTTGATAGAGCAGCCATTCGAAAGACACGAAATGGAGTCCACCCGACTATTGCGACATGCCACCATCATCTCGGTGATTGCGGATGAGAGCTGCTGCGGGCTCGAGGACGTGGACTCCTGTTCCGGCATCTTCGACGGCATCAACATAAAATTATACAAGTGCGGGGGGCTGCTCACTGCTGCCCGCATGATTGCAAGGGCCCGCGAGCTGAAATTGAAAGTCATGCTCGGCTGCATGGTCGAGTCAGTTGTCGGGGTAAGCGCCATGGCTCAACTCGCGCCGTATGCTGATTTCCTCGATCTCGACGGTGCCACTCTGATATCAAACAATCCGACCACCGGCATGGAGCTGAATGCCGGTCTCATCTCATTTCCTCAGCAGCCAGGCAATGGCTTCGATCAGCAGCCTCTGCATAAACTTTTCGACAACCACTGAAGTGCTATGAATATCCCGACTACTCAACTCATCCCGCATCACCATGTTTCGCGAATCCTCGCATGGATAGTTATTCTGCTGGGACTGTCCGGGCCGTTTGCGCTCACACCGGTCAATGCCCTCGATCTCGAAGAGGCGTTGAAGGATGTGCACCCGGAGATCCCGAAGTGGGCCACCATTATAAAGGTGACAAGCCCGGATGAGGAGCCGCAGTTTGAAACCGTGCATCTCGGAGATTCCGAAAACCGCGTGGATTTCTGGCCGGCCAGCACCATAAAACTATACACCGTCATCGCAGGCGTTGAGTTTCTCAATGAACACCGGATGCCCCTGGATTCAGTTGTGGTTTTTTCAAGGCCCGATGAAAACGGCGAGTTTGTCCGCGACTGCGCCAGGACATTTTCCGAGATGATGAGCGAGGTCTTCAGGCGTTCATCCAATGAGGACTATACCCTGCTTCTCAGAATGATGGGGATTGATTATGTCAACACCCGCTTTCTGATTCCCGAGCGTGGATTTCCACACAGTGCTCTGATGCGGGACTACGTGACCTACCGGCCGGTTATTTATGAAAATGATGAGCCTCAGATGATCGAGCTTGTGGCTCCCGACGGCCGGCGCAAGGTTGTCCGGCATGAGTGGAGCGGCGTATCATATGCCGAACAGCGCGGTGCCACGGTCCTCAGCTCCACCACAGGCAACTGCACCTCAACCGCCGAGCTTGCCAACTGTGTAAGGCGGCTGGTGTTTCATGAACACATCGGCCCGGACGAACGCTTCCATATCACCAGTGACCAGGCCCGGTTCATTCTCAATGGTGATGAGGCACGCGGAATCGTCGGATTTAAAAACCGCTCTGCAGGCGCCTACGGATGGGAACAGTCCGGAGAGGTTGTTTTTCCCGATGCGGATTTCTATCACAAGGGCGGACTGATCAGTACTTATGTCCTTGATGTCGGGTATATTTCCCATGAGAGCACGGGGAACCACATCATTTTTGCACTTGCTGCCCATTCTGGAACGGAGCAGGTCATGCGCGACACGGCGAAGGCGGTTTTCGAATCGATCCGGAGCCAAAGCGAAAGTGATCAGCCCTGAGGAAGTGGCGGTCATCGGGGGGACACAGCGATAGTCAGGTCGGCCGGCGTGATGAATGGACGAGGGGCACAGTCGAATCCACAGAACCGTTTTGAGCCACGGGAGATTTTTGTGGATCCCGATGCATGGCAGGCGGATGCGGACCCGGAGCCCATGGACCCGCCGGCTGTCCATACACGATTCTTTGATGACAGGACTTCCAGGCTGATAACCCGGAATGACAGCCCCGACATTCCCTTTGATGCATCGATTAATCCCTACCGGGGCTGTGAGCACGGCTGCGCCTACTGTTATGCGCGTCCCACGCATGAGTACCTCAATCTGAGCGCGGGTGTCGACTTTGAGTCGAGAATTTTTGTCAAACGGGATGCTCCCGAATTGCTCGGGCGGGAGCTTTCCGGCAGGGCATGGAGACCGCGACTCATTGCGATGAGCGGAGTGACTGATCCGTATCAGCCGGCGGAGCGGCACTTTCAAATCACCCGCGCCTGCCTTGAAGTTCTCGACTCCTTCCGGAATCCCGCGGGAATAGTGACCAAGAACCATCTGGTGACACGGGACATTGACATACTTCAAAGGATGTCTGCATGGCGGGGAATTGTTGTCTATATTTCAATCACCACGATGGATGAGACACTTCGTTCGCGACTCGAACCGCGCACATCCTCTATCCGGATGCGGCTGGAAGCGATTCGGGCTCTTGCACAGGCCGGGATTCCGACCGGCTTTCTGGCTGCTCCTGTCATCCCCGGGCTTACTGACCATCAGCTTCCGTCGATAGTGGCGGCCGCCTCCGAAGCCGGCGCTGCTTTCGGACATTACTCGATCCTGCGACTGCCCTATGCGGTGAAGGCCATTTTCTCCGAATGGGTTCGACGGTTTTATCCGGAGAGTTTTGAACGTATCTCAAGCAGGGTTCATGAAGTGCGCGGCGGGCAGTGGAATGACCCCGGCTTCGGCACCCGATTCAGCGGCACCGGGCCGGCCGCTGAAAATATCCGCCGTGTTTTCCGGGCGTTCTGTCATCATCACGGAGTATCCATGGATTCCCCGGCATGCGACACAGGTCAATTTCGCCGGATTGAGCCCGGGCAGCCGGAGCTATTCTAAACCAGGTATCAGGGATCAGTCCGGGCGCACCGGCGGCTAATCGATGTAGCCATGTTCCTGAGCGGCTGTGAGAATATCGCGGGCAACAGGGAGTGCCGATTCGGAGCCGGAGCCGCCGTTTTCAATGACAGTGCAGATGACCATTCTGGGCGCATTGGCTGGAGCGAAGCCAAGGAACCAGCCGTGTGAATCGCCGCGGGGATTCTGGGCACTGCCGGTTTTACCAGCCACGTCAATATCCGGCATGCGAATCGCGGATGCCGTACCGTCCTGCACAACGCCCCGCATCATCCCGGTGAGTTTCCTCGCCGTGTCGGATGTGAATACACGGCGCAGCTGACCGGTTGGCTGGTCCAGTGTGATCCTCGGCCTGACCAGAACACCTTCATTGGCAACTGCGACACCAAGCATCAGCATATGGCCGGGATTCGCCATGATAGTTCCCTGTCCAATCGACATCTGCGCCAGTGCATACGGGTCATTCATGCTGGCTTTGTCCACCCGCACCGGCCGAATCATCAGGCGGTTCGATGGTTCGACCGGGGACTGGTAAAGTTCGATAGGCTTGTCCCACTGGAATCGTTCTCTCAAGTCGTTGAAGGCAGGAGCCCCGACGTGCTCCACGAGGAGTCTCGCAAAATAGACATTGGAGGATTCGGCAAGGGCTTCGGCCATTCCGATAATTCCGTGGCCGCCCCATTCACGCCCGCGCGAGCGATAGTAGTTGTACTGATAGTCGTGGATTGGACTCAGAGTCGGCACGGGCGTATATCCCCCGGCCGGGCAGTCGATAAGTGGCTCGATTCCCAGTTCCAGAGCCAGCCCCGCCATGGCAATCTTGAAGATGGACCCCGGTGGAATCATACCGGCCGTGCACCGGTTGATAAGCAGAGCATCCTCGTTTGATGTCCGGTAAATCGAGTGGTCAACGGTGTTGGGGTCAAATGCAGGGCGGCTGGCCATTACAACGACATTGCCTTCGGGAAGGGTGATGGCCATGGCAGCGCCCCTTCTTCCGCCGATGGACCGGAAAGCGGCTGTCTGCAGCTCGAGGTCGAGTGTGGTGCGGAGGTCCTGGCCTCCCGATGGCGGTCTCCTGCGCACGACGTCCGAAGCCTGCCTCGCCCAGTCTTCGCGGTCGTCGAGGCTGAAACCGGCCAGATGCGGAAGTGCCAGTTTTTCCAGTCCGGATGGAGTGAAGCGGGGATGGCCGATCGGATGCGCGAATATCTCCCCATGTGGATAATGACGGGTCTGAATTCCGTTGATGGTTCTGTTTTCGACAAGCGGCCTGCCCTTGATGTCCAGGATGCGGCCCAGCACCATTCGATGTGCAGGGTTGTCCTTCCTTTTGTCATGGAGCTGCATGAATTCCACGAACTTCGGCCGCATATGCCCGCCGAGCTGCCAGGTCGCCTGGTACACCAGGATGATGGCGACCGAAATGATCATTCCCCATCGAAGCAGCATGAAGGCGGCTCTTCCTGCAAGCGGGTCCCGGCCGGTGTTCCGGGGCGGGGTCCTGAATGCAATCCAGACAATGCGGAAGAACAGGACGAAGATAAACACCTGCAGCGCCACGACGATGCCCGGCCATTTTTCTGGAGTGGTGAAGGATTGAAGTGTGTCCGAGATCCAGTTCATGGGCATGGGTCCCGAGGCGGCAGCGCTGACGCTACCGGACCAGGTGTTTTTTCATGCGTTGCCGGGCCCGGCGCTGAACCTGCTGTGAGCGGTTCAGTGGGCCGGCATCCGGTTCGAGTTCAGCCAGGGGCGGGTAGGGGGCAGCCGGAAGCAGTGCCGAGACTTCCGCACATTCATCGGTATGGTAGATGCGGACTCCATCGAGAGTGTGCGTGGTGGCCCACCCCTTCTTTTTCCTTTTTACGTAGCAGCGGTAATTGTAAATGGTCGGGAGAATAGTGATGTGATCGAGCCAGCGGGCATGGACCACCTCGTTGAGAGAGAGCTGGTCATCCACATCGTTGCGATACTGGAGTCGGCCCCGCTCAATCACCTGTCGTCGAAGTTCGCGGCTTTTCTCTACATCCCAGAAGGTGACCCCCGCATTGAAAAAGTTTCCGGTGTAGATTCCCCCTTCAAGATACCTTCCCCCCGGATGTTCAACGACAACGCCAAGAACTCCTCCACGCAGCAAAGCCGGTATCTCGGGAATCGGCTGCAGGCACAGTACATCATGGCCGTCCACCACCAGCGCATAGTCGGCTTCAAGCTCATCCATGAACTCCCATCGGCGGAAATCCGCATCGCGGATTGGCGTGGAGAACGACGGGTCAGGCTTTCTGAGGTGGTAGGTGATTCCCTCAACCCGGTTTGCCGGCAGTGCCTCACCGAGGACGAAAGCGTGGAGTTCGAGGAACGGATTCATCGCAAAGCTCCTGAATGTGCTGTCGAGTTTCTCGGCATGGGTGCCGAAAACCGTGGTCATGACCACCTGCCGGGGTTTCGATGAACTCATTACTGCTTTTTGCGGATCCGTCTGAATGCTGATTTGTCCCTGAAATTATACCGGGGGTTCAAAAAGGAGTAGAATATCGATTCCGCCATGCGACACAACCCCGGAAATGTCTCGAGGGCCCAGGCAGCGACTCGTCCGGATTCCGCCCCCCTGAGTGCCCCGGCTTTCTCGGCTGCTCCCGATCCTGATCCTGTGTCCCAAACCGAGGTGTAATCACTCTGCTGTGGCATGGACAGAAGCACCGGAGTGTCGGCGAGGCGGCGGGCCCTGATAAAAAGCAGAACCCTGTACCCATTGACCAGGTTGGTTCTCCTTCCCAGCAGCCCGGGATCGGTCACCTCATACCATGCAAACCGGGGACCGTACTCCATCGCAATCATTGACTCCAACTGATAGCCGTTGGACTGATCCAGAACCCGGAAAAACAACTCGGGGCTGAACTGGTAAAATCCGTGACCACAGTAATTGTTCATGGTGGTGAAACTGAGGAAATGTCCGCCGGCCTCCACCAGCCCGAGCGCCGAGCGCAGCGCCATGGGAAAATTGAAAACGTGCTCCATTGTGCCGACATCACACACGCAGCTGAATGGCCCGTGTCCATGATTCTCTGGAAGCGCGTGGTTCAGGTCATGAATCCAGTCTGCTTTCTCATAGTCGGAGGCGTCCATGGCTGTCAGCTGCTTCGCTCCCAGAGCCTCCCAGAGTGGGCCTGAATCAGGACGCATCCTGCCGCATTTCTCGCCCGTCGCCGCGTCCAGACCGGATTCTCTGAAAAGACGCCGGCTTTCCCGGATCCCCGGAAAGTAGGACTGCTGCCCCAGTGTCAGGGTCGAACGGAAATCCACACCCTCACGGCGGCATTTCAACAGCATTCTCACAACTTCCGTGTCCAGTCCCATTCGCAGCAGAATCCGGCCTGATTCAATAATCAGTCAACTTCATTCTCCTTTCCGGGAACCGGGCGGGCCGCCGATGTCGATCTATCTCTGATTAGACGATTCAAAACCCCGATAATCCGGTCCCGTTGAAAAACTCTCCGGCTCCGGCTCCGGTTCCATTTGAAGTTTGATGTTCTCAGACAGCAGCCGTCCCTGACAGGGTTGATTATTTATTTGATTACAGATTGCCTGAACCCGGACATCAATGGTTGATGCGTTGTATCCCGTTCGTCGCCTCAGCTTCCATCTGCTGCCTTTGCGGTGAATTTTAATTATTATTAAAAAGGCTCAGAATGAGTTCGGTGACAATCTCATGACCGCGGCGGTTCGGGTGATTGATCTGTGAAAGAAAGTTCTCAACATTGTGGCCGGCCTCCACCCTCTCCCTGAATGCGTTGAATGAATCGACAACCGGTACTCCGAACTCGCGTCCCAGCCCGAGAACCTGGGCGGCATGTCTGGCAAGTGGTGAATCACTGTCCAGGATATTCTCACGCGAGTCGGGAGTCGGTGTCATCAGAATGACCCTTATGCCATGGTCCCTGCAGTCCCTGATCATCGACGCCCATGCCTCGCGGGACTTATCAAGTCCCGGTCCCCTGTCATTCAGCGAATAGTCGATGAAGACCACGTCTGGCTTGAGGCTCAGGACATCCGACCTGAAGCGTGCGGCACCGGCCGGTGAGGCCTCACCCCCGATGGCAGTAATGGAAACATCGACCATGCCTGTCGGAAACCTTTCGCAGATGGAGCGGTAGAACAGCATGGGGTAGCTGTCAAACCGTCTGATCTCCGGGGTCCTGAAATATCCCGCCGGAACTGAGTGCCCGTGAAAGACAAACCTCACCGTGCGGTTCTCCGGCCATTTTCTCTCCAGCTCACGGTTCACCCCGGCAAGGTAATGTCCGGCATCCACTGCCTGTTCCCCGCTCTCTTCAGTTCCGGAAAGGGGGAAAAACAGAAACCATGTGCCTGAGAACAGCACGGCTGCCACTGCCCGAATTTGTTTTGTACTCATCATCGTCTTTGAGATCCGTAAATGACCAAGTCATGCCGAAACCGGGGGCAGGCCGCAACCCATATCTGTGCCCGCCCTGCTGCCCGCCGTGTGGCTGAAGCAGATTCTTCGATCAGCGGTACCTGGCACCGCAATTGCCGCAATTGTCCACCCCCGCACGGTACCTGGCACCATTTGGTTGCCATGGGTGGAGTGGATGGGGGAGAATGCGGCCATGGCGGCGGAACTGATCCGGATAAACCTTGGATGTGGGCGGAAATACCTGGACGGCTGGGTGAACTGCGACGTGGTCTCAACGGTTCGGGCTGACCGCTACTTCGATCTGGAGAAGTTTCCCTACCCGTTTGAGGACGGCAGCGCCACGGAAATTCTGATGGACAATGTGCTGGAGCATCTGGAGGACATCCCGGGAACCATGACGGAATTACATAGAATCCTCGCCCCGGGCGGAACCGTGCTTATCAAGGTGCCCTATGGGAAATCCGACTGGGCCCTCCAGGATCCGACTCACAAGCATTATTTTACCGAACGCAGCATGGACTACTTCACTGTCGGGCATGAATACAGCTTTTATTCAGAGGCGCGTTTTGAGTGTCTGGAGGCGAGGCTGGTGGCGGACTCGACGACCCTCCGTCATGTTATGAGGAACCTGATTCCTTTCCGCAGCATCCTCAGATACTTCCTTTTCAATCTATACGACGGCGTGCATTTCCGGCTCAGGAAACCCTGAACTTCACTG
>JAUIAG010000202.1 GCA_030425355.1 Verrucomicrobiia bacterium
GGTCTGAATCTTCCACAACAAGGATTCTCATGGCTTCGAAGACTCACTGGAATTCTGCTCCGTATTCCCTGATGGAGGTGTCAGGTTCAGCCACATCGGTGCACTGACTCTGATAACCATGAACCCTGGTGATTCGTGGATCACGGGATTGGAAAAATCACCTCCACTATCAACGGTCGGGGTGAAAACGACGGTGGCCGGCCGCTGTTCATCGTGGTGGTGGACAATGCACAGGTTCTCAAAGCCCAGAGCCGGTTCCAGCCTGAGTGTGTGGCTCCCGTCCTCACGGGTCACTGAATCGGTAAGATGAGCGCCGGTGATCACCGCGGCCCCTGTTCCTTCCGGCACGACGGTGGGGTGGAATGGCTGGCTGTTAAACAACTGGGGAACGTTGATCTGCAGTGTTCCCGGGTTTATGGCCGGTCCGTCCCGGAGCTGCGGAATCAGTTCCACATAATCCGGCAGCAGCCCGGCCCGCTCGTCCGGTTCCGGCGTCAGCGGCCAGGTGTGCTGCATGCCCGCGAGTGTAATCCCGTCCGCCAGTTTCTTCCATATCGGGTCCGGAGCGAGAGCATTCAGCTGGTAAAGCGAGTGGGCATAGACCAGTCCGCACCATTGCACCGGCATCCCGATCCACACCGGTGCCACATAGTGAGTCGCGCCGAACACCGGAATCGTGGAGTAGACCCCGATGCTGCCGTCCACCGGCTGGCGCAGGTAGACAAAGGGCACTCCGGTCCAGGCGCATTCCTGAGCCGCACTCAGATAGGTCCTGTCACCGGTCGCAACATAGCCCATCGCGAACGCCCGGACCATGTGGGCTGAGGCGAGAATATCGGGTGTGTGCAGCGGTATTTCCCACGGCTGAGCGCCCCGCGGCACGCGGAGCCCGTCGGCCTGCATGGCGTCGAGGTGCCCGAGCGCGATGTCCAGTGAGTCCCTGTCGCCGGTAAAAAGGGCCAGTTCGATACAATTGGCAATGGTCAGTGCCGTGTAGCCGTTGGTGCTGTTTGAGTCGTGGGTTTCAGCTAGGTCACGCTGTCCGGTGCCGGCGGTGCCGTCGACGGGAACGGGCACCCGGTGCCCGGAGTCAAAGGATTGGATCTGCCCGGTCAGTTTCCGACGCGCGCCTTCAACCACATTATCCCATGATCCGTGGACAAGAGCGGGCCAGATTCCGCCTATATGGCCAATAGTCAGTTGGTCTCTGTTTCCGGTTTCCCACCTCTGCAGGGCCTCATCGGCAGCCTGCTCCAGTCTTTCCCTGGATTGGGAGTCAAGACCGGGAGCGTGTCGGGAAAGCCATCGCTGGAATATGGGCACATCCAGTGGCCATACGGCTCCGAAACGTCCCATCCATACCGCGTGATGGTAACCGCTTTCACTCCGGCACACCGAATCGAGCCAGCCCCATGCGGCCGTGCGGGCATAGGTGTCAAAATCCGGGACCTGGCTGGGCAATGGCGGGAGCCCGTAGGCAAGGACGTGATCGCGGATTGGCGGAACGACCGATTCCGCTTCATCCAGAATCAGGTCGACTTCGAAGTCGAGCGCTTCCCCGGGCTCCAGAAGGACCGGCTCGTAAGGCATCAACCCTCCCTCGGGGCGCATCAGATCGCGGTTGGCAGGAAAGACCAGCCCCATCACATGCCCTCCGGTCCCGAAGAGGCGATCCGGTGAATCAAATATCGGCGAGAATCCGGTGGCCTCTCCATCCTTCCATAACCAATTGAGGCTGACATGGCAGCCGTTTCTCACCACACTCATCATCGGCCATGTGACCAGCGGCGCGGCCGGTATTTTCCTCCACGCGGCGGGACCGACAAGGTCCTTTTCGGAACTCGATTCCTCACTGGAGAGATATTCAAGGCCGGGGAAAACTGCCTGGCTGGTTTCCGGGTCGGTTTGAATGGTGTCCTTCGGCAGAAAGACCCTGATACCCGGGAGATGGAAAACCATTTTGGGGGCACTGACTTCGATGGCGGTTCGAATCCGGAACCCTGGCCGTCCGGCGAGTTCCTCAATGGTTCTTCCCATCACCCAAAGGTCGCCGTCGGGATCCCTGAATGACCAGTCCGAGAAGATTCTGAAATCCTGGATTCCAATACTTCGTCTGACTGCTGCCAGTTCGGAAGGGATGAATGAGGTGGGGATGCCGTTTTTTCTCCTGATGATAATACGGAACTCCGGGTGGGTGGCAGCCACGATGCGGCCCCGAAAGGAGAAACGGGTGTTGTTCCATTCGGAACGGGACTGGATGACTTCGACGTCCCCGGAACCGAGCCTGAAGGGGGCTTGTCCCACCGGTGGCGGGGGATCCAGCCGGTAGTCGGGTTCATTCCAGATGGTTCTCGGCACAAGCCTGAGCGACCCCAGAATGGTTTTGCCTTCTCCCGCCGGTGGATCAAAGCGCAGCCGGGTTCTGTTGAACAGCGATGGAAGTGCCACACGGTGTGAAACCCATTCTCCGGCCACGGCTGTGAATCTCACCGAGTTGTTCTCAGTGGGGTGGTCTTCGAAGTAGAAAATCTGAGCGGAGCCGCTCCTCGATGAAAGCACAGTCACTTCGAGGAAAAGGGGCTGGTCCACCGGGAGAACAATCTCCGGACCGATGCTGTAGGGATCAGTCCCGGTTGAATGGAATTCGATGCCCTCAGGTCCGGATCTCACGTCCTCCAAGTCATGTGTCGCCTGCCATTCCAGCCGTTGCGGCGGGGCCTCCCGGTAGTCTGCTTCCCAAAGCACCTGAGCCATTGCTTCCCGTCCCGGAGCAGGAATTATGGAACTGACGGATATCAGGAAGATGATGCGGAATCTCCGGACCTGGTTCATGCCCCCATAATGTGAAGCTCCCGGTCCTTGCCAAGGCAAAAAAAAGCGCCAACCCGGAGCCAGGGATTTACCGGATTGGCGTGCCGTAATGGCATAGAACAATGGTAAGGTTCTGTCTAACATACACCACCTCATACCCATTCCTTTCAGAAAATCTTAATTTTTTGAAATTTGAGGTATCGGGTAAAAAAAGACCCCGGTTGGAGAGCCGGGGTCCGCGACGGAATTCTGCGATAAAAAAGGCAGTGATGAAAGAGTGGCTCAGGATCGTGCCGCGGCGAGCGCCTGGTCGAGGTCCTCAAGGATGTCGTCAATATTCTCAATGCCGACCGAGAGTCTGACCAGTTCGGGCCTGATGCCTCCGGCCTCCTGCTGTTCGGCAGTGAGCTGGCTGTGAGTTGTGGTCGCCGGATGGATCGCGAGAGATTTGGCATCTCCGACATTGGCCAGATGAGAGAAGAGCTTGAGATTCTCGATAAATCGGCTCCCGGCCTCAGCGCCGCCCTTGATTCCAAAGACGACCATGGCGCCTCCCTTGCCGCGCAGATACTTCCGGTTGGCTTCGAAGTTCGGATCACTCTGCAGTCCCGGATAGCGGACCCATTCGACAGCCGGGTGATTCTGCAGGTGTTTGGCAACCGCTATGGAATTATCGCAGTGACGGTCCATCCGAAGGGACAGCGTCTCTATTCCCTGGAGGAACATCCATGCATTGTCCGGGGCGATGCAGGCGCCCAGGTTCCGGAGCGGTATGACCCGCATCCGGATGGCAAAGGCCACCGGTGCCAGCATGTCAGGTAAATCGTGAGCCCAGCGGACGCCGTGGTAGCTCGGGTCCGGTTCGGTCATCAATGGGAATTTCTCCGATTTCCAGTCAAATTTGCCGGAATCAATCATGATTCCTCCGATACCGGTGCCGTGACCGCCCATCCACTTGGTCAGGGAATGCACCACGATGTCAGCACCATGGTCAATCGGGCGGGTGAGGTAGGGAGTGGAGAAGGTGCTGTCCACTATCAGTGGGAGACCATGGCTGTGGGCGATTCCCGCAATGGATTCGATATCCGCAACATCGAGTCCCGGGTTGCTCACCGTTTCGCAGAAAAGGGCTTTCGTTTTGGGCGTAATCGCCCGGGCGAAGTTCTCCGGGTCACGGGGATCAACGAAGTGGACCTTTATGCCCAGCTTCGGCAGGATGTCGTTGAATTGTGTGAAGGTGCCGCCGTAGAGGTTGTTGGCTGAAACGATCTCGTCGCCCGCCTGGCAGATGTTGATCACAGAATAGAAAATCGCCGATGTTCCCGAACTCACCGCAAGGGCGGCGGCACCGCCTTCAAGTGCGGCAACCCGCTGCTCCAGCACATCCTGGGTCGGGTTCATCAGTCGGGTGTAGATATTTCCCAGCTCCTTCAGCGCAAACAGGTTGGCGGCATGCTCGGTGTCCCGGAACACATACGAACTCGTCCGGTAAAGCGGCACGGCTCTGGAAAAAGTCAGTTCATCCGGCTGATGACCTCCATGTAAGCAAATAGTCTCAAAATTCATGGTTTTCATGCATTGATTACCATCCACAACTCCTCTTGAAAAGCACGATCAGCCACCAGCCAATCAGATGACTGAATTTTTCTGAAAATTTTCACGATTTTCTGCAGGATCGCGGAATAAAAATCGTAGTGGCGGGAGTGCTCCGGACATCGGTTGACAGACCCGTCCCGAAAGCGTTTTATAGTCCTCTTGTCGGGTAAAAAGGGGAATGTCGAAGGATATTCATAATCGATAATCGATAATCGGGGACAGGATGATTATGGTTTCAAGGATGGTGTTGATAGGGCTGATGGCTCTGCCTTTTGTTTCTCCACTGTGGAGTGGGGCGGATGTCGGTCTCAGCGGACCGTATCTTCCTTCGTCGCTGATTGAGCCGCTTCTGCTGAAAGAACTGGAAGAATATCAACAGGCTGAACCTCCCCTGAATCAGCTCAGTATCTTTCCCGGCGGCCCGGGGCACCCAGAGCGGGAATTTGAACCACTGCCCATCGAGTGGCTGAGGGCGCAGATTCCGGTCAGATTCCGGGCGGCTGAGAGCTGGGGAATGGGAAAGATAGAGTTGAGGCTGAAACTGCACTATCTGGATCCCGACTGGGCCCATCGCACCAAGTATTTTGATATAATGTGCCGGGCGGGATACCAGTTCGACCTGTGGTTTGTTCCCGATAAATCCATGGAGGAGCTGGATGGTGAGGTTTTTATTGGCCGATGGCTTGGGGTTGCCATGAATCGGTATGCCACCAAAGGGAGAATATCCGATCCGATTCAGCTCTCCCATTTGAAGCACTTCAGAATTTATATCAACAATGACGACATGGCTCAGACGGGAGCATGGTGGCTGAGTGAAATGTGGAAGAAGTATCCGGGTATTGCGTGGCCACTGGGACTTTCGGAGTCTGAACGAATTGATTTCAGGGTTGATGATCGTCGGGAAATATTCAAAAAGGCTTTTGCTGCAATGACCGACAGGAGGGTCGGAAAACTTGCGGAATCGCTCGATGAATTGTCTGCTCTCGGAGAAAACGGTGTGGAGGTCTTCGGGCAGTGTTTGAATCGGACTCTCTGGAATGGTGAAGTCGACATGCAGCCATTGCGTGATTTCAACAGGCATCAGCGGTTGATGGATCTGCTGGCCGGATGTGAAACCAGTATTCGCGAAGAAAAATCCGGGGAGGCGATTGAGACTTTGCGGCAACTCAGGGACCTGCTTACTGGTGAGGTGAACGACGGTATGGAGGAATCAGGTGGAAGGCATTGAAGACAAGTATTTGAAGCTGGAAAAGGAAGTCCTGATTGACGGCCGGTATGTGCTGGAGGAACTCCTTGGCTCCGGCAGCGTTGCCGAAACATGGAAGGTATTCGACAAGCTGAGACAAACCCCTGTCGTTCTGAAATTTCTTCATCCGGACATGCTTCGGACCGACTACGCGCCTGTCCTGAATGGCCTATGCCGCAAAAACCATGAGTTCGCTGTCAAGGTATATGACTGGTCCGAATGGCATGGACGGGTGTTCTGGGTTGAGGAATTCATTTCGCTGACTTCCGGCTGGGACCTCATTGAAGGCCGGTCACACTTTAACGAGGTCGATTGGCGGACATGGTGTGAATGGCTGGCTGGTATAGTGGCGTCCCTCGGCCCGGGAGAAGTTCACGGCGGACTTCATCCCGGAAACCTTTGGGTGGATGACAATTTCAGGCCAAAGGTTGGCGATTGTGGAACATACAGGCTGCTTGGAAAGGAGAGCCTGTGCGTGACGTCCATTTACCGGCAAACCATGAGCTTTCTGGCCCCGGAGGTTATCTGCGGTGATGAAACGGATCAGCGAACGGATCAGTATTCACTGGCATGGCTGACTTACCGGTTTTTCTCAGGTGACGGATCAGATACAGCGACCCCGAATCTGCTCGGGCCGGGGGACCTGCAGAAATCGGCAATCCCATCCCAGGCAAGGCCCGCTGTGTCGAAAGCCCTCAACGCATCGCTTTCATCGAGGCATGACTCACATGATGCGTTTCTGAAATGTCTCGAACGCGGCAGGACTCAGGATTCTGATTCAGGGCTGTTTGCGGGAGCTCGTCATTCCACAATCAGAATGATCATTCTCCCATCAATTGCCGTGGCAGCAATTCTTCTTGGGTTTCTGGTATACAGCTACCAGGACCGTGTCAAAGGTGAGGAACTCCTTGAAGATTTCGCTAAAAATCGGGACGAATTAATCCAAACCATCAATGGTGTCCTTGCCACCAACCGGTATATCATCCAGAACGAAGCACTCTGGGGACCGGCCTGGGCTATCCGGGGCAAGAAGAATTATGAATCGGCAATTGAGGAACTCAATTCCGGGGTGATCAAGCTCAAATCGCATCCGCCGGTCAAAAGCGCCCGCGCCCTCGAAGAAAGAACCAATTACCTGAATCAGCTTGAGATGCGGGTTGAAGCATTTCTTCAAGTCTTCGGTCCCGCTATACAGGCCGCAAGGAAGGCATATGTCATCCAACACAAGATCAGTGATCTGAAGAAAGTGCCTGAGGAATACAATACCTGGTGGCGAAGCTATTTTGAATCTTATATACACCATATTGAGTCTCCAAAACGTATTGATTTCGATGTCTCAGCACATGAGGAACGACTGGATAATCTGAGTAATAATCTTGGAGAAACCACCGATTTCAGCCTGGTCCTTGCGCAGTTGAGCAGTATGGAGAATGAGCTGGATAAGAAGGTGGGTGATCATTTCGAGAAGCTGCAGTGCCGTGAACAAAAGTCACGATTACTATGGGACCAGTATTTTACACAGCACGATCTGGAAATTCTTCCGGAGCCCAACGTATTCAGCCGCGAAAAATGGGAAAAGTCAGTCAGCCAATACCGGAACGGTCAGTGGAAGGACGCTTTCCTCGAATTTTTCCGCCAGATTGGTTTTCACGAAAAAGTGAAAGCTGAGCTTGACCCGCTTCTTTCGAATGCGGCGGATGACTCCACGGGGCAGCCCGATTTTATCGAAAATTCCATCGGCATGCGTTTCCGAAAGGTGGGCGATGTGTATTTCAGTATCTGGGAAACAAGGATAATTGATTACTACATATTCATGAAGAATTCCGGGATAGACCCGAACTGGCAGTGGACCGATGCGATTATTTCGCTGGATCAGGGCCCGACTCATCCGGTCACCTTTGTCGACCTGAACTGCGCCAGGTATTTCTCGAGGTGGCTTACAGAATTTGAAAGGAGCAGGGGTGCCATCGGGACGGATATGGAATACCGGCTGCCGACCGATCGCGAATGGAGCGTTGCCGTAGGCATTCCCGGTGAGGAACCCGGAGACTATCCATTCCAACGACAGGGCCACCACCCGGACCTCTATCCATGGGGAAACGGCGAGAAGCATAAACATTCCGGAAACTACTTTTCAATGAGCAGGTCTGAGAAATCCAATTTTACCAATCAGAAGGACAGTTATAATCTGACGTCCCCAGCAGGGTCCTTTCCCCCCAATAAATATGGATTGTATGACATGGGCGGCAATGTGTGGGAACGGGTCTCGGATCCGTATTTTCATTCATATCCCAGACTGGCCTACGTGACATATAATGGAATCTTTAATGAGGAGGGTCGGAACTCGACTTTGAGGGGCGGAAGCTGGTTGACCATTTCCATGGAGAAGATGAGGTCGGATGCCCGCCATCACGATCCCGGTATCGCACAGGATGCGGGCTTTCGGGTTGTTCTGGCCCCGATCATGGATTCGTCAGTTGAAAAGGAGACAGATTGATGAGTGACGATCAATCGGATAACCACAGTCAGCCACACGGGGATGGTCCGCAGTATTCTGGAGGTGCAGATTCCGATCACTCATGGGATGACCTGTTCCTGTCGAGTATGGGCTCCTCAATCCAGAAATTCGGATCCGCCGATGAGCTGGAAATCATCAGGAAAATCGACACTCTGGCCGGGGGGCGGTACAAGCTTGGAGGAATTCTGGGGCATGGTGGAATGGGTATCGTGGTGGAGGCGGAGGACCTGCTCAGAAAAATGCCCGTCGCAATCAAGATCCTCAAGCCTTCGCTGATGACCGACCCTGATGTGGCCCGGTCATTTCTCAATGAAGCCGAGATCACCATGCAGCTTTCGCATCCGAATATAATTCAGGTTTTCGATGTGAAGCAGGATGGCTCCACCTATTTTCTCGTCATGGAGAAACTGGAGGGGTTGACACTCCGCGAGCAGATGATTCAGCGAAAGAAGGCAGGAGAGCACTTCAGTCAGGAGGAGACAGGAAGGCTTCTCATCGCAATTCTCGATGCCCTGCAGTATGCCCATCGCTTTACCATCCATAGGGACATCAAACCGGAGAATATATTTATTTGTAGTGACGGGACGGTTAAACTGATGGATTTCGGGATTTCCGTGTTGCTGACAGCCGAAGATGGAAAGCTCGATGCGGAGAGGGGCATGAAATCAGGGGGTGTTGGCACTCCTTATTACATGGCCCCCGAGCAGCTCTACCGTGCTGGCTATGTGGACAATCGGGTTGATCAATACTCACTGTGTGCCGTTGCGTATGAAATGCTGACCGGTCATCTGCCGGCGGGGTTCAGTGATCCGATTGAGAAAGCAAGACCCGATGTATCACGGATGTTTGCCGATTTCATCTACACCGGTCTCCAGGTTTCGGCAGAGAAGCGGTTTGCCTCGGTCCATGATATGCGCGAAAGGCTCACGCAGGTAATTGATGAAAAACCAGGATTCATCAACCGTCTTCCGCGGAGGTCGGTGGTGCTTGGGAAACTCAAAGTGCCATCCGTCATTCTCCTTCTGTTACTGATGGTGCCAATTGCCGTCAATACTTTTATGTCGATACGGGACAGTATACGGGAAAATCAACAGTCTCTTGACAGCCTTGGACTGTCCGTGCGGGAAGCAGTTGAAGAGATAGATTATTTCAGGGGGCAGCTATCCAGTCAGTATCTCATCGTCGATTCGGGTTCCCAGCCTGATTTCACATTAGCCGATTTCAGCTTTCTAACCGACATTCGTGCCGACTCAGTGGAGTTATCCGATTTTCTTGACCGTATTGACCGGCAGTTCCGGTCGGATATATCGATCGCTCTGGATTTCCTCCTCAATTCCACCAAACAAAGGCTCAGAGAATTAAGCAGTGCTATCAGCGAATTTCAGGATAAAAGGGCATTCGACAAGGGGCCATTTTTTATCGACGACGAGAAATTCTTTATAGAACAAATTCAGGCTCAGCTGGATGATCTGATCAAGCAGTCATCGCTGCTGAAAGTGATGCTTGGAAACCGTGAATTCATCTGTCATTTCCTTGCCGGCCAGGAATGGGGCAGTGAGCCGAAGGGATATGCCGAGTGGAAGTCAAAGCTGGATCGGTTTGCCATCACACTGCAGGATCCGGCGGAACTTGAACGGATAGAGGAATCCATGTCACGCTGGGTGACCGGGGAAAAACGAGACATCAGTGAACTTGAAGCGGAATCTTTGCGCAGCGTTGATGCGTGGAACGGTATCTTCCGGGATCCTGATTACATGCCCGATCTTTCATTTCTCTACGACCTCAAACGTGCAATGGAGAACGCGTCCAGGGCCTACACGCTGGGATTATTCCCGCTGGTTGAACACATACACCAGGATATT
>JAUIAG010000486.1 GCA_030425355.1 Verrucomicrobiia bacterium
GGGCGATGCTTTGAGGCACGCCTGTGGAAGGGTCGGCCTTTCCTTCAAATTCCAGTGATACATAGCCTTTGTAGCCGGCTTTTTCCAGAATGCCGGCGATCCGTCGGTAGTCGAGGTCGAGGGTGTACCATTCGCCGCCACCAAAATAGGTCTTGGCCTGCACGAAGGTTGTGAATGGAGCGATCATCTCCAGTTTGTCATATGGATCTTCCAGGAAGTTCCCGGTGTCCATCAACACGCCGAGCCAGTTTGAACGGATGGCCCTCGCGACCCTCAGCAGTCCCTCGGGTGACCGTGTGAGGCCCCAGTGGTTTTCAAGGGCGAGGTGCACACCGTGCCGCTCGGCATCCGGGAGACATTTTTCGATGGAATCGATGCACCACCGGAAGGCATCATCCTCATCATATCCTTCGAGCGGTGGTTCCTGACCGCGGTTTTCCATCAGCTTGTCAAAAGACCGGATGGTGCCCCAGCGGCCGGAATTGAGCCGAATGCAAGGAATTCCCATCTCATGGGCCAGGCGGATGCATTTTCTGGTGTGACGGATGTTATCCATGCGTTTATCCCGATCCGGGTCGACGAAATCCTGGTGGATGGAAAGGCAGATGAGGTCAACGCCGCTGAGGAAGGCGTGCCGCTTTAATTTCTGAAGGTAGGCATTGTCTTCGGAATCCATCTGCCGGTGAAGCACGTCCACTCCCTGGACTCCCAGAGCGGCGGTGTTGTCGATGACCGTTTCAATGGGGGTTCTGGGCTCGCGAAAATGCCAGTAACTGTAGGATGAAACAGCCAGTCTGACGGATGCCCCGGTTCGGGACACTTTTCTGTCCTCGGCAGGAGTTGCGGTGGTCGCGGTGGACAGTCCGGCACCAATGGCGGCGGCTGTCAGTGATCGTGAAAAGTTTCTGCGGCTGATCATGGATCGATATCGGGTGAAATTCGGCATGCTTCACCGGCCTGCCTGACTCTGGGCCGGGTTCCAGTAGGTTAGAAGAGTAACGGAAAGATCAAGGGAATCCAGCACGAAACCACACAGATCCGGGGGAGATATCAGGCACTCGCAGGAGGGCTCGACCGGCATGTTTCATGGTCCGCATCATTCGGTGCCGGACGCATGGAGCCGGTTTTTAATGGCCGTGACCTGGGTATGGAGTTCATCCAGCACCTCATTCCGTTCTGTAATTTGTTCCTTCGCTTTATGGTGTTTGCGGGTCTGCTCGAGAATGTGGCTCTCCATGGTTTCGATCCATGGTCTCTGTCGGGAATCGGCACAGGATGACACAAAAAAATCCTTCATCTGATTGATCCACTTTTGGGAGAGTTCTTCGAGAGCCTGATTCCATTGTGCGGCGAGGTCTTTGCGGATGGCCTCCTCGATGGCGCCTTTCGGATATTTTTTCGGCCATGGGATGAATCCAAGCAGTCTGGTTCGTTCTTCGTAGGTATCGAAATCGAGGCCGTTTCCTGGAAGCCTGGGGAGATCGGCGAGGGGAAAGCTTTCATGAATTGCAAGGGGCTCCAGACCAAGCTCACCGAGAGTCATGGCTGTTTCACGGAG
>JAUIAG010000203.1 GCA_030425355.1 Verrucomicrobiia bacterium
CAACCGCCTTCAGGATCTGGTCGATGACCTCCTCGAAATCTCGCGGCTGGAATCAGGAAGAATTCCCTTCGACTGTGAGGAAATGGATCCTCTTGAAGTCCTTATCAAGGCTGCTTCGGATCATGAAATGGCAGCCCGCAGGGCGGAGATTCAGTTCGTCACTGATCTGCCGGACTCCCTGCCGCCGCTCAGGGGTGACAGCGGGAAGCTGCGGTCCGCCATTTCCAACCTGATAAGCAACGCCATCAAGTTCACACCGGCGGGCGGCACTGTCACCGTGCTTGCCTGCGCGACGTCGGACTCCATCCATATCCAGGTCAGAGACACAGGCATGGGCGTTCCGGAAAAGGACCAGGAAAGGATTTTCCAGAAATTCTTCCGGGTGAACCGCCCGGGATCGGAAATCAAGGGGACCGGACTTGGGCTGGCCATCGTCAAGGCTGTGATCGACAGCCTTGGGGGGAAAATCCGCGTCGAGAGCAGTGAAGGTCTGGGCTCCTCCTTCTTTGTCACCATCCCCTTCAGCACACCGCAGAGCGGGCCGGATCCGACCGGCGGGCACTCATCCGGGGATCCCGACGGAGCTTGATGCGGCAGGCTCCCGATGCTATAAGACGAATAGACCCGCTCACTCAGTCATGAATCAAACCATTCTCCGAAAAGCTGGATTTTCACTCATCGCGGTGGTGGCATGGCTGCTGCCGCAATCACTGTCCGCCACGGAGGCTGCATCGATGGTCTTCACTGACCGGATTGAGCCAATTCTCAGGGATCAGTGTTTCGATTGTCACGGGGCAGACAAACAGAAGAACCAGTTAAGGCTGGACCGTCGTTCAGACATGCTCCGGGGGGGAGACAGCGGCGAACCGGCCGTGGTGCCGGGCCATCCCGGCCAGAGTTACCTTCTCCGGAAAATCCGCACCGACAAGGACTCAGAGAGGATGCCGCCCAAGGGTCCCGGCCTCGACGAGGATCAGATAAAGCTCATAGCGGACTGGATTGAGGCCGGTGCGGTGACTCCGGAAAGCTACGGCCCCGACGCCGAGGAAACCAGCATTGACCACTGGGCATTCCTGGCTGTCCCCGAGGATTTCCCAATTCCGACAGATTACACCGGGTCACCAATTGATTTTTTCATCGGCCGCAGATTGAAGGAAAAGGGCCTTGATCCATCTCCGGAGGCATCAGCGACCACTCTGATAAGACGTGCCTACATGGTTCTGCACGGCCTCCCTGCCCCGCCAGAAGTAATCCGCTCCTTCGTCGCAGACCAGTCAGAGGGGAAATGGGAACGCACCGTGGACAGCCTGCTGTCGCATCCGGCCTACGGGGAAAAATGGGCCAGCCACTGGCTCGATGTGGCGCGGTTTGGTGAAACCCATGGATTCGAAACAAACCGCGAACGCCCGCATGCATGGCACTACCGGGACTGGGTGATAGAGGCCATCAACCACGACATGCCCTATGACAGATTCGTCAAAGCTCAGATCGCCGGAGATGTCATTGGAGAACCGGTCGGGACCTCATTTCTTGTCGCCGGCCCCAATGACATCGTCAAGGGCCAGGATCCCAAACTCGGCCCCATGCAGCGCATGAACGAACTGGACGACATGATTAACACCACGGGGACCGCCTTTCTCGGACTGACCCTCGGCTGTGCCCGATGCCACAACCACAAATTTGATCCCGTCTCCCAGAAAGATTACTACGCCATTCAGGCCGTTTTCGCCGGTGTCCAGCACGGCGACAGGATGATCGAAAGTCAGGACGAGGACGCCGGCTCGATTGCGGCACTCACGGACCGGCTCCACGCCCTCGGGAAAGAACTCGATAACTGGCCTTCATCCGGATTGCGGGATCCCGTATCCGCTTCCTGGAATGAAGAAAAGTTCAATCCGACAGAGGCACGCGTTCTCAGGTTTGTCATTCATGAAACATCCGGAAACGCCGAGCCGTGCATCGACGAGATCGAAATTTATCAGGACGGCGAAAATATCGCACTGGCACACTCCGGGGTGAGTGTCACATCATCAGGAGACTTCGAACACCCGCTCCACAAACTCGGGCACATCAACGACGGCCGCCTGGGAAATTCCAGAAGCTGGATTGCCGCCACACGAGGCAGCGGATGGGTCCAGTTCACATTTCCAGAGACGGTTTCCATCGACCGCATTGTGTGGGCCCGGGATCGCCAGGGACAGTTTTCTGACCGCCTGCCCGTGGAATATGAAATCATGGCGGGCATCAGCGGGGACAGCCTCGTCCGGATTGCGGGATCCCATGACCGGCTGCCGCCCGGCAGTGACCGGTCCGCATTTTATGCACGCGTTATCGGAAAGCTCGATCCGGATGAGCGCGGCCGCGCCACACAGATCCTCCGGCAGTGGGAGAAAACGAAACTTGAGCTCAGGGAGCTGACTCAGCCGGTGAAGGTCTACGCCGGACTGTTCGAACAACCTGGACCAACTCACCGTCTGTACCGCGGTGAACCCGATGCTCCCAGAGAACAGGTCGGACCGGATACCGTTCAGGTCCTTGGCAGACTGGGCCTGACCCGGGATTCGCCGGAGCAGGACCGCCGCCTGGCCCTCGCTCGGTGGATCGCGTCGGATGAAAACCCGCTGACAGCACGGGTGATGGTCAACCGCATCTGGCAGTTCCATTTTGGCCGCGGCCTCATCGACACGCCAAATGACTTCGGCCGCAACGGAGTGCCCCCTTCCCATCCGCAGCTGCTCGACTGGCTGGCCTGCGAATTCATGAACAGCGGATGGTCCATGAAGCACGTGCACCGGCTGATACTCACCTCGAAAACATGGAAACAGTCCAGCCTTCCGACCAAAGCGGGGATGCAGGCAGATGCAGGCACGGTTCTGCTCTGGCGTTATCCCACCCGGAGGCTGGATGCGGAGGGGATACGCGACTCCATTCTTTCTGTCGCCGGGACGCTGAACTCCGATGCCGGCGGTCCGGGTTTCAGCGCATTCGAAGTCGAACTGGAAAATGTCCGGCATTACCATCCCCGGTCGGACTACGGCCCTGAGGAGTGGCGAAGAATGATTTACATGACCAAGGTCAGACAGGAAAAGGATTCGGTTTTCGGTGCTTTTGACTGCCCCGACGCCAGTCAGGTGATTCCGAAGCGCAGCCGGTCCACAACACCGATTCAGGCCCTGAACCTCCTCAACAGTAGATTCGTCACCCAGCAGGCATCACTCTATGCAGCAAGACTGCAGAAGGAATGCGGGGATGACCTCAACGCCGTCATCCGACGCGCCTGGATGCTGAGCTTCGGCCGCAACCCCGGCCAGGAGGAATCAGCCATGGCCGTCGAGTTCGCTTCCGAGCACGGACTGGACCAGCTGACCCGCGCCCTGCTCAACGCCAATGAATTCCTTTTCATCCCATGAACAATCCTCTGAGCCAGCGAAACTTTCTACGCCACACCGCCACCGGACTCGGGAACATTGCGCTTCTGAGCCTTCTGGCCCGGGAAGGCCTGCTGAGTCCGGCAAGGGCCGGTGCCGATCCCGCAGCCAATCCATACACGCCGCGCCAGACGCATTTCTCACCGAAGGCCAGAAATGTGCTGGTGATTTTCTGCTCGGGGGCCTGCAGTCATCTGGATACTTTTGATTATAAACCGGAGTTGATCCGTCTCCATGGCCGGCCCATGCCGGGAGCGGAGGGCCTTCGCACATTTCAGGGCGAACAGGGGGATCTGACCCGAAGCCCGTGGGAATTCCGTCCACGCGGCCAGACCGGTAAGATGATCTCCGAGCTGCTGCCCAACATGGCGGAGCTGGCGGACGACCTCTGCTTCATTCATTCACTGACCAGCAAGACAAACACGCACGGCCCCGGCGAGAACTTCATGTCCACCGGCAACATCCTCGACGGGTTCCCGAGCATGGGTGCCTGGGTCACATGGGCGCTTGGTTCCGCCAGTCAGGAACTCCCGGCCTATGTCGCCATTCCCGACCCCAGAGGCACACCCCAGTCATCCGTGAACAACTGGGGGTCAGGTTTCCTTCCGGCTGCTTTCCAGGGCACGGATTTCAATTCCTCCAACCCCCTGAGGAACCTCGATATTCCCTCCGGCGTCTCCAAGTCCACTGACAGGGCCACCCGCAGTTTTCTCAACCGGCTCAACCGCCTCCACCTCGAAAAATATCCGGGTGACACCGACCTTGCGGCAAGGATCTCCAGTTACGAACTGGCGGCCCGCATGCAGCTCAGTGTGCCGGATGTCACCGATCTCTCAACGGAACCGGCCAGTATCCTCCGGATGTACGGCGCCGACGACACCCGCAACCCGCTCAAGGCGGCATTCGCCAGAAACTGCATCCTCGCCAGACGGCTGATTGAACAAGGCGTGCGGTTTGTCCAGCTTTTCAACGGCGCCTACCAGACCGGTGGCGAGGGCGTGAGCAACTGGGACGGCCACAAAGTCCTCAAAGAGCAGTACAGCAAACACGGCCCGGTGCTCGACCAGCCGGCTGCAGCCCTCATCCGGGACATGAAATCAAGAGGCCTTCTCGAGGATACGGTTGTGCTCTGGTGCACGGAATTCGGCAGAATGCCCACCTTCCAGAAAGGCGCATCCGGCCGGGACCACAATCCCGACGGCTTCACGGCTTTCCTCACCGGAGCCGGGGTGCGAAAGGGATTCTCATATGGAGCCACTGATGAGTTCGGTTACAGGGCCGTCGAGGATGTGGCCACTGTCTATGACCTGCACGCCACCGTCCTCCATCTCCTCGGCCTCGATCACACCAGGCTGACCTTCTATCATAATGGTTTTGAACGACGACTCACCGATGTCCATGGTCATCTGATCCGGGACGTTCTGGTATAAGTCTTCACTGAGCGGGGTAAAGGCACGGCGACGGGCCACCTGCGTGCATTCAAATCAAACCCCGCAGCGACTCCTTCAAGGGGATGGGAATTATCCACTGGCACTGGATGTGAGGCCGGGTGCCGAAGGTAATAAACGGCCGCACCGTGGCCCGCTGGAAGAGGCAGAAATCAGTTGAACGGCCCCGGGAATTCATGCAGCATCATGTTGGAGACACCCGAGGATCTATCGAGATAAATTCCGGATCATGGACATAAATTCGCTGAAAGCGGCACTGGACGCATCCCCAGAAAATGTTCCCCTTCTTCTTCTGGTTGCCAGGGCGCATCTGGACACCTTTGAACTGGACGAGGCAAGCCTGTATCTGCAGCAGGCCATTCAGATCGAACCCCGCAATCCCCAGGCGCTGCTGATGATGGCGCGACTCTCCAGTCTTGCCGGCAACCTTTCCGAGGCAATTGTCAGAATTGAATCCCTGTGCGAATTGAACCCTGACTATGCGGAAGCATGGCTGCTTCGCGCCAGCCTGTGTGTCTCTGAAGGCGATGGAATGACCGCGAGAACCTGCTATGAGAAGGCCGTTGCTCTGAATGCCGATCTTCGCAATGACAAACTGCTGAATGATATAATCCACGCCGGCGGCAGTTCGGTGAGTGATGCCCCCGCCTCATCGCAGTCCGCCGCGCGTCAGGGATCTGCCGACACCTATGACTTCGAGAATGAGGACGAGGATGATTCCCCTTCCCTTGACGGTGTGATGGCCCGGGACCTCGAGCTCGATTTCCAGCTCAGGTCGGACAAGACATTTGAGGACGTCGGTGGAATGGAAGAGGTCAAGGAGCAGGTGCGGATGAAGATCATCTACCCGCTGCGCAATCCCCAGCTCTTCGAAAAATACGGCAAAAAGGCCGGCGGCGGTGTACTGCTTTACGGTCCGCCGGGCTGCGGCAAGACCCTCATGAGCCTCGCCACAGCCGGGGAAATTCAATCCACATTCCTTTCCGTGGGGCTTCACCAGATCCTCAACATGTATATTGGCGAGAGTGAATCGCGCCTGCATGAGATCTTCGAGCTGGCAAGGCGCCATCGGCCGTGTGTGCTGTTCTTTGACGAGATTGATGCGCTGGCTGCCGACAGGCGCGATATGAAACAGTCATCAGGCCGCCACCTCATCAACCAGTTCCTCAGTGAAATGGACGGAGCTCAGGCCGGCAATGAAGGAGTGCTGATTCTCGGCGCCACCAACGCACCATGGCATGTGGACAATGCATTTCTCCGCCCGGGACGGTTTGACCGGATCATTTTTGTCCCGCCGCCGGATGAGGAGGCCCGTGCACAGATCGCCTCCATCCACGCCCGGAACCGTCCGGTGGTTGAGTTTGACCCGGTGGCATTTGCCAGAAAGTGCGATGGATTTTCAGGGGCGGACATCCAGGCGGTTTTTGACCAGGCGACCGAGGAAGCCCTGACCGAGGCCATGAAGAAAGGCGGCGAACTGGTGCCCATCAGCGGCAAAAGACTGATCCGCGCCGTTCGGCATTTGAGGCCTTCCACCCGGAAATGGTTCGACAGCGCCCGCAACTACGCTCTCTATGCCAATCAGGATGGGCTCTACGACGATATTCTCACTTATCTCAAGCTGAACAAGTAGCCCATTCCCCACAGAACTCCCGAAGATGGAAGGAAATCAAGTCGAGTTGGCCCGTCTGATGCGGGAACGCCATCGCTACGATGAGGCGGAAGCCAGTCTCCTGCAGCACCTGGCCCAATTCCCTGATGACCCGGAGGCATACTGTGAGCTGGCACTGACCCGGATGCAGATGGAAGGCCGGGACCGGGATTCACTGGAGGCCATCGAGAAGGCTATCGGTATCGTGCCGGACAACGCGTGGATGCTGGCGGTCAAGGCATGGATTCTTTCCAGTATGTCACGCCATGACAAAGCCATTGCCGCCACGGACGAAGCCATAAGGCTTGATCCGCAGTGTACCCTGGCGTGGATTGCCCGTGGCCGTGCCCTCGGGGGCAGGGAACAGTGGAAATCAGCCGAGGAAGCTGTCCGGCAGGCCCTCAAAATTGACCCCGATGACAGCGAAGCCAACAATCTTCTGTCCCTCTACCTCCGACTGCAGGGCAGAACAGAGGAGGCCGATTATTACACGGCCACGATGCTTTCACGGAACGCCGAGGACGATGTCGCCCTGACCAACGCCGGATGGACCCGACTCCACGAGGGCAGACACCGCGAAGCCGAACAGCTGTTCATGGATGCCCTGCGCATCGCTCCGGATTCCGAGTATGCCCGAAGTGGAATCCGCGAAGCCTATAAGGCCCGCTCCGCCTTTTACCGCCTCTATCTTCGCTGGGTCTTTTTCATGCAGAGGTTCCGCGGCCCCACACAGTTCATCATCATTATTGGACTATTCTTCGGATTCAAATTTCTCTTCCGGCAGGCGGCGAACATCAATCCGTCCCTTGGCATTGGTCTGGTGTTCCTCTACACCCTGCTCATCTTCTGGGTGTGGCTTGCTTCAGGATTGGGACACTTCATCATCCTCCTCGACAGACGCGCCCGCCAGAGCCTGAACCGCCCGGAAAAATGGGATGGCATTCTTGTCGGCGGATTCTTCTTTGTCGGATTGATGCTTCTCGCGGGCGGACTGGCAACCGCCACCGTGCCGCTCACGATTTTCGGAGCCGGGCTGATCACCGCCGCAGTCCCGAATTCTCTGGTCTGCCTCAATGAAAGCCGGGCCGGACAGATTATCTTCGGCCTCACGGGAATCGGCTGTATGCTCTCCGCCTGCCTCGGTGTCGCCGTTTCGCTTTCCGGCAATGACCCCACAGCGGCCTATGCCTTCCTCGGAATGAATCTGGTGGCCGCCATGCTGACCACATGGGCAGGCAATCTGTCCTTTCTTCGCGGCTGAACATCCTCAGCCGGCCACAGGCACAGCGCCGGTTCACTGAAGCACCACACCGTAGACCACCCACGCTGTGTATCCAAGGTAGGCCAGGAGAAGGACCAGTCCTTCGGGACGATTGATTCTCCCCGGACCGCGGAACCCGTATCCGAAGAGAAACAGTGACAGCGTCAGTCCTGCCATGAAGGGGACATCCCGATAAAAGACGTCGGGATCAGGATTGATGGGATCGATAATTCCGGCAATTCCCACAACAGCGAGGGTATTGAAAAGATTGGAACCGATGATATTGCCGAGGGCGATGTCGTCCTCGCCTTTCCGGGCCGCCGCAATGGAGGAAGCCAGTTCAGGCAGGGATGTCCCGAGGGCCACGACTGTCAGGCCAATAATCAGGTCGCTGACCCCGAGTCCCTGAGCCGCTTCCACGGCGCCCCAGACCAGTATCCGCGAACTCAGCATCAGAACCACCAGACCGGTCACCAGGAGCATCAAAGACTCCCGCATCGGCCTCTGCTTTCCCTCAAGTTCCGCTTCCATACCACTCCCCAGAGCATCCGGAGCCGACCCGGTGCGCATCCCCTGAATAATAGTCCATGCCATCAACGCCGAGAAGACAATCATCAGAACCACGGCATCCAAACGGGTGATATGCCTGTCAGCCACCTGCCATGCCGCAAGGGCGGTGATCACTGTCAATATCGGGAGTTCCTTGCGCAAAACCTGGGAGTGGACAGCGATGGGGCAAATCAGGGCGGTAATCCCCAGAATCAGCGCGATGTTGGCGATGTTTGATCCGTAGGCATTCCCAAGGGCAATTCCGGGGTTGCCCTGCCAGGCAGCGATGGCCGAGACAACCATCTCTGGAGCCGAAGTCCCGAAGCCCACAATGACCATGCCAATCAGTAGAGGCGGCACCCCGAAATGGCGCGCCATGGAGGCTGAACCATCCACAAACCGGTCAGCACTCCATACCAGCAATACCAATCCACAAATGACTGCTATCAATGGAACTATCATAATGGTCCCTTCAGGGGACACTAATCAGCAGGAATGTCAACCACTGGCTTTTGATGCTTCCGGTTCCACCCCGGAATCCGGCACCCGGTGATATCCCCGATTCAGTCAGCTTTGCGCTTTAATTCCGGCGGGAATATGGCCTAAATCATGCCCCATGCACTCCACAACATGGGGACTGGGTTTTTACGTTTTGATCACACTCGGGATTGGCTACTGGGTCTCCCGGAGGATACACAGTGAGGAGGACTACCTGCTGGGCGGCAGGAGCTTCGGATACCCGTTGGCCATCTTCAGTATCTTCGCGACATGGTTCGGAGCGGAGACCTGTGTCAGTTCGGCGGCATCGGTCTACGACTCGGGGATCGCAGGCAGTGCGGTCGAGCCATTCGGCTATGCCTTCTGCATCCTCTTCATGGGTGCCGTCTTCGCCGTGCCGCTCTACAAAAGGCGGCTGGTCACTCTCGGCGACCTCTTCGAGCAGCGGTTCTCCCGGTCCACCGCCATGGTTGCGGTGATCCTCATGATCCCGACTTCCCTCATCTGGGCCGCCGCCCAGATCCGGGCCTTCGGACAGGTCCTCGACGTCAATACCGGCTGGGGATTGGAAACGAGTATATCAGCCGCCGCCCTCATCGTCGTCATTTACACCGCCATGGGTGGCCTCAAGGCGGACGCCATCACCGACCTTATCCAGGGAATCCTCCTCATCATCGGGATCTTCATCGTCTTTCTTGCAGTGACACGGGCTTCAGGCGGATTCATGGCCTCTCTTCAGAATGTCGAGCCAGATCGACTGAAGATGTTCACCGCAAACGAGGGCAATTTCATGGACATGCTGGAAACGTGGTCAATTCCTATCTGCGGGTCGGTCATTGCCCAGGAACTGGTGGCACGGGTCCTGGCAGCTAAAAATGTTTCCATCGCACGGAACGGCACCCTCATCGGCGGCGGCCTCTACCTCCTGGTCGGACTTA
>JAUIAG010000204.1 GCA_030425355.1 Verrucomicrobiia bacterium
CGAGAGTGGCCAGAAAGCTGTCGGCCCCGGTCTGAGGCGTCGAAGTCAGGAATGACACGGTCGATTCACGGCTGGCACCGTGGCGTCTTATCGCCATGGCGACAGGGATCACCCCGCAGGAGCATAACGGGAGGGGAATTCCCCACAGTGTGGCCGCCACGGCACCCCGCCATCCCCGGTGTCCGAGGTGTTTCTGAATCCATTCCTCTCGAAGGAAGAATCGGATCAGTCCGGCAATGAAGAAGCCAAGGAGCAGCCATGCGCCCATCTCCACAGTCAGGTCCCAGAATGCTTGAAAATATTTTGGTATCCAGCTCATTTCGAGTCGGGCTCCCGGACGGCTTTCAATGCCGGGCTGTTATCACTGAAGGCATCTGCCCATCCTGGGACCCGGCGAGGATGAAGGACAGGTGCGGCGCAAAGAGGTCGGGTTCCAGAAGGAAGGAATCATGCCCTTTTTCGGAATGCACGGTGATGTGCATGGACTGGATGTCATGGTCTTTGAGGAGCTGATGCAGTTCGGACTGCTGTTCGGGGTAGAAGCATACGTCGGAGTCGATGCTGAATATCAGATACTGATGGTGCCGGGAGCGGCTGAAGAATTCGGAATAATTTTCACATCCCGTTTCCTTCAGCACATTGAACCGCTGCCATGCCTGCATGATTCTCAAATACGTGTTGGCATCGAACCGTCTGACAAACTTTTTCCCCTGATGGAGCATGTACGATTCCATCGGGTCGGTGAGGGTGTACCATGAAAAATGGTCGTCGAACTGTCTGACCTCACCCTGGGCGCGGTTTTCGAGGTACTGCAGTGAAATAAATGACTTGTGGCTGATCATCCGGGCCAGGCACAGGCCCTTGTCGGGTCGCTGTGGCCGATTGTAATACTCGCCGTTGTTGAAGTCGGCGTCATTTTCAATGGCCATGATCTGCTCCAGCGTGAAGAGCTTCTGCAATGGCGGGACGTTGAAGCCGCTTCCGATCGAGATGATATTCCGCACCGCCTCTGGAAAAAGCCCGGCGAAGGTCAGGCACATGAGTCCGCCAAGGGACGGGCCGACGATGGCATGCAGCTGATCAATTCCGAGTCTGTCGAGGAGGAGTTTCTGAGACCTGACTATGTCACTGGTGCTGATCGCCGGGAACTGCCCACCATAGCGGGCTCCAGTGGAGGGGTTGATGCTGAGGGGCCCTGTCGATCCATAGCAGCCTCCCAGATAATTGGCACAGATGATAAAATAACGGTTGGTGTCGAGGCATCTGCCCGGGCCGATGAAGCTGTCCCACCAGCCAGTCTGGCAGTCTTCCGTCCAGAGCTTTTCGACGCCTTCCACTTCCGGGTTGAATCCGGCGGCATGCTGACTGCCTGTAAGGGCATGCAGGACGAGGATGGCATTATCCCGCTGGGGAGAGAGACGACCGTAGGTTTCGTAGGCAAGCGTGAAGGATTCCAGTATCCTGCCTCCGGTCAGCTGGAATGGCTGTCCGTGATGGAAAAATTGTGTTCTTGTCTGATCCTGGTTCTGCCCCATATCTACAAGCCTCGAAAATGACGGGCTGTGACGTTCTATCATATCCCTGATTACTTCTCGTTCCAGAATTATTTGAATCCCCGATTATGTTGGGGCGCAGAAAGGAAATTCACCAGAAAGAAAAGCAGGACCCCCTGAGGGAATCCTGCCTTAACCCAACACTACGAATTATGACCTTATGGTAAAAGTGAACGGGGGTAGTCAGTCTGGTCCTTCTCCCGGTGTGGATCGATGGATTACTGGATGAGTCGAAGCACACTCTGTGGCATCTGATTGGCCTGGGCCAGCATGGCGGTGCCCGACTGGGTGAGAATCTGGAACTTTGAATAGTCAGTTGATTCCTGAGCCACATCCACGTCCTTGATAACCGAGCTGGCAGCCGTGAGGTTCTCGCGGCTGACTGTCAGCTGCTCATCGGTGAGTCGCAGTCTGGACTGGTATGCCCCGATCCGGGCGCGGTCTTCAGTCAGCTGGTTGATGGCGGTTTTTACATTCTCCAGAGCTGTTGCCGCTGCCGTGGTGGTATTGATGTTCGATCCGATTGCGGCGGTGTAATCCGTGGTGGCGAGGTTGATGCCCTCCATGTCCATGGTGTTGCCCTCGGAGTCAATGGTGACATTGAGGGTATTGGAAGTGAAGAGACTGACGCCGTTGAAATCCGACTGGGATGTGGTGGTGATGTAGGACGCCAGCTGTGAGAATTCCTCATTGTAGAGCGTCCTGTCCGAATCGGATTTTGTCACGTCCTGAGCGAGGATGGAAAGCTCGGACATCCGGTTGAGGGCTCCCTGGATATTGGTCAGGTAACCGTCCTGTGTCTGCGTGAATGACACGGCATTGGCGACATTGTTCCGGGCTGCCACCAGTCGTTGTGTCTTGGCGTCGATGCGTGATACGACTGCCAGTCCGGCGGCATCGTCCGACGGATTGACAATCTTCGATCCGGAACTCAGCCTTTTCAGTGAATTGCCCAGAAGATACTGACTTTTCCTGAGATTATTGGCAGAGACCTGAGCGTGGACGTTCGTATTTATTACCATAACTTTCTACCCTTGTTTTGAAATTGTTTCTGAGGTGTCAGACCGATGACCCGGCCTTTTCCTTTTCGCGTGTTTGTGCCGGGAGTTTGGGGATCTGACCTTTTCGAGGTGGCCCCTTGATAACCGCCTGTTGATTGCTGTTCAGTATTTCCTGATAAACTTCCTGTCGATGGATGGGCACTGAAGCCGGCGCGATAATGCCGAGCTTGGCCACCTCACCATCAATTTTGATGACCTTGATTTCGATCACCCCGTCAATGATGATGCTTTCATTGGTTTTTCTGGAGAGTACGAGCATGGGATCAGTGAGTGGGGGCGCCGGTCTGAATGGGGTAATCGACTTGAAATTCGCCGGCATTCTCGGGGATTATCTGTTTCCCCGTGAGCGTCTGCCGGTTGATGACCAGCGGACCCTTGAGGTTGACCGTGGCATGGTTCGGTCCCCGCAGGGTGACAATATTCAGGAGCATCGCGTCCTCCGCGTGGCTCACTCCTATTGCCTGCATCTCCTCCTCAGAAAAATCCGGGGAGTATCCGGGGTGGATCACAAACGGAGAAACCACCAGAAAACTCTGGGCCTCCTCCACATCTGCGGCCATCTGGAGCCACATGAAGGGATTTTCCTCCGGGTCGCTGACGAGGAAAAAATCCTTGATCGACTCGAATCCAAGCAGTCCATAAGGCATCTTCACCGGGATGTGCTCGATCCGCTTTTCCTCAATCGTTTCTGTGACTTCTCGTGCCGTCATTTTTTCCCATCGCAATTTAGCAAATGCAATGCCAAGTTGGATTTTCAGGAAAAAGCCGGTTTGAAAAGTAAAAAATTCCCCCGGTGGGCAGATGTCGGGGGAATAATTTGCCGATTCGAAAGCCTGTGAACTGGACAGGGGGACAGGAATTGCCCTGTTTATTGCCGGGAGGTGCTCATGGATTCATCCCGTAGTCCGGGTGTTTCTCAGAATCTGTCGGCCAGCTTCCATGAGCGGGCCGGTATCCGGCCGGGTGTGACCATGTCATGCATTATACGGGGCTGATCACGGTTCTGTGGAGTGGGGGAGGGCCCCCAGATTTCCGATGGAATCCTGGATGAGTCCATGAGGTTGCGCAGCTCAATGGTTTTCATGAGGTTGAGGCTGCTGACATTGGTGGTTTCACCGGGGTCTGCATCGAGGTCATAGAGTTCAATCTGCCTTGATTTGGCGAAGTATATGGCCTTCCAGTTATTCTGGAGCACGGCGGTTTTTCCGCCCTGTTCATGGAATTCCCAATAGAGATGGGAGTGCCGGGATTGAAGTTCCGGGAGGTTGACCAGAGTGGGGAGGAAGCTGATGCCGTCGAGCATGGCAGGCATCATGTCCTGTGTGCCGATGATTTGTGCCATGGTCGGGAAGAAATCCTGAAAACCGCTGATATGTCCGGTGGATGTGTCGGCGGGTATGACTCCCTTCCATCGGGCGATGAGGGGCACCCGGATTCCGCCTTCGTAAAGATCGCGCTTGATGCCGCGAAGGGGGCCATTGGAATCGAAGAATGCGGGGTCGTTCCCTCCCTCGCGGTGCGGGCCATTGTCGGAGGTGAAGAATATCAGAGTATTCCCGTCGATGCTGAGGTCGGCGAGCAGGTCGAGGATCTTTCCGATACCTGCATCCATTCGGGTGATCATTGCGGCAAGCCCTTTCTGGGCATCCGGCCAGTCCTCATCGGCATAGGGCCCGTAATCCGGCACTTCCATGCCCTGATCCCCGGCTTCATTATTGGCATGGGGGATAGTGAGGGGCAGGTAGAGGAAGAAAGGCTTGTCTCTGTTGAGTCGCAGGAAACTCAAAGCACTTTCCATGAAGAGGTCGTGGCTGTACTGCACTTTTGCTGTGGCAACACCGGCGCCGGATTCACGGGCATCCGGGACCTCGTTCTTGAGGTCGATACGCGACTGGTTCAGTACCAGGAACTCCGGATAATAATTGTGGGCGTGGCCCTGATGCAGATAACCGAAAAAATCATCAAAGCCCTGCTTGAGCGGGTGTCCGGTGGATCCTTCCAGTCCGAGGCCCCATTTGCCGACGGCTGCCGTCTGGTAACCGGCCTGCTTCAGCATGTGTGCCATGGTCTCGGTTTCGGCCGGCAGTGGGTGTGGCCCATTGCCACGGATGAAGCAGTGGCCGGTATGCTGCCCTGTCATGAGAACACATCGGGATGGCGCACAAACGGTTGATCCGGCATAAAACCGGGTAAAGCGCATTCCTTCGCTGGCCAGGCGGTCGATGTGTGGAGTCTGAATCCTTTCCTGCCCATAGCATCCCAGGTCACCATAGCCCAGGTCATCGGCAACAATGAGGATGATATTCGGCCTGTTCGGGATTTCCGGCATCACTGCCGGTTCTCTGTCTGGTCGCGGGGTTACCAGTGCCGACTTGCGCAAAGCCGCCGGAGTCAATGCCGCCCCCCGACCGCGGGGTGAGGGTGTGCCCGCGGTCCCCGCTCCGGATGAGGAAAGCGCCGATTCTTCATTCAACGATGTTTTCGTCGCCTGCGGCACGGTGCACCCACTCCCCAAAGTGACAATGGCGGCGGCCACGAGTATACAGACAAGTCGCCCTTTTTCTGACCAGTGGTCCTGATTGTGGTTTTCCCGGCCATCCGCTGATCTTTTTGTGAATTGGGCAAAACGTTCCATGAGATTCCCTTCTGGCGGAGCATGGTAACACCATGCAGTGGGCTACGCCAAGGATAAGTGCCATATAGTGTGGTCGTGGCCTGTCACACTGTTTCCATTGCGCCGGGTACACACCACGCTGCCGGCCATGCCGGGAGGGAGGGGGGATTTGCCGAAGCATCGTGGCCTCCTGACTCACAATCGATTCAGATCAGTGATTCGAAGGAAATGAATTTCATACGTGGCCAGTTGGCAGTGCGGGTCCGGCTGAGTGAGAGTTCGAAAGTCACGGCCCAGTCATTGGATCCGTCGGGATCGACAAGGGTCTGGGAGATAATCCATTTGTCATCTTCGGGAAATTTTTCAAGATGTGTGTTGCGGATATTTCTGGCCTCGGGGTCGGTGCGGATGAGCTGATGAGATTCGAGGTATTGGTCGAGGCGTGATTCAAGGTTTTCGGCGGTCCAGACGGTGGCGCCTTCGGGGTCGATATCAGATATTTTTTCCATGGCGAACTCGATATCGCGGATGGCGAGGGCGCGGACTATTTCGAAAACCAGGATTCTGGCTTCCTTCTCGAGGCGTTCCGGGTGCCGTGTGATATCGTCGGGGCGTTCCTTAGCGGCACCGGTGCGTGTGGACTCATCGGCGCTGCGGGCTTCCCGGATCCGGGCCAGTTCCGCCTGAGCCTCCTGGTCATGAAGTTTTTCCCATTCGTCGATCAGACTGGAATCAACCCCGCGGATCATGGACTCGAAATAGATTGTCGCATCATCCAGTTCCTCCGTTTTCCACTGGTCAGGAACGGTCTGGTTGAGGACTTTGAAAACATTGGAGATGTGCCGCAGCAGGATGCCCTCACTCTTCTGCAGTCCGTATGACTTCACATAGTCATTGAAGCTGCTGAACTTCTCATACATTTCCCGCGCGATGGACTTTGGCTGGATATTTTCCGTTCCCACCCACGGGTGATTGGCCGCGAAGTCATTGAACGTCTGGTAGATGAAATCGCGGTCGGGCTTGGGGTATTCCAGTTTTTCGAGTTCCTCCATGCGGTCGTCATACGAAACGCCCTGCCTTTTCATTTCGGCGATTGCTTCGCCGCGCACCTTGTCCAGTTGTTTGCGCAGGATCACCTGTGGGTTTTCGAGAATGGATTCCACAAGGGTGATGGTTCTGGGGACGTAGTCCTCAGCTTCCGGATCCAGCAGCGGAATGGAATCCAGGAGAAACAGGGACAGGGTCTGGTTGAGGGAAAAGTCCTCCTGGAGGTCGAGGTTCACCCGCACCTTGGCGCCGTCGCGGAGCTTCTCGGGCAGCACTTCGATAATATTCCGCTGCACCAGCGACCTGAAAAGCTCCCAGGCACGTTTCCGGTGCAGGCGTTTCGCATGATCGGTTTCATGACTGTTCCGGATGATCTGCCTCATCGCTTCACAGCCGTCCGTGGAACGGCTGAGAACATTCAGCAGCATCCCGTGAGTGACTTCGAAGCTGGAAACCAGTGGTTCCGGTCCCGCCTCAATCAGCTTGCGGAAAGTCTCTTCACTCCAGTTCACAAAACCTTTCTCGGGCGGCTTCCGTTTGACCATTTTTTTCTTCTTGGCGGGGTCCTTGGCGGCCTTGCGGTCCATCTTCAGGTTTTCGATGATGTGTTCCGGTGCCTGGCAGATGACCCATCCCTGGTCATCAAATCCCTTCCGGCCCGCCCGACCGCAAATCTGGTGAAAGTCTCTGGCGGTGAGGATTCGTGTCTTCTCGCCATCGTATTTGCATAGCTGTGTCAGCAGGACACTCCGGATCGGCACATTGACTCCGACACCGAGCGTATCCGTGCCGCAGATGACTTTCAGGAGTCCCTTCTGCGCCATCTGCTCCACGAGGATGCGGTATCGCGGCAGGAGGCCCGCATGGTGAAGACCGATTCCGTGGCGCAGATATTTACGGATTTCCTTCCCGTAGGGTGAGGTGAAGCTCACTTCCTGCAGTTCCCCGCTGATCTGTGCCTTCTCCTCCCTGGAGCAGAAGTTGATACTGGTGAGGTTCTGGGCGGTTTCAGCGGCCTTGAGCTGCGTGAAGTGGACTATGTAGGCCGGCAGTTTGTTCTGGTCGGCGAGTCGCTGAACTGTCTCGGCAAGGTTGTCCTCCGAATATTCAAAATCCAGCGGCACAGGACGCTGGGTTGAGCTGACCACAATGGCCGGAACAGAAGTGAGGTTCTCCAGCACCGAGGCAAAATGTGCCGTCTCGCCCATGGTGGCACTCATCAGGAGAAACCGTGCTCCGGACATGGTCAGCAGTGGGGTCTGCCAGGCAAATCCTCTCTCCCGGTCCGAATAGTAGTGGAATTCATCCATGATAACGTCCCGAATCGAGCTGTCGGCGCCGTCATGCAGGGCGATGTTGCTCAGGATCTCCGCGGTGCAGCACAGAATCGGGGCGTCACGGTTGACAGAGGCATCCCCCGTCATCATGCCCACATTCTCCGGCCCGAAATCCCGGCACAGGGCAAGAAACTTTTCATTCACCAGCGCCTTGATCGGGCAGGTGTATACTGAACGACGGCCACTGCAGATCGACTTGTAGTGCATCGCGGCAGCCACAAGCGACTTCCCCGAACCCGTCGGGGTGTTCAGAATCACATTGTGGCCCTCAAATAATTCCAGAATGGCCTCCTCCTGAGCCGGATAGAGTTCGAGGCCTTTGGATTCCACATAGCTCAGGAAGGTGTCTATCTGCTCCTCGGCGGACTGTCGCTCCCCGGGGGGCCGCAGCGGGTTGACCGTGTTGTCGCTCATGTTCTCCATCACCCATAAGGCACCGGGACGACAAATCCAAGCACGACATCCTTGCCGCCCGGTCGTCACTGCCCGGCAGAATTTGCTCGGTTGAAACCTTTTTTCAAGTCCCCTCAAGCCGGGTCGTTATCTGGTTAGGCAGAATTTTCCATCTCTGCCCCGGCGCGGGACACCGGCCGGACTGGGATCAGGGTATTTGTGATATGAAAAGGAAAAAAATGCTTACAACATGGTGGACGGGTGTATCAGTGGTGGCTGTGATGATGTTTCAAGCCATGGCACCTGCCAGTGCGGGAGAGGTGACCGGGGACAGCAGACCTGTGCCTTTCAGCGTGAGGACTTCGGTGAATACGGTGGATGGATATGACAGCGAACGCGCAACCACTTTACCGAGATCAGCCGTGAAAAAGGATGTGCTGCCCGACAGCGGGGGCCCGCTGATTGACGGCTACGACCTGGAAAGGATTTCAACCGGAACTGGATCCGGGAGTATGACTGACAGGGATTTCATCCCTCCCGGGACGAGAGTTCTGATCAATGGCTTTGATACCGACCGCATGGTTCCAGTGGCAACTTTCTCGAATATCAGCACCAACAACTACCGACCGCTCAATGACAAGGTGATCCTGCCACGCGCCCAGTCGAGAATCACTCTTTCGGGCGACAGGAAACAGGTTATTCTCACTGTACCAACCAGGTCCATGGTCAAAGCTTCTTCGGCCCTGAATTCCGGAGAGTGGTCGCCCGTTCCCACGACGGCATCCGGTCAGGTCCAGCTGCCGGTTGACAGTTCATCCGGCGACCAGGCCAGATTCTTCAGGGTCTTCAGCCCGGATCCATCCGCTGAGTGAACCGCATGCTTTCAATTTAAGCTTTCCAACTGGTATTCAGATCATCCATCGAGGGTGCGGCCGTTCCACCGCGCCCTCAATTTTTTGCTCCAGGCATGGTATGGGACCCGGGTCAGGGTTCCAGGCGAACCGAACCGCGGTGAATCGGAATCGGAAAGCGGAAGGCCGTCGCGCTGATACGAGCTATCCTGGTCCTCAGGGAACGCCGTTCTGCAAGCCCCGCAGTCCGGATGGCGGTCCGCGCTTCAGCGATATGGACGGATTACCGACCATCCTCGTAATGACACTGATGATTGCGCTCAGCGGCGAGGTTATTGCCGATCTGTCTTTTGTGGTGGTGACCATTGTCGGCGCCACAGTCGCCGGATTTTACTGCCATGGAAAAGTCCGGGAGCGAACAGCAGCCATGCTGAGGCAACTGGATGAACGGGGTTACGTCATCAGCCATGTTCGCAGCCAGCAGGGTGGACATTACACCGAAATCTGGGAGCCCTTTCCCGATCCGGTTCCACTTTACCTTCAGATATCCGATCAGGATCCGGTACAGGTCGCGGCGGGCAATCTGGGGATAAAGGACATCCGCGTCGGTCACGACGAATTCGATCGCCGCTTTGTCATCCGAAGCAACCGTCCGCAGGAAATTCCACAACTCATCGATGAAGAATGGATCGGGAAATTTCTCCCTCACGCGAATATCCGTTTCGCGACCGGGTCATGTGAGAGCCTCTACAATGTCGTCATGCCTGGCCTGTCCGGGGAGAGGAAGCGGCAGCGGCTCTTCTGGATGCTGTCCACCAGAGGTCATATCAGCGATGAGGAAGCCATGCCATTCCTTGAGATCGGGCGATACTGCGCCCGCCGCGTT
>JAUIAG010000205.1 GCA_030425355.1 Verrucomicrobiia bacterium
ACCCCAGCCACCCGGGAGCGCCGGCGTCCCCGCCGGCCTGTTGCACAGCTCAGGAGCAATAGTGCCCTGCACATCGAGCTGAGTGTCGATCCCTGAGGGATCACAGAATCACAGTCGGAGCCGGAGCCGGCCGTCACCCCATCACCGTTGGCGATGCCGACACCCTGCCACCCGGGAGCGCCGGCGTCCCCGCCGGCCTGTTCCACAGCTCGGGAGCATTGGTGCCTGACTCCCGCTTTCAGGTCGTGCACATTGAGCTTCAATCGCCCCTGCAGGGCTGGACGTTAGGCCTATGGCCTTTCCCGGGGCGTTGCCCCGGGCTTTCATGATTCGCGCCGTCGGCGCTTCCCTCAGCACCCCAGCCACCCGGGAGCGCCGGCGTCCCCGCCGGCCTGTTGCACAGCTCAGGAGCAATAGTGCCCTGCACATCGACCTGAGTGTCGATCCCGGAGGGATCACAGATTCACAGCCGGTGGTCGAGCGGGGGAGCAGCGACACCACCGGTTCGCATACTGAATCAGAAGTCCACCGCCATGCTGCCTGCGGCTCTGGCGGTTTCGGCGGATTTCAGGCCGGTGATGGTCAGCTGATCCGGGCGGTCATAGCCCACGGCCACGGTGTATTTCCCTCCCGCATAGACCTTGGGCTGGAAGCTTTGCCCTTTGACACGGATGGTGTAGAGCACCTCGCCTGAATCCTCATGAGTCACCCGGACCACGGGGTCCTCCACGGCGCTGAATCGAAGCAGAGGCAGGGCATGAGTGGGTGTGCGGCCGTCATTGTCCTCCATGGCGACCGTAATGGGCCACCCGGGAAACTGGGCGCTGTCGCCGTCGCGAACGTCACTGAAGCGCGGCCATGCCTCGAAGGTGACGGTGCGGTCGGTTTTGTTGAACCTCGCAATCCCGTAACCATCGGCACGTTTCAGTTCGTTGTTGCGGTCCTCGGGGTTGGCATAGGCGAGCATTGAGATCCGGTTGCCGAGGCCGTCCTCGAAATCGCCGGTCCATGGGAGCGGGCTGCCAATCACCGGATTGGGGCCCGGCTTTTCGTCGAGGGGATGCCACCAGCGACCGTAGATGGTGTTGACGATGGCGGGGGAGGTGAAACCGTAGGGCCCGTCCCCGTAGCTGTCGATGCCGTGCTTCACAACCACGGACAGGTGCTGATCCCCGCACAGATGGAGCGCCCAGGCGCTTCGGATCAGCCGCAGTGCGTGATTCCGGCCGGTCTGCGGCCACCCGTTGGAATCCAGATCCGCCAGCAGTCTGTTGTTCGGGCTCCCGTGGAGGTGGACCGCTCCGCAGAAGGCGGTCTGAGAGAGCACGGCTTTCATGCGGGCACCACTCCAGTCACCTGACCACTCTTCGAGAAAGGCCAGTTGCCGGTCGCCCAGCAGTTTCAGCCCCGGCAGGTCCACCGATGAACGGTCGTAGGCCGGGTCATTGATGTGATCCGGGCGCGGACCCATCTTCGGGATCTTGCCGTTGGGACCGGACTTGAATTTGCGGTCCTCGACAATGGCAAAGTCAATCCCGCCAACGCGAAGGCGGGTGTAGTAAACCGTGATGCCCCTTTCAACCGGTGTGGGGTCATGCGGATCCGGTAAATGCCACGTCTGGCACCGCTGCACCATGTTGACGTATTTCGCCGGATAATAATATCCGCCATCATGGCCTGCTGGATTGGCCGCCTTGATGCCGCCTTCCCCCCACAGGTTTCCCTGGCCGATGTCGTGATCATCCGGGATGGTGATCACCGGTCTGTCCCGGAGAATATCCCGGAACTGAATACCGAACTCCAGCCACCCGGCCGTGTGCTGCGTATGGTGATAGGTCTGGTCCCCGGCAAAAAACAGCAGATCGGGGTCCTGGTGCTTCAGATTCTCGATGATGCGCGGCCGTGGTCCGGCTGTCCGCCCCGAGTTGCAGGAAAGCGAAGCCACCACGATGGTGTCCTTTTCTATCGGGTCGCGGCGTATCAGCCCGTCAAAGCGCGCTCCGCCCGCATGGCTGATGCGGTATTGGGCCTGACGCGAGCTGTCCCAGTTTTCAAGACGGAAATGCGCGCTCCAGCCCAGTTCTATGATCGGCGCTGAAGCGACTGGTTCCCATTCGTCCGAACCCTCAAATTTAAGCGCCAGCGTCGCCATCCGCTCCTCTCCGGGTTTGAGCGGATAGAACTGCGCCGTCATCTTCAGGATGCCTCCGTCATGGGTGTAGACCGCAAATGCCGCGACCTCGTCCCGGGGCACGTCGAGACGGAGAAACTCGCGCTCGAAGCTTCTTTCCCACCACCCGTCCGTGGCGGCGTTGTCGAGGTTCGGAAAGTCGTCCCCAAAGGGTTTTTCCTGCCCGTGCACCGGGTTGTGCAGCAGAAACAGGGCAGCCGTGATCAGGAGTCTGGATACCATGACAGTATCCTAATGGCCATGTTCGGAGACGGGCAACGATTATTCCCCCGCGGCCGGCACCATCCTGCCCGCCTTACCGGCTGATGCGGGACTCAAGGTGGTTCGGCGGGATGATCATGGTAGTCTGATGGTCCTTCACAACCCCCATGATTTTCTCAAGTACTTCCGGATGACTCTCCTGCAGCTCATATTTTTCTGACGGATCATGATCCAGATTGAAAAGCAGCGGCGGGTCATGAGCCACATGCGGCTGTCCGCGGTAGGCGGTGTGCGTCCTGAAATGCGCTTTGTAGCTGCCCGACCGCACGGCATACAGCTCGTCACCGTGATAATAGAACATCGACTGTCTCGGACTGGCCCCTTCCATGGTGAGGGCCGGCGTCAGATCATACCCGTCGTAAATCCGGTCTGATGGGACGTCCAGTCCGGCAAGGCTGACAATGGTGGGGAAGAGGTCGAGGGTGGATCCCATCCCGTGGACGATGCCGGGTTTGACCAGTCCGGGGCCCCAGAACACGGTGGGCTCGCGCATCCCGCCTTCCCAGCAGCTGCCCTTGCCGTCGCGCAGCAATCCGGCTGATCCGCCATGTTCGTCAAAAGTCAGCCATGGACCATTGTCGGAAGTGAAGACCACCAGCGTGTCCTCCTCCAGCCCGTTGTCCCGCAGACTTTCGAGTATCCGCCCCACCGACCAGTCAATTTCCTCAATGACATCCCCGTAGAGTCCGCGCCGTGAATGGCCCTCGAATTCAGGGGAGGTGAACAGGGGCACATGAGGCAGGTTGTGGGCAAGGTAAATGAAAAAGGGCCGGTCCCGGTTCTCTTCAATGAACCCGACCGCCCGTTCGGTATACCGCCGTGTAATGGTGGTCTGGTCGGCCGGCCTTTCAATAATCGTCTCATCCTCCATCAGCGGCACATTCCAGTATTCGGACTCCGGTTCGAGAAAGGCCTGACGCCCCCGCGGGCTGTCCGGCAGCCTGTCCATGTCATTGGAGTAGGGAATTCCAAAATAGGTGTCAAATCCATGACTGGTGGGCAGAAACTCGGGCAGATGACCGAGATGCCATTTGCCGATGGCGGCTGTGGCGTAATTCTTCTGTTTCAGCGCCCTGGCTATGGTGATTTCGCTGCGGGGAAGGCCGCCCGCCGAGTCGGGAAACAGAACCCATCGCCTGGTCGACGCCATGCCGGTTCTCGCCGGCAGCCGGCCGGTCATCAGCGCCGCACGACTCGGGGTGCACACATTCGCCGCCGCATAAAAGCTGGTCCACTTCTGTCCCTCCGCCGCCATCCTGTCCAGATTCGGAGTGCGAATGGTCGGATGCCCGAAGCACCCAAGATCCCCATACCCCAGGTCATCGGCAAAGATCACCACAAAGTTCCGGACGGAATGCTCACCTGCCTCTGCGGACCTTGCCGTCAGAAAAAAACCGCAGAGTAAAACCATGATCGCAGCCACCAGCGATCCCCGCTGGATCCCCAGGCCAAATGTGGCAGAATGTCGTGTGGTCATGCGCGCCATGCTAAATTCACTCCCATGCCGTGTCAGCCAAAAAGCGGCCTAGTGAGCCCCCGCGTCGATCGCAGCGCCCAATGAAAGAAGCGGAATTCAAGTCCTCTGGACGATAGGTGAAACGGATATGCATGTGAGCCGGATCCTGGTCAACTTGCCTCCTCACACTGAAACATCGGCCATCCAAACAGCCAAGCGCATTAGGGTGTCCTCAGGACCCCACGGTGCTTCACAGCCGGAGAGGCTGCTGGAATTGATCGTGAAAGGGCGAATACAGAGTCAAAGCCCGGAAAGCAATTTATTGGGGGGCATATCTTTCTAATATTATGCCCCCCAAAATTAAGAAGTACGATATCAGCAATCCTACAGCGCGGAAATGCTGGACATGAATGAGGGAGGGTTGGGAAGATGTTGCCATGAACTCAGGAAGGAACTTTTATTTCACCACTATAGTCCTGGCAAAGTGCATTGTAGTTATTTTCGCGCTGTTGCCTGTAGTTGTCACAGCACAGGAGGCAGTTGTTGAGGAGAAGAGCGTGAATCCGGGGATTAATGCGAGTTATCTGACGGATGACATTGATGTTTCGCAATGGGTGGAGCGGTTTGAGCGCGAGGGTCGCGAGGTTTACGACCATCGGCAGGAGATTATCGACCTGTGTGAGATCAAGCCGGGGATGGCGGTGGCGGATGTGGGGTCCGGGACCGGGCTTTTCACTGAACTCCTGGCCAGGGCGGCCGGTCCGGAGGGGACGGTTTATGCTGTGGACATAGTTCCGGCCTTTCTGGCCAAGGTGAGGGGGCGCATGGCGGACAAGGGGATCAATAATGTCAGAACCGTGCTGTGTTCGGAGAAGTCGGTGAGGCTGCCGGAAAATTCCGTGGATCTGGTCTACATCTGCGACGTTTATCATCACTTTGAATACCCGCGGAGTTCGATGACTTCGATTTACAGGGCGCTGAAGCCGGGGGGACGGGTTGTCCTGGTGGAATTTGAGCGCATTGAGGGCAAGAGTTCCGAGTGGATGCTGGACCACGTCCGCGCCGGCAAGGAAGTTTTCACAGCCGAGATCATGGACGCCGGTTTCCAGCTGGTGACCGAAGTGGACGGGATCCTGAAGGACAATTACATCCGTATTTTCAGTGTCCCGCAGAACAAGGACGTGGCCATCAAGTGAGAGCTATGGAATCCGGTTTGAGGCGCATGGGATGGGTGGCGCGGACGGCGAACTGATGAGAACGATTTATCTTATCCGGCATGCGAAGTCCGCCTGGGATATTCCCGGCCAGAAGGACTGGGACCGCGACCTGAACAGCCGTGGACGGCGGGACGGGCCGATCATGGCGGAATACTGCCGCACCACTTTTGCCCCTCCCGAGCGGCTGCTTGCCAGCGACAGTGTGAGGACACGGGCCACGGCATCCTTTCTGACCGAAAGTGGCTGGATTGAGTCGGGGAGCGTGGTATTCCGCAGGGAGCTTTATCTGGCCGGCCCGGATGAGATTTTCAGCATGATCGGCGGCCTGGACGAATCGGTTCGGTCGGTTGCAGTTCTGGCGCACAATCCCGGAATCCATCAGACGATGATGGAACTCAGTCGGGACCGCGGTGTGGAGAAATTTCCGACTTTCGGCGTGGCGTCACTCGAATGCGGGGAGGATGGTCCGTGGCGGGACTGCCTCTACGCGCCATGGCAGACCACATCCTTTGTCTATCCTAAAAAACTTTCAGGTTCGTCCTGAAATTGCTCATTGAGGGATGATGGGCCCGGCAGAACTTATGGGCATCGCTGACTCATTCTGCCCTCAGCTGCCGGGATAATGGACGTGCCGACCGGTTCGTGGCGGATCAGCGAGAATCGATGCAAAGCACGAATGGAAACATGGCACTGCAGGCCGGAATTTTAAAAGTAAGGCAGGATGATTGACCCGAATATTTTCTCCGTGGGCGTTGTGGCACAGCCGTCGTCTGCCAGTCTGTGGCTGATCTGTGTGGTGGCATTTCTGTCGGTGTTGGTGGTTCTGGCTTCGCTCTCGCTTTTAATCAAACTGATCACCGTTCTTTTTCCGGCGGTGGATGACGAGCCGGAGCCGGCGGTCGCCGGGGCAATCCATCAGGCCATTGCCCGGACAGTCCCCGGTGCCCGAATTGTCTCGATCAGGGCACTGCGGAAACCCGTTGCAAAGGACGGAGCGGGAAGCAGGCATCGGTCCACCTGAAAGGCTCCGGGGACCAGGGACAGCCCTGGCGGGCGTGGCCCGCGGAGGCGATAAAAATTTTCTCATCATGATTCACACCAGTACCAGTCGAACAATCCGGGTGATGTTCACGCCTTTTCGGGACGGACTTCAGAGCTGCTTTGGCGGCAAGGTCCGGATCGCCGACATCCTTCCTGCGGTGGAGGCATCCGTCGCCGCGGGGATCCGCCATTTTGAATTCGGGGGCGGTGCCAGATTTCAGGCGCCGTATTTTTATGTCGGCGAGGACCCGTTTGACTGCATGTCGCGCATCCGTCAGGTGGTTGGTCCGGATGTCGACCTTCAGATACTGACCCGGTCCGTTTCCGGTGTGACGCTCACGACACAGCGGCTGGATGCACTGCAGCTGCAGGGGCGGCTGATGAAGAAGCACGGCACCACCATCGACCGGAATTTCGACTACATGAATGACGTCGACAACCTGGTGGCGACAGGGCAGGCCATTGTCGACGCCGGCATGCATCACCAGGTGTGTGTGGCTCTGATGGGGCTGCCTTTCCAGTCGGACAGGGTGCACACTCCGGAGTTTTACATCCGCGTCATCCGCGAGCTGCTGAAGCGGGATATCCGCATTGATTCCGTCTGCATGAAGGACGCTTCGGGCACCACCGATCCGCGAACATGTTATGAAACAGCCCGCGGTATCAGGGCGCTGCTGCCCGGGGGCGTTCCATTGTGGCAGCACACCCACGACACCGCTTCGCTGGGTGTTGCCTGTTATATGGCCGGGATCGCGGGTGGGGTGGACGGGATTGACCTGTCTGTCCGACCGATGTCATCCGGAACCGTCCAGCCGGACGTCCGGTCCATGTGGCACGCACTCAAGGGCACCGGGTATTCCCTCGACATCGACCACAGCCGGATGGACGAGATTGAGAATGTCCTCGCGGAGGGACTGAAGGACTATGATTTCAACCCGGTCACCACCACACCGGACCCCCGCGTGGTGGGATTCCCGATGCCGGGAGGCGCCATCGGCCCGAACGTGCACATGATGAAGGACGCCGGTATCCTGCATAAATACAATGAAGTGCTGGCGGAGTTTCCGGTGGTGGTCAAGGCTGGCGGAGCGTGGTCGAGCGTGACTCCCGGAAGCCAGCAATACTGGCTGCAGGCCTTCAACAATGTCCTCCACGGCCGCTGGAAGAAGATAGAGACCGGTTATGGGAAAGCGGTTCTGGGGTATTTCGGCCGTCCGCCGCTGGATCCCGATCCCGAGGTGATCCGCACCGCCAGCGATCAGCTGGGTCTTGAGCCTTTCACCGGAAATCCGCTGGATGCCGCCCCCGACTCCATCGACCTGGCCCGTCAGGAACTCGAAAAGCGCGGACTCGAAACCAGCGATGAGAATGTTTTTCTGGTGGCTGCCGCGGCGGTTCCCGGCAAGAACATGGACCTGAATGAAGGTATCCGGCTGCTGGAAGGGCGATCCCGCATCGTCCTGCCATTGAAGAAACAGGAAGAACCGGCATCAGCCCCTGTGATGCGGACGATCACTCGACGCACCACTGTCCAGTGCGAGGTTGTGGAGGATGGCCGGACGCGTGTCTTTGAAGTGACGGTCGACCCTCCCGAAGGGCCGCTGGGCGATGTCTCTGTCGACGGTGGGAGGGCTTCGTCGTCCGGGGGTGGAGGCGGCAGTGCCGCTGATGACGGGAATTCGACTCCGGTCTACTCGCCATTTGAAGGCAGGGTCGAGGTTGTCAATGTGATGGTGAAGGCGGGAGACAATGTCAGTAAGGGCCAGGTGGTTGCCGCGGTGGAGGCGCTGAAAGCCAATCACGATGTGAAATCGCCGTGCGACGGAGTGGTGCTTCGGGTCGATGCGCCACCGGGAACGGAAGTCTCCGCCGGGCAGCCGATCCTCACCATTGTCAGCTGAAAGGACAGGCAAGCCACATGGAAATAATCAGAACACTGATCAACCAGTCGGGTTTCTCCGCGATTTCGCCGGGACACGTGGTGATGATCGCCCTTGGCGGACTGCTTATCCACCTCGCCATCCGCCGGAATTACGAACCGCTGCTGCTCATCCCCATCGGGTTCGGTGCCATTCTGGCCAATCTCCCTCTGGCGGCACTGGATGCATCCAGCGGATTTGAGGCACAGCCGGGGCAGACAGTTCCGCTGCTGCAGCTCATTTACAACACCGGGATAAAAACCGAACTCCTGCCTCCGGTCATCTTTCTCGGGGTGGGCGCTTTGACCGATTTCCGTCCGCTGCTGGCACGTCCGGTGGTCTTTCTGCTGGGTGCTGCCGCTCAGGTGGGGATCTTCATGGCCGCACTGGGGGCCGCCACACTTTTCGGATTCACCCCCAATGAAGCGGGTGCCATCGGGATAATCGGCGGGGCCGACGGGCCGACATCGATTTTCCTGACCCAGAAACTGGCGCCGCATCTCCTCGGGGCGGTTGCGGTTTCTGCCTACAGTTACATGGCGCTCGTGCCGGTGATCCAGCCTCCGATCATCCGGCTGCTGACCAGCCGGCGCGAAAGGGCCATTCCGATGCCCAGAGCCCGCAAGGTCTCGAAGACCGCCGTGATCCTGTTTCCGATCCTGACCGGAGTTGTGACCATCCTTTTCATTCCAAGCTGCGGGCCACTGCTGGGGATGCTGCTCTTCGGAAACCTTCTGCGGGAAAGTTCGGTGACCGACCGGCTCAGCAGCACAGCCGGCGGACCACTCATCAATGTGGTCACCATTTTTCTTGGACTGACGGTGGGGTCCACCATGTCGGCCGGCAGTTTCCTCAAGGCGGAAACACTCTACATCCTCGGTCTTGGTGCGGTGGCCTTCTGCTTCAGCACGGCAGGCGGGGTCCTCTTTGCCCGGTTGCTCAACCTGTTTCTGCCGCCATCGTCGCGCATCAACCCCTGTATCGGCGCAGCCGGTGTCTCGGCGGTGCCCATGTCAGCCCGGGTGGTGCAGCGGGTGGTTTCCGAGGATTCCGACGGCGAGGTCAATCTTCTCATGGATGCCATGGGCCCGAATGTCGCCGGAGTTATCGGCTCGGCGGTCACCGCCGGGGTTTTCCTCGCCCTGTTCGGATCCTGAATATCCGGAGTTCAGGAAGGCGGATTTTTATTCGGCCGCCCGCGGGGGCTTCTCCGCCAGGAAAGTGTAATAGTTCCCCGATGCGAAGAAGGTTCCTTCCTCGTGGGATTTGAGCATGTGATCAACCCATGCCTTTCCTTCTTCGGGAGGGAGGATATTGAGCTGGGGGATGAGTCGGGCAAAGCCCTGAACGCTGGAGAGCCAGAAGTCGCCGTGGCCGGCCTCACTCAGGACATGCGGCTGATGGCCGGTGAGAAGCAGTCCGGCCTCCCGCAACAACCTCGGCATCTGGCGGCACACGTCGATGTTCGCGGCGATGAAGCTGAAAAGTCTGAAATCCGTTTCGCGCATCTTGTGGAGATCGGGGTGTGCGAATGTGGTTCCCGCATAGTCCGCGTCAAAAATGACAACCCGTCCGGAGGGTTTGAGGATCCTGCCCGCCTCGCGCAGAGTGCCTGCCGGGTCCGGAACGTGGCTCATCAGAGTGTGCA
>JAUIAG010000206.1 GCA_030425355.1 Verrucomicrobiia bacterium
CGCCGCGCTGACCGAGTCATTTGATGGATGGAACACCCGCTCAAGGACATGGCGGGACGATGCACGGCAGTTCATCCGCAGTGAGTTTGAGAGAAATAAGAAATCCATCAGTCCTAAAACCATAGATTTTCTGCTGGAGTATGCCGGATCCAATCCCCGGCAGATGGCTCAGGAGATTGAGAAGATCTGCCTTTATGCCGGGGAGGAAGTCAGCACGGTTGAGATCCCCCTGATCCGGCAGATAGCGGTCCGGAATCGGGACGCGGAGGCCTTTGCCCTGGCCGAAGCGCTTGGATCGAGAGATTTGCAGTCGATTCTGCAGCTCCTCGACCGCGAACTTGCCTCCCTCTCGACCGACAAGAGCCGGAGCCTCATTGCCATTCTCTATTCCCTGATCTCCAAAGTCCGCCACATGCTGATGGTCGAGGCGCTCCTCGAAAAAAAGCTGATCCGCAGGGGGATGGCCTACGGTCCCTTTAAAACCGCCATCGAATCACTTCCTGATGATGTGGCCCCGGGCGAGGGGAAATTCAGTGTGCGCTCGGCGCCGGTGTTCGGTCTCTTCACCAGCTATCAGCAGTCCGGCAACTACACCACAACCGAGCTGGTGCAGGTGCTTGAAATCCTTCTTGAATGCAATCTGCAGATGGTCACCTCCGCCGTCGATCCCCATTTCGTTCTGCAGAACGCCCTGATCCGCGCTGTAAATCAAACTTGAACCCCGTCATCCCGATGGTAGATTCCAATTACAAGTTGTCTGTGAACCGCACATGGCTCCGATAGCCTGCCACCTCCCATGACTCCTCAGAAACAGCAGATACTTCTGGCAACCACCGGTGATCAACAGGCCTTTGTCAAAGTCATCGGTCAGGGGACCTGCCAGATCAGTCCTGGTTTTAAATCTCTGATGATTGATCTGTGTAACCGCGGGTTCCGTTCCATTGCCGTCGACTTCGGGGAATGTCTCTCCGTGGACAGCACCTTCATTGGTGTTCTGGCAAAGTCCGGCGACTGTTTTCAGTCCACAAGAGACGGGCAGCGACTCCTGATTGCCGCATCCAACCAGAGGGTGCGTAATTCCATCTCCAGCCTCGGTGTAGAGGTCCTCTTCCACTTCACCGACAGCCTCAACGGTTCCATGCCCGCCGTCGAAAATTTTTCCGAGTTCTCCCAGCCTGAAATCACTCCCGAGGATTCCAAAAAGGAAGTGTGCCGCACCTCCATCGAAGCCCATTCCAAGCTGTGTGAACTGAGTCAGGAGAACAACGACAAGTTCAAACACGTGCTCGACTTCCTCAAGGCCGATCTCGACACCATGAAGGATCGCCAGTAAACACGCCTGTTTCTTTTTTTCGTGATGTCCCCTGCATCCGCGCCGCCGGTGATTCACCGCGGATGCACCAGCTGAGTTCCGGCTGATTCCGTTGCCCCGCAAAGATTTGCGTTTACCCCCATCCCGTCCGGTCCTATGCTCTCCCTCAACGAGTAGACATGGACCCCTCCCGTAATCTTTTCTTCTGGCTTTTTTCTCTTTCCCTTGCCTTCAACATTTTTATTTCCGGCAAACTGCTGAGGCAGATCAATGACGGCAGTCCTCAGGGCGATGTCACTGCCCGGGGTGACCGGCTGATTCCCGATTCAGACCCGGTGCCGGACATGGCTCCTGCCCGCCAGCTTCGCCCCGGGGGCACGGACCAGGGGCCGTATCTGCTGGCGGACCGCTACGGCGATTTCTTCTCCTTTGAGGTTTACAGCTCGGAGACATTCTTTATTGATTTCAGGCCCAGTTCACCGCAACCCGAATCTGCATGGCGCGAGTTGATCTCTGTGGAATCTCTGGGATCCGGTGGAGTGCAGATCCTTCCCGTCGAAAAAGATTCACGCAGTGGCAGCAGTTCAACCCTTCGGGTCCACCATGAAAGCACGGAAACACAATTCCGGATCCGGTACCTGCGGGACGCCCCGGGGAATCCTCAGTGGGAGGACAGGGTCATTGATGTCTCGTCATCACTCCGGATTTCCCGCCCGGAAGTCTATCAGTATGATCCCGGGACCGTTCATTTTTCGGTGAATTATCCGGTGAATCCGATGGAGGCCGGTTCATTCATCCGCTTTGAGCCCGAGGTGAAGTTTTCCATCGGCCGCAGTGGTGAAAGTGAACTGCTCCTGGAAGGGGACTTTGAAGAGGAAACTGTTTACACTGTCTCACTCGGCAGCGGCCTGCCGACCACCCGGGGATTCACACTGGACAGCGGCCTCACATACCTTTTCAAGACGCCGCCGGCGCCACCACGGCTCGATTTTCTCACCTCCGGCCCGTATTTTCCTGTCACCCAGGATAAGGTGATCCCGATCCTTCTGGAAAAGGTTGATGCCGTCGATGTGCAGGTGACCCGGGTGCATGATCAGAATATCCTTCATTTTCTCAAGAACACCTACAGCGAGGATGAGTTCGGTGAAGTGGTCAAATCATGGTCATTCAAAACCGGAAAAGACTATACAGCCACTGAGCCCTACATGCTGGATATGGGAAGCCATGTGGCGGGAATGGCTCCGGGTGTCTACAAGATCCGTGTCCATCAGGCGAAAGCGGATGAGCAGACCTCCCGGCATGACAGCTATTTCTATCCCCCTGAAGACAGCCGTGTCATCATTATTTCCGATCTGGGGCTGCAGGTCACGCGACATGGAGAGGGAGGCACATGGCGGGTCTGGGTAACCTCCCTTTCCAGCCGCAAACCTGTCTCGGGCGTGTCCGTTTCCCTCTACTCCTATCAATTCGATAAAATCGTCTCCGGTTTAACCGGCGGGGACGGTCTGGCCGACCTTCAAATTCCTCCCGGTCGTGCCGGGGTGTCCGCTCATGCGCTTGCTGCCGAACTCGACGGAGACCGCAACATGGTCATCCTGGATGACGGGAGCCTGATTTCATTACCCGGTCATGAATACGTTCAGGGCAGGGGACCGGTGAAGGCCGCATACGACGCCTTCGTTTACAGTGAAAGAGACCTCTACCGTCCGGGTGATTCCATTCAGTGGGGATGCATTATCCGCGATGCTGGTGGTGCCGCTGTGCCGGATGGTCTGCCGCTGGGATGGGCTCTCGTATCCCGGTCCGGTTCCGAGCCACTGGCAAGGGGAGTGCTCCATGCCGATACCGCAGGCCACGCCGCCGGTGCCATCCGCATCCCGGAGTCACTGCCCACCGGCCCATACCGGATCAGGATTCATACTCCAGGCGATTCCGATGACCTGTGGGGCGAGCGCGTCGTGCATGTCAAATTTTTCGAGCCGCGGAAGATTGAAGCCCGCTGGGTTTCCGTGCCGTCCGATTCCTCCGCCGACCCGTCCACCACTTTCTCTGTTTCTGTACAGACGGACTTCCTTTTCGGTGCGCCGGCGCCCGGACTGGAATGCACAATCCGCCTTCGCCGTCTCCCGATGGACTGGGACGGCTTCACCCGCGACGGGTTCCGGTTCGATAATCAGCTGGAAGACATTTCCGGTATTCACAACACAAAGCTGGAAGGGATAACCGATGAGAACGGCCGGATGGATATCCAGTTCACGCTGCCTCAGGAATGGCTTGAAGGCGGAGCCTTCACCCTCGGTCTGCAGTGTTCCATTGATGACGGCACCGGGAATACCATGACACTCAATGACAGCTGTCGTGTTCATCCGCAGCCGGTGGCTTTCGGGATCCGCGTCGCTGAAGCCGGCTCCGGCCGGAATACTGACAGCGCCCCCCAGTCGCTGGCTCTCGACTGGATGGCCACGGGTGTCGACGCCACCCCCGTGACTCTCGGGGAATCTGTCGAATGGGTCATCAGCCGAGTGGAATGGGAGCGAAGACTCGTCGCCACCGGCTCCGGAATCCTCAAGTGGCAGTATGTCCGCTCGCTGCTGGATGCCGCCAGTGGCAGGATTGAGCCCGGCGCAGCCCTCGGCCGCATCGACACCAGTATTCAGTCCCCCGGACTCTACTGTCTGCGGCTTTTCCATCCGGATTCCGCTGATGGCGAGTTCATGGTCTCGGAGTTCCACTTCGGATCGGAATCACTTCCTCCATCCCTTGCCGGCGGCAATGGCACCGATGCACTGTCTCTTCCTGTCACTGTTCCTGCGGGTGAATTCCGTTCGGGCGCCCCGGTGACCCTGTCCGTCGAGACGCCGGTGGGCGGATCCGCCCGCGTCGACATCTTCTGCGGAAACAGCCTGGATACCCGGGTGGTCCGTCTCGACCGGGGTGAAAATTCCATTGAGGTCGGAATTCCGGCAAGCCGTGGTGGTTCCGCCCACGCTGTGGTCACGCTGCTCAGTGACCCGGAACAGAATCGTGAGGGGCTCTTTCCAGAGAGAATCCACGGAGTGGCCCATATTCCACTCGACACCCGATCCTGGCACATCACCGCCTCGGTCCATGTTCCGGATGTCGTTCGTCCGGGCGACACAATCACCATCGACACACGCCTCAAGTCTGACTCAGCCCTTTCGGATACCGGCGTCCATCTGTTCGCCGTCGATGAAGGAATTCTGGCCATGTCCTCCTACCCATTGCCGGATCCGCATCAGTGGTTTCATGGTCGAAAGGCCCTCAACGCCGGCTTTCATGACATCTTCGATCATCTCTACCCGGATATCACGCGGGCACAGAGCCTTCAGGGACAGTCGGATACAGGAGGCGGGTCGTCCGGTATTTTCCTTTCACCCTATGGCCGTTCACTCAGCGAACTGGCAATCGAGGACCTCGGTGTCTTCGATGTCCCCGCCGACGGGCACCTGCAGACTGAATTCACCGTCCCGTCTCTCGAAGGCCGGCTTCGAATCATGGCCATCGCATTCGGCCCGGAATCCACCGGAAGTGCCCAGGCTTTCATGACTGTCCGGAGTCCGGTCAGTCTCATCGCCGGGGTCCCGGCTGCCGTCGTCCCCGGGGATCAGTTCTTCCTCAGCGGCAGTCTCACCAGCCATCTTGACGAAGCCGTCGAAACCCGAATCCGTATTCAGTGTGACGGTCTGGACCCGGTCGAATCGGATGAATTCACCATGAATCTGGAACCCGGTGCGACGCGCGGCTTTGACATCCCGCTTCGGGCCGGTGGAGAGTTCCTCGGCGATGGGGCAGTCACAGTGGACCTGTCGGCAGCCGGAACCCGGCGCACGTGGACCTTCCACACCGCGATAAGGCCTTCCACTGTCCGCGAATCCACCTCCACCCGGCTGGTGGTCCGCCCGGGCGAATCCATCGTGGAGGAAATCATCGCCCCCTATCTTCCGTCCACAGCCAGGATCCAGCTCCATGTCAATGACAGTGAACTGGGAGAGATCCACGAGGCACTCCGTTTCCTCAGATCCTATCCCTATGGCTGCCTTGAACAGTCCGTCAGTGGTGCCATGCCGTTGCTCTTCACTCAGGCCTTTGCTCACCCCGCGGAGAAGATCGACCTCAACCACTACCGGGATGAACTTTCAAAGGTCGTGCGAAACCTCGAATACCGGTTCTGGACCGGCGATGGATTCCGGGCATGGCCCGACAGCCGGGATGACCAGCCCACATGGCATACGGCCGGACTCTATGCCGCGCATTTCATTGCCGAGTGCGACCGCAAAGACATCGGCATGGGCCGGATCTTCCGCCGGGAACTCATTCAGTGGCTCGATCAGCAGTCCGGCGTCAACAATATCCGAACGACAGCCAATGCGGAGGACGCCGCTTATGCCCTGTACATCCTCGGTCTTTTCGGGGAACACCGTGTTCCATACGTCAACGCTCTTGCATCGGACCAGGCTATGAACTCACTGGGCCGGGTCTTCCTGGCAGGCGCCCTCATCGAGTCAGGGGAACGCGACGCCGCCTACCGGATGCTTCGTGGCATGCCCGTCCACGACATTTATTTCGATGAGGAACGCAGGGACCCGCTCTGCACCGACATCCGTGCCATGGGAATGGCCCTCGCCGTTTTTGCCGCTCTCGACCCGGATATGCCCCAGGCCGGTCAGCTCCGACTGCTCCTCAATGACCGTCGATCCGGTCATGGAGACTGGGAAACAACCATTCAGAATGGTGCGGCAGCCCTCGGTTACGGACGGCTGCTGGAGGTCACCGGCACCCCGCAGGCCCCCAAAGGGACACTGGCACTCAATGGCGCACAGCCGGTTTCATTTGGCTCCGATTCCGGATACAGCCAGTCCATCGAAACGCACAAGGCAACTGTCAGCATCTCCAATCAGGGGGACACCGACCTCGTCCTCAATGTCCATTTCAGTGGTGTCCCGCCAGTGGCCCCGGCGGCCGATCAGGGAGGCACTGTCCCGAATCCGTCCGGGCTGGTTGTCCGTCGCGAATACCGTCATGAATCCAGACTCCCTCCGGAGCAATGGCAGACCGGTGACCTGATCGAATCCATTGTCATTCTGGAGAGCCCCACGGCCATCAGCTCCGTCGCTGTGGTGGACCTCTTCCCGGGATGCCTTGAGCCGGATGGAGTCTCCGCAATCACAGCCACTAATTTCACCATTGAGTCGACCGATACCCGCGAGGACAGGCAGCTGGTGTTCGGCTCCATCAACCCATCAGGCCGGGCATTCCTTGTTTCCCGTCTGCGCGTCAATCGCAGGGGCGATTTCGCTGTGCCAGGGGTCTTCGTCGAAGCGATGTACAATCCCGGCCTTTCGGCCGGATTCAATCCCGCCGGCCGCCTTCGCCCCGGTGCCGGTGTTGAGTCCTCAGTCCCGGCCGGATCCGGTGCCCCGGTACCGGATGCCTGAGGTCCATTGTCTGCGCCATGGCATCATTTGCAGACCGGTTTTCACGATGGATGAATCGATCCGCTGCGTGGCTGCAGGGCCGGGTTTCAACCCGCCGGAGACGCAGACTGGTCATCATCCTTGTCTGTCTGCCTGTTTTTCTCTGCCTGCTGATTCAGCTCGGTATTGAGATCGCCATATCCGCATGGCCCTTTGATCCGGAGAAGGTCGACCGCCGTCTCAACAGCCATGCCACCCTCATCGTCGGGAGGAATGGCGAAGTCCTTATGGGCCGGGTCTCGCCGGATGGGTACTGGAGACTTCCCGTGAGCCTGCACTCCATGGGGACCAATGTCATCAAGGCCACGCTCCATACCGAGGACCGACGTTTTTTCAGTCATTCGGGTGTCGACTGGCAGGCGGCAGGCCGCGCCACCATGCAGCTTCTCAGGCATCGGCGGATCATCAGTGGCGCATCCACTGTCTCCATGCAGCTTTCCAGACTGGTCTATCCGGAACCGCGGAGTCTCATGGCCAAGGTCCGCCAATGTGTCCGCGCCATCCATCTCGAAAGAAGGCGTTCCAAATCGTGGATCCTCGAATCCTACATGAACCTGCTGCCCTACGGCGGCAATATCGAAGGGGTGGAAACCGCGGCTCGATATTACTTCAACCGTCCCGCGGATGAGCTCTCCATCACCGAAGCCGCACTCCTGGCCGCCATTCCGCAAAGCCCGAACCGCCTCCGTCCGGACCGGTTTCCGCAGCAATCCCGAAAAAGGCAGCAGTTGATTCTGGAGCAGCTGGCCGATGCGGGTGAATTGCCTGCCCATTTGAGCCCCTCAGATGTTCAGCTTTATCACCGGGACCGATACTTCCCCGATCCGCTCTCCGACCACATGCGTTTTCCTGTGCCCTTCTTCGTTCCGGAGCTTCTGACTCTTTCCGGATCCGGTGACCTCCGCACCGCATCGGGTGCCCCGGCCCCGGCCCTGGCCATATCCCGGACTCCACCTTTTCCATGGAAAATCCAGTGCCCGCTCGATGGCCGGATCCAGGCAGGGATTCTCCGCAGTGTGTCCCTCCACCAGCGGGAAATGGATTCGCAGAGAATTAAAAGGGACAGGGCGATAGTGGTCGTGGAGAATGCCACGGGAACCGTGCGCGGACTGTATGGAGAGGTCGATCCGGGAGCCCCCCGCGGCTTTGTCAACACCGTGACGGCCCGCCGGTCCCCCGGATCAGCCCTCAAGCCATGGATCTATCTCGTGGCCCTCAGAAAGGGACTGATCGTTCCTGAGACCATCCTTTCAGACAACTGGGATTCTCCGGATGAGGCACGTCTCCCTGAAACAGCCTGGCGCCCCGGCAATTTCGACGGTCGCGAAAATGGCAGGGTCACCGCCCGCGATGCGCTTGCGTGGTCCCTCAACATCCCGGCGGTCAGACTGCTGGCGCAAATCCGCACAGCTTCCATGGTCGGGGCTCTGAAGGATTATCAGGTGGTCGATCAGTTGTTTGACACCGGCGATTATGGTCTTTCACTTGCCCTTGGATCCTATGAGGTCCCGCCTCTGGCCCTTGCCGGCGGGTATGCTCGCCTCTACCGCACGGCTGTTGGCTCTGCCAGTGTCCCCGCCGCCGAAAAGTACGCGGCCCGTATGGTTCTGGAAATGCTCTCCTCCCGATCCTTCCCGGGATGGTACGAGTCCGCGGTGGCATGGAAAACCGGCACCTCCAACGGCCACCGGGATGCATGGTGTGTGGCCGTGACACGGGACTGGACCGTCTGCATCTGGGTCGGCCACAAGTCCGGTGCCACTGACAGTGGCCTGACCGGACAGTCCATGGCGCAGCCTCTCGCCGCCCTGGTGCTCGGTGAGCTGGATTCCCCCTCATCCGACCGGCTCTTCGACCTGCCATTGGCCGACAGTGAGTTTCCGGAAGTGCAGCTGTGCCGCATCTCAGGACTGCGTCTCACCGGCACCTGCCCCCATGACCAGTCTTTCAGGGGATACCGTTCCCCCGATGCGCCACTCAGATGGTGCACGCTCCATTCACAATCAAACAGCGACACGGACTCGGCAGTTGAGCACTCCCGCAAGCCGGCCCCTTCGACCATCCGTATTGAAAGTCCTGCCGAGGGACAGTATTTCACCCATCAGAACACCGAATGCATCACTTTCCAGCCGGCTCCAATGGCCGCAGACAAACCGGCTCAACTCTACTGGTTCCTCAACGGGGAATGGGCCGGTGTCAGCTCAGGCTCCGAACCGCTCAAACTCCATCTCCACCCCGGCGCCTACTCGGTGTCCTGTGTCAGTGACGATGGCCGGGTTGCCGCCCCTGTGCAGTTTTCCATCCGGCACCTGGATTCACGATGATGATATCCTATCGGTGCGCTGTCGGTGCCAGGCACATGCGTGCCTGGCACCGACAGCGCCACGACACCTTTCACGGTCCGAGGTCATTCCAGAATTTCAACGCGTCTTCGAATGGACTGGCGGCATTCTCCATCAGTGTCCCGGGAATATCGGACTGCCTGATGGCCGTCAGTCGTTCCTCGGCCCAGTCCTTGAAAAAGCGGACCGATTCCGGATCCGGCTGCAGGGGCTTGCCTCCGAACTCCACATACCACGGACCGGTGGAACCAAACCGGAATGTTTCCTCCACAGACGTGATGGCGCGTATCAGAAACCACCCGCTCTTATCCGGGTAAAAGGCATGGGGCAGGGAAATCTTTTTTATCTCCCCGTTGTAGACCAGTTCGATGCGGTCGATGAGATCTCTTGAATGGATGACCCCGTCGAGTATCAGACGCGGACGGTCATCCTCACCGTTTTCAAAGCGGAACACAGTGCCCGGCAGGGTCTCGCCGGCGTGCAGCTGCATCAGTGGGCCGTTGGTGACAAATACCCGCCCCCTGGCAAAGGCTTCCCACCATTTATCC